>NZ_JBYTBK010000008.1:0-144175 GCF_058789115.1 Pseudomonas sp. FW300-N1A1 | reverse complement strand
GTTGTTTGGTCATCTGACACCTCGATCTGGCGAGCATTCTCGCCTAAATGGGTGTCCGGTTTCATTAGACCACTACAAGTAGCTGAGGGTCGGTACCACCAAACCGACACGACTAACACGAAGTGGCTTTAGCCGACACGGCGTTTTTCAAGGTGGTTGTCGCGTCACCGTTCAACTATGCCGCTCTTTTCTCGACCTGCTGTTCCCGGTCCGGGGTTAGCAGGACCGTACCTATAGGCTCCCAGTTTCGCGTCTGACCTGACCAACGTTCCGGGTTTTTCTCCCGGGCTCGCTCGTACAGCTCATGCCGCCGGGCCAGGATCTGATGATCCAGTCCTCGATGCCGCTCAGCCGGCGTGACGAAGCGGATTCGGCTATGCCGATGTTCGGTGTTGTACCCGCGCATGAAGTCCCTCACCCAGGTCCGTGCGGCATCCAAACTGGCAAAACCATCCGCCGGCCATTGCGGACAATATTTCAGTGTTCTAAACAGCGACTCCGAGTAGGGATTGTCGTTGCTCACGCGCGGTCGGCCACGCGACGGCGTGATGCCCAGCTCGTACATTTTGCTCAGCAGCGTCACCGATTTCATCGGCGCGCCGTTGTCCAAGTGCAGCACCAGCGGTTCGCGCAAACACTGTAACCGCTCCACGAACCCCACATTCAAAGCCGCGATTTGATGCCTGATGCTGTGTTCAGCTCGAGGACTCGGGCGCCCAACCTTATTTCTTCGGGCTAATTGTTTCTGGCCGTCCAGAGTACGACGGGCGTGCGGCCCGAACGGCCAAAAGAACCAAGAATTGAACATGTAGAAGGCGGATGTCACCGCCTTCTCTGTTCAATGATCTGCGACAGTCGACCGCTCACAGGAGTGCGCGGGATGGCGCAGTGATCTGGCAGACAAAAAGAAATCTGCTAGTGATCAGTTAGAGCAGATTCTGGATGTGCCGATCGAACGCCCACGGACCCTGGACATGGTCATGGAGCGCTCTTAATCGACATGAAGCGCAATATCTTCGGGTTATTGCATGACGAACTAGAGGAGGAGCATTGATTGAGCCCTAAGGCGCTGCCGGCAACAGGAACCGGGCGATCACCGGCAAGTGGTCGGAGATTCGCAAGGTATCGTCCTGCCTCACCATCGCCTCAACCCGTTTGAGTCGAGGGCTGTAGAACAGGTAGTCGACGGTGCGGTCCGGGCCGTTGAGGCCTGGGTCGTTGGGGTAATGGGTCAACCAGCGCGCACGATCGATGCCACTGGCCTCGTTGTTGGTCGGGATCATCGGGTATTTGTCCCACAGCCCATGCAGCGGGCTGTCGGCGGAGTAGGGCGTGCGCTGCTCGGGGGGCAGGCGCTGGAATTGTCCCAGCGGGAGGAGGTTGAAGTCGCCTCCGATCAGCCATGGCGTGCCGTGTGCCTCGTATTTGTCCAGCACCTTGGCGACGGCCGCGACCTTGGCTTGCAACGTCTCGTTCGGTTCGGTGGCGCGGTCGAGGTGCGTGTTGAGGACCGCCATTTGCCCGCCGTCGCGCAGCGGCAGGTAGCTCACCAGCAAGGCATTTCTGGGCTGGAACTGGCGACTGATGACGTTCGTCGTCGTATCAGGCAGTTGCAGGCGTTCGGCGTGTTCGATCTGGTAGCGGCTCAAGGTTGCCAGTTGCCGGCCAACGCTGCCGAAGATGTGCCGGTCGGGAACGAAGTCGGCCTTCCAGTCGAAGGCGTGGGTGCTGCAGGGGTAGAGGTCGGCGAGGCGTTCCTGGAGCAGCTTGAGCTGGTTCTGGTAGTCGCTGGCCTTGGCGCCGTCATCCAGTTCCTGTAGCAGCACCAGGTCCGGTTGCTCGTCGCGGATGACCCGCGCCACCTCATCGAGGCTGAAGGCCATGTCTTCCGGTGTCGGGTTTTCGTCACTGCCTTGGGCCAGGTCATTCCAGAACACATAACGTTTACCGGCCAGGTACTGAACGTTCCAGGTCATCACCTTCAAGGCCTGGCCGGGGACCAGGGTGGGCGCCGGGGCGCTGCAACTGACTTCCAGTGTTTCCTTGGCCTCGGGGCGCCAGGTCAGGCTGTAGAGCAACGCCAGCAGCAGGCAGGTGAGAGACAGCAGGCCCAACAGGGTGTAGCGCAGTAGACGGGTCATGGCTCGGCTTATGGCGTTACAAAGTTGATAGCGAGCATAACCGAGTGCAAGGCCGAACCCAAAGGGTAGAGCGGTCAGGCATTGCCTTCGGTGTTGTCAGGGGCTTCGCTGATCAGCATGAACAGACGAAACAGCACCACGCTGGTGAACAGTTGCAGGAAACTGTGGATGCTTTCCAGAAGCAGCGCAATGGCCGGGTTCTGTGGCTCCGGATAGATCGACAGACTGGCGCCCTTGAGCAGCCACAAGGGGCCCATCACGCAGAGAATGCACACCAGGATCCGCAGGAAATTGCCGCGTGCCAGGCGCATGCTTTCGCGGATGGCGGCCAGTGGTTGCATGTTGCGCAGCACCAGCAGGTATTCGGCAAACGCCAGCATCACCATCAGCCAGATGCCCGGCAGGAAATACAGCGACAGCCCGATCAATATCAGCAGCGTGTTGACCGCCGTCAGCAAGGCAAAGCGCGGCCACAGGCTGGCCGACGCCGCCAGCAGGTCGCGAGTGCGCGGCGATTCGCCACGGCTGCGTGCATCGAGAAACAGGATCAGTGCGGCGGTGTAGAGCGGGTACACCAGCAGCCCGACCATCACGCTGTAGCCGGGAAAGGCTTGCGGCCCCTGCGAGTGATCGACCAGTTGCTGCAGCAGGGCTTCGAACACCACCAGGGGCAAGCACAGCGGCACGATCCGGCCCAGATTGCGCTGGAAGAAATAGAAGGAGTCGCGGAGTACGTCTAACGGATTCATCGGTCGCGTTCGCAGGTTGCACAATATGCAGACACTGTAACCGATGCGACTGGCACCTGAACAAAGGTAAACGTTCGGTAAAGCGCATTGAAAGCGTCGGCAACAACCCCATTACGGATGAGCACCTTTTCCATAAGGAGAAGGGCACCGATTTCCCGGCAATCTATGAGGTCGCCATGAACAGCGAAGAACAAACCCTGATCGATGGACTGTTTTCCCGGTTGCAGCAGGCCGAAACGGACGGCGCGTTGCGTGATGCCGAGGCCGAGGCACGGATCAAGGAGCACCTGGGGCGCCAGCCGACGGCGGGTTACTTCATGACCCAGGCGATCCTGGTGCAGGAGGCCGCGCTCAACAGCCTCAATGAACAAAACCAACAACTGGCCCAACAGGTTCAGCAATTGCAGGCCCAATTGCAGCAAGCCAGGGGGCAGGCGGCTGCACCGGCAGCGACCGGCGGATTCTTGTCGAGCATCTTTGGTGGTGCCCGTGATGCCCGGTCGGTCCCAGCCCAGGGTTCGTCCGCATTCAGCGGCAATGGATGGCGTGAACCAGGGCGGCCTTCGTCCGATACGCTGTCGCCTCCGCCACGCTTCGGTGGCCCGCAGCAGCCCTATGCGGGCCCTGCGCAACAGGCTCCCGCCGCCAGCAGCTTTCTTGGCGGCGCCTTGAAAACCGCAGCGGGCGTGGCCGGTGGTGTGATGCTGGCGCAGGGCATCAGCAGCCTGTTTCACAGCAACTCGCAGCCCCAGGAAGTGGTCGAAGTCATCAAGGAGGAACCGGCCCAGGTCAACGACGACAGCAACAGCGGCTGGGGCGACGACTCGCGCATGGCGGGCAACGCTAACGACGGCAACGAGCAGGGTGGTTTTAGCGATGTCGACTACGGTGACGACAGTTCATCGCTGTTTGGCGACGACGATTCCTTCGTCTGAGACGCCATTCGTCCGGGGCGCGCTGGCGCCCCGGACTGATTATTCGCTGAACGTTCCTTCCGGCTGGCATACTGGGCGACTTTTCGGGCCTTGGGTCTGATCAATCGCCTGCGCTTGTGTGCGCCAAGAGGATGTGCGGTGAAGAAGATCGCAGTGTTCGCCGATGTCCAGAACCTCTACTACACCGTGCGCCAGGCTTACGGCTGTCATTTCAACTATGCCGCCTTGTGGGCCGACATCAGCAAGCAGGGGCAAATCGTCGAGGCCTATGCCTACGCCATTGACCGCGGCGACAGCAAGCAGCAGCAGTTCCAGCAGATCCTGCGCAACCTCGGTTTCACCGTGAAGCTCAAACCCTACATCCAGCGTAGCGATGGCTCGGCCAAGGGCGACTGGGACGTGGGCATCACCCTCGATATCATGGACGCCGCCGATCACGTCGACGAAGTGGTGCTGGCGTCGGGGGACGGCGATTTCGACATGCTGCTGGAGCGCATCATCAACAAGCACGGGGTAGAAGCCGTTGCCTACGGTGTGCCCGGGCTCACGGCCAACTCGCTGATTCGCGCGGCCACACGCTACGTGCCGATCGAAGGCGCGTTGCTGCTTAAAAACTGATTATTGAACGCAAGGAACAGGTTTGGAACGCATAGCCGTCATCGACTTTGAAACCACCGGGATCACCCCGAGCAGCAGCTGCCGGGCCACGGAAATTGCCGTGGTGATACTTGAACAGGGGCGCATTGTCGAGCGTTACCAAAGCCTGATGAACGCGGGCGTGCGGGTCCCGGCGTTTATCGAGCAGTTGACCGGCATCAGCAATGCCATGCTGCGCACCGCGCCAAGCGCCGAACAGGTGATGAACGAGGTCAACGAATTCGTGGGCACCACGCCACTGTTGGCGCACAACGCTGCGTTCGACCAGAAATTCTGGGACTTTGAGCTGGGGCTGATCAAGCGCACCCGCTTGCAGAACTTTGCCTGCTCGTTGCTACTGGCCCGGCGCCTGATGCCGACGGCACCGAACCACAAGCTCGGCACCCTGACCACCTTCGCCCGACTGCCCCACACCGGCCAGGCTCACCGGGCCATGGCCGATGCGGAAATGGCGGCCAACCTCGCCACGTATCTGGAGCAAGAGTTGCTGCAAAAGCATGGCGTGCGCGAGTTGTCCCATGATTTTCTGCGCAGTTTGCAGAAAGTCCCGGCAGCGAAAATCGACGAACACCTCAAGCGGCATCGCGGGCTCTAGCGGCAAACACGTCCACCGTGGGGCGAGCAGGCGCGCGCTCACGCGTGATCTATTTCCCGTTCCCCTCCAATTGCCCTAGCGGCACCCGCTTCTCGATGGCGCTGGACAACACAATCGAAGTCTTGCTGAACCCGAACGTGGCCACGCGGTTGATCAGCGCCTCCAGCTCCTGCATCGAACCCACGGCGGCTTGCATGATCACGCAGGGGTCACCCGTCACCCGGTGGCACTCGGTCAGCTGCGGGATTTTGATCAGATCATCGTAGGCTTTCTGGTTGCCGTGTTGGTTCAGGCGCAGCTCGATGACGCACTGGATAGGCAGCCCGAGCTTGGCCATGTCGACCTTTGCCGCGTAGCCGGTAATCACCCCGCAGGCTTCGAGCTTGGCCACGCGCTCGGCGACGGCCGGGGCGGACAGGTTTACTTTACGCGCCAGCTCGGCGTAGGACGCACGACCGTTTTCCAACAGGGCGCTGAGCAGCATGCGGTCGAATTTGTCCATTGTGCGGGTTCCTGAACATGACTGACTTTCGAAAGTACGGGTTACAGCGAAAATCTCCGTGCTTTTAAAAGTGTACTGGCCCGATAAACAGGTTTTGTAACTTATTTTCCAGTGTTGGCCTTTCTAGAATAGCTGCTCACATTGACCTGTCTTCGAGCTGCCCATGCCTGGCCTACGTCGCTTTCCCTTACCGTTGATCGCCGCCTTTTTCGCGTTGTATGTGATTTGGGGGTCGACCTACCTGGTGATTCGCATCGGCGTGGAGTACTGGCCACCGTTGCTGCTGGCCGGTATCCGCTTCGTGATCGCCGGGACCTTGATGTACGCCTTCCTGCGTTGGAGAGGGGCGCCGGCACCGACCTGGGCGCAATGGAAAGCCGCCGGGATCATCGGGATTCTGCTGCTCAGCTGTGGCAATGGCGCGGTCAGCGTGGCCGAGCACATGGGCGTGGCCTCCGGGGTGGCGGCGTTGGCGGTGGCGACGGTACCGCTGTTTACCTTGCTCTGTGGCTATTTCTGGGGCGCACGTAATACCCGTCTCGAATGGGCCGGGATTGTGCTTGGCCTGATTGGCATTGCCATGCTCAACCTGGGGTCCAATCTGCAATCGAGTCCGTTGGGCGCGGCGCTGCTGATTTTCGCCGCAGCGACCTGGGCGTTCGGCTCGGTGTGGAGCAGACATTTGCCCTTGCCCCAGGGCGCAATGGCCAGCGCCGTAGAAATGCTGGTCGGTGGCGTGGTGTTGCTGATTGGCAGCGCGATTAGTGGTGAACGCCTGGAGAGCCTGCCGCCGATCGAAGGCTGGGCGGCGCTGGCTTACCTGACCGTGTTCGGTTCGATCATCGCCTTCAACGCCTACATGTACCTGTTGAAACACGTGCGGCCGGCGGCGGCCACCAGTTATGCCTACGTCAACCCGGCCGTGGCGGTGTTGCTGGGGATCGTGTTCGTCGGCGAGACCATCGGTATCGAGGAAGCGCTGGCCATGCTGGTGATCATCAGCGCCGTGGTGTTGATCGGCTTGCCGCAGTGGCGCCGGGGTGCCGATCGACCCGCCGCTGTCGCGCCGACAGAATCCCGTGTGAATTAGGGTAAACTGCGCGCCATTGCATACCCGCGCTGATTTATTCCTACGGTACTCCCATGACTTTCGCCACTCTTGGCCTGATCGAACCCTTGCTGCGCGCCCTTGAGACGCTCGGCTACCAGACCCCGACCCCGGTGCAGGCGCAAGCCATCCCGGCGGTGCTGGCCGGTCGCGACCTGATGGCCGCGGCTCAGACCGGCACCGGCAAGACCGCCGGTTTCGCCGTGCCGCTGTTGCAGTTGCTGGCCATGGAAGGGCCGAAAGTCACCAGTAACTCGGTGCGTGCGCTGATCCTGGTGCCGACCCGCGAGTTGGCCGAACAGGTCCATGAAAGCGTGCGCCAGTACGCCGAGCACCTGCCGTTGAGCACCTACGCGGTGTATGGCGGCGTCAGCATCAACCCGCAAATGATGAAGCTGCGCAAAGGCGTCGACCTGCTGGTGGCCACGCCAGGTCGCCTGCTGGACCTGTTCCGCCAGAACGCACTGAAGTTCAATCAGCTGCAAACCCTGGTGCTGGACGAAGCCGACCGCATGCTCGACCTGGGCTTTTCCGAAGAGCTGGCGAACATTTACAAGGCGCTGCCGAAAAAGCGCCAGACCCTGCTGTTCTCCGCCACCTTCTCGGACCAGATCCGCCTGCTGGCCGGACAAATGCTCAACGATCCGCTGAGCATCGAAGTCAGCCCGCGCAACGTCGCCGCCAACACCGTCAAGCAATGGGTGGTGACGGTCGACAAGAAGCGCAAGCCGGAGCTGTTCGTTCACTTGATGCGCAAGAACAAGTGGAAGCAGGTGCTGGTGTTCGCCAAGACCCGTAATGGCGTGGACGCACTGGTGGAGAAGCTCCAGGGCCTGGGCGTGAACGCCGACGGTATCCACGGCGATAAACCACAAGCCACTCGCCAACGTGCACTTGATCGGTTCAAGGCCAGTGAAATCCAGATACTGGTGGCCACCGATGTGGCTGCCCGTGGACTGGATATCGAAGACTTGCCGCTGGTGGTCAACTTCGACCTGCCGATCGTCGCCGAGGATTACATCCACCGTATCGGTCGTACCGGTCGTGCGGGCTCCACCGGCGAGGCCATTTCGCTGGTGTGCGCCGATGAGGTGAACCTGCTGTCGGCCATCGAGATGCTGACCCGTCAGGCCTTGACCCGCCACATGGAGCAGGACTTCGAACCGGAGCATCGGGTGCCGGACACCGACGCCAGCGGCCAGGTGATCAAGAAACCGAAAAAGCCGAAGAAACCCAAGGCTTCGGGTGGCGGAAAACGCAACCTGGGCAAATGGGTCGACAGCGGCGAGACAGTGGCCGATGTGCCCGTCAAGCCGGTACGCAAGGTGCCGGTGTTCAACACCGGGCCGCGCAAGCGCAAGCCTTGAAAGCAGCGACAAGCGGCAAGCTTCAAGCTGCAAGCAAGGAGCAGGTCATGTGCCTGCTCTAGCTTATAGCTTGCCGCCGCTCCTCAGCCATTCGACCATCCCCATCCCCGCCGCGCGCCCACTGGCGAAGCAGGCGGTCAGTAGATAGCCGCCCGTCGGCGCTTCCCAGTCGAGCATTTCCCCGGCGCAGAACACGCCGGGCAATTGCTTGAGCATCAGCTGTTCATTCATGGCCTCGAAGGTCACGCCACCGGCGCTGCTGATGGCTTCATCCAGCGGCCGGGTTCTGACCAGTGTCAGTGGCAGGGCCTTGATGGCATTGGCCAGTGCCAGCGGGTCGGCGAAGCATTCTGCGGCGGTCAGCTCGCGCAGCAGTGCCGCCTTGACGCCGTCCAGGCCCAGTTGGCTATGCAAGTGCTTGGCCATGGAGCGTGAGCCGCGAGACTTGTTCAATGCGGCCTGGATTTTATCCACAGGCCGGCCCGGCAGCAGGTCGAGGTGAACAGTGGCGGAACCGTATTGATTGATGGCCTCACGAATCGGCGCCGACAGTGCATAAATCAGGCTGCCTTCGATGCCGGTGGCGGTGATCACGCACTCGCCCAGTCGCGGCGTGTCGTCGTTCAAGCCCATGGCGATGTTTTTCAGCGGCGCGCCAGCGAATTTGCTGACCATCAGCTCGCTCCAGGCGGTCACTTCGAACCCGCAATTGCTCGGCTGTAGCGGCGCCAGGTCGATACCTTGTTGTTCCAGCGCCAGCATCCACGCACCGTCCGAGCCCAGGCGCGACCAGCTGCCGCCACCCAGTGCCAGCAACAGGGCATCAGCGTTGATTGTTTTCTCGCCGTCGGGGCTGTCGATGCGCAGGCTGCCATCGGTATTCCAGCCCAGCCAGCGGTGGCGGGTGTGGATCACCACGCCAGCATCACGCAAGCGTTTGAGCCAGGCACGCAGCAGTGGGGCGGCTTTCATGTCCGTGGGAAACACGCGGCCAGAGCTGCCGACGAACGTGTCGATGCCCAGCCCGTGAATCCATTCACACAGCGCGGGCGCACCGAACTCACGCAGCAACGGCGCGATGTGCGGGGCGCGCTCGGCGTAACGCGAAAGGAACGCCGGGTAGGCTTCGGAGTGAGTGATGTTCATGCCACCGACACCAGCCAGCAGGAACTTGCGGCCCACCGAGGGCATGCCGTCGTAGAGGTCTACCTTGACGCCCGCCTGGCTCAACACCTCGGCGGCCATCAGGCCGGCGGGGCCGCCGCCGATGATGGCGACGTGATGAGGGCGGTTGGCGGAAGGCTGGGTCATGGCGTGCGCTGCGGTTCGGCGAAAGAGGGCCGGCATTCTATCAGCACCGCAATGTCATCGTCGTGGCGGCAACTGATCAAAAAACACTCAGTACCTTGCAGGCTATATAGGCTGTGGCCTGTAGGTACTTTCGCTCAGGTTATCCACAGGCCGTTACACAGGCATTGTGGGTAAAGCATCCACAACTCAATGACAACCTGATGACTGCCAGACCCGTTGTGCGCTGTGGTGCAGGATCCCGTGGCGTCGCGCCAGGGCTTGTCGATCCTTGCCGTAACCGCCGCCGATCACACCCATCACGGGAATATCCCGCCCCAGGCAATGGCGCAGCACGCTTTCATCACGCGCCGCGACGCCGGTATCGGTCAGTTTCAGGTAGCCCAGTGCATCGTCCTTGTGCACATCGACACCGGCGTCATACAGCACGAGTTCCGGCTGGTAGAGCGGCAGCAGGTAATTGAGTGCGTCATCCACCACCTTCAGATAGTCCGCATCGCCCATGCCCATGGGCAACGGAATGTCCCAGTCGCTTTTGGCCTTGCGTGCCGGAAAGTTCTTTTCGCAATGCAGGGAAACCGTCACCGCATCCGGGGTATGTTCGAGAATCCGTGCAGTACCATCGCCCTGATGCACGTCGCAGTCAAAAATCAGCACCCGACCGACCCGGCCGCTTTCCAGCAGGTAATGGCTGATCACGGCCAGGTCATTGAAGATGCAGAAACCGGCGGGGTGATCGTAATGGGCGTGGTGGGTGCCGCCGGCCAGATGGCAGGCCAGGCCGTGTTCCAGCGCCTGCTCGGCGGCCAGCAACGAACCGCCGACCGCCCGCACGGTGCGCCGGGCCAGCGCTTCGTTCCAGGGCAGGCCGAGGCGCCGCTGGTCTTCGCGGGACAACTCGCCGCCCATATAGCGTTCTATATAGGCAGGGTCGTGGGCCAGGGCGAGGATCTCGGTTGGGCAGATGTCGGGGCGCAGCAAGTGCCGGTCCTGGGTCAGGCCACTTTCTACCAGGTGATCGCGCAGCAACCGGAACTTGTCCATCGGGAAGCGGTGTTCCGCCGGGAATTCGGGGCTGTAGTCTTCGTGGTAGATCAGCGGTAGCGACATGGCAACTTCAGGGCGTGAATGAGTGAAGGATCCTACCAGCGATGTAGACTTGTTTGCAGGGAAACGGAAGGGGGGGAAAGATGGAGCCGATACTGCAACTGGAGAGTGCGCGACTGTTGATGCGCCAGTGGCGCGACGACGATTTGCCGGCATTCGCGGCAATGTGTGCCGATCCGCAGGTCATGCGCTATTTCCCGGCACCCTTGAGCCGGCTGGAAAGTGCGGCATTGATCGGGCGAATCCGTGGGCATTTCGCTGAGCATGGTTTCGGTTTGTGGGCACTGGAGCGCAAGGACACGGGGACGTTCATCGGTTTTACCGGTTTGGGCGTGGTCGGGTTCGAGGCCTCCTTCACCCCCGCGACCGAAATCGGCTGGCGCCTGGCGCGTGAGCATTGGGGCCTGGGCTACGCCAGTGAGGCGGCCTGGACCGCTCTGCGCTGCGGCTTTGACCGTTTGCCCCTGGAGGAGGTGGTGGCCTTTACCACGGAGACCAATTTGCCGTCGCAGAAAGTCATGCAGGCCATTGGCATGCATCACGACCCGGCGGGGGATTTCGAGCACCCCAGGCTTGAGCCCGATCATCCGTTGCGCCGCCACGTGCTGTACCGCATCAGTCGCGAGCAATGGTTGGAAACCTTGCATGGCTAAGCTGGCCGGGATGTTTACAATGTGTCCATCAGTTGGCCCGGGCCAACGTCTGAATTGACCGACGCAGCCAAGACTGCGCGGCATTGCTCTGTGTGAGGAGAGTCTGAATGAGCCATGTGTTGGATGATCTGGTCGACTTGCTGACCCTGGAGCCGATCGAAGAAAACCTGTTTCGCGGTCGTAGCCAGGACTTGGGATTTCGTCAGCTGTTCGGCGGCCAGGTGCTGGGCCAGTCCCTTTCGGCGGCCAGCCAGACGGTCGAGGAAGCACGTCACGTGCATTCGCTGCACGGCTATTTTCTGCGCCCGGGCGATGCCGGACTGCCGGTGGTCTACCAGGTGGACCGGGTGCGTGATGGCGGCAGTTTCAGCACGCGCCGCGTGACCGCCATTCAGAAAGGCAATCCGATCTTCACCTGCAGTGCATCATTCCAGTACGACGAAGAAGGCTTCGATCACCAGACCGTAATGCCACAGGTGGTGGGTCCGGAAAACCTGCCCTCGGAACTGGAAATCACCCAGCAGCGCGCGCACCTGATCCCGGAGCACATGCGCGAGAAACTGTTGTGCCCCAAGCCGATCGAGGTGCGCCCGGTCACTGAAAAAGACCCGTACAACCCGCAAGCGGCCGACCCGATCAAATATGTCTGGTTCCGCGCCGATGGCACCTTGGCCGACTCGCCGGCCCTGCACAAGTATCTGCTGGCCTACGCCTCGGACTTCGGGTTGCTGACCACGTCGATGTTGCCGCATGGCAAGTCGGTCTGGCAGAAAGACATGCAGGTCGCCAGCCTGGATCACGCCCTGTGGTTCCACGCCGACCTGCGCGCCGATGATTGGCTGCTCTATGCCATGGACAGCCCATGGGCCGGCAACTCGCGTGGTTTCTCCCGTGGCAGCGTTTACAACCGTGCGGGCAAGCTGGTGGCGTCGGTGACCCAGGAAGGTCTGATTCGTCATCGCAAGGATTGGGCATGAGCCTGTCCTGCGTGCAGCACTGGGTGTTCGACATGGACGGCACCCTGACGGTTGCCGTGCATGACTTTGCAGCGATTCGCCAGGCCCTGGCGATTCCTGCAGACCACGACATCCTGACCCACCTCGCCGCACTGCCGGCCGATGAGGCGGCTGCCAAGCATGCCTGGTTGCTGGAACACGAGCGGGATCTGGCGCTGGGCTCAAGACCGGCACCCGGGGCGGTTGAGCTGGTGCGGGAGCTGGCAGGGCGCGGTTATCGCCTGGGGATCCTGACGCGTAATGCGCGGGAACTGGCCCATGTCACGCTGGAGGCGATTGGTCTGGCTGACTGCTTTGCCGTCGAGGACGTGCTAGGCCGTGACGAGGCCCCCCCAAAGCCCCATCCCGGTGGCTTGCTGAAGCTGGCCGAGGCCTGGGATGTCGCACCGAGCGAGATGGTGATGGTGGGGGACTACCGTTTCGACCTGGATTGCGGTCGCGCCGCGGGCACGCGAACGGTGCTGGTGAATCTGCCGGACAATCCGTGGCCCGAGTTGACGGACTGGCATGCGTCCGATTGTGTGGCGTTGCGGCAGATGCTGTTCGCCTGAGGGACGACGCCCTCCAGCACGACGTTGTTTACCCGCGAAACATCCCCGGCGACCCATTGGGCGAGGTGGGTTTCCCCGCCCTGGGTGTATGCCGTCAGAGGCTCTTCGAGGCGAAGGTGTCGCATTGGCCGATCTGGCCTTGGGCGAAACCGGTCTTGAACCAGCGTACCCGCTGCGCTGAGGATCCATGGGTGAAGGAGTCGGGCACGACGCGGCCCTGACCCTGCTGCTGCAAGCGGTCGTCACCGATGGCGTTGGCGGCGTTCAGGGCTTCTTCGATATCCCCGGGTTCCAGCCAGTTCAAGCGTTGTTGGGCATTGTGAGCCCAGACCCCCGCCAGGCAGTCGGCCTGCAACTCCTGGCGTACCAGCAAGCCACCATCGCCCTCCATGCGCTGGCCCTGCTGACGAGCCGCCTGGATCTTGGCGGAGACGCCGAGCAGGGTCTGTACGTGGTGACCGACTTCGTGGGCGATGACATACGCCTGGGCAAAATCACCGGCGGCGTTAAAACGCTGAGACATCTCCTGGAAGAAACTCATGTCCAGGTACACCCGCTGATCGGCCGGGCAATAGAACGGACCGGTCGCCGATGACGCGCCACCGCAGGCCGAGTTGACCCGGCCGCTGAACAGCATCAACTTGGGCGCCGCATATTGACGCCCGGCCTGCTGAAAGATCTGGCCCCAGGTGTCTTCGGTGTCGCCGAGGATCCGGGCCACGAACTCTGCCTGTTCGTCATTGGCCGGCGGCGTCTTGCGGGTTTGCGTGGTGGCCGGGGCCGACTGCTGATCCATCTGTCCGGTCAGTTGGCCAAGAATCTGCAGTGGATCCTGCCCGGTAATCCAGCCGATGCCCACGATCAACAGGATGGCCGTCAGGCTCAATCCCTTGCCGCCACCAAAGCGCATCCCACCGCCACCACCGCCAGCATCTTCTCCGCGTGCATCGACCACGTTGTCACTGCGGCGGCCTTTTTTCCATAGCATGTGGGAATCCTCTGTTTGAGCGTGGTGATGAGTGTTGATGCTGAGTGGGGTAGACGCCAGTCCGGTCGTCAGACGAAAGGCATATGCTACTCGACGACTGACGTTGCCGGACTACAGTTGCGTGGCGCTGAAGGTGTCGCACTGCTCGACCCGCCCCCCGTCGAAACCGGCCTGGAACCAGCGAGCGCGCTGCGCCGACGTGCCATGAGTGAAGGTCTCAGGCATCACGCTGGCCGTTTGGTTCCCCCGTCGGTAATCGTCTCCGAACACCGCGGCCGCCTGCAAGGCGCCTTCCAGATCGCCTGGCTCCAGCCAGTTCAGGCGCTGTTGTGCATGGTGCGCCCAGACCCCCGCCAGGCAATCGGCTTGCAACTCCGAGCGGACCTCGAGCCCGTCTTCGCCGGCCGTGGGTCGGCCTGCGTTCAGTGCGTCCTCGAAGGGCAGGGATAAGCCCAGCTGGGTTTGCACATGGTGGCCGACTTCATGGGCGATCACGTAGGCCCGGGCGAAATCGCCTTCCACCGAAAACCGTTGTGACATCTGCCGGAAAAAACCCAGGTCGAGATAAAGCTGCTGGTTCTCCGAGCAATAGAACGGCCCGATGGCCGAGGACGCATACCCGCAGGCTGATGCCACGCCCTGCTCGAAAAGGGTCAGCACGGGTTCCGGGTACTGGCGCTCGAGTGAGCGAAAAACCTGCTTCCAGGTGTCTTCGGTATCCCCGAGTACGGCGCGGACAAATGCCAGCTCTGTGTCCTCGCTCAATGCCGTGATGCTGGCGGGAGGCAGTGGATCAATGCTGTAGTCAATTTCCAGCGGAGGTGTCGGGCGGGTCAGCGCGATCACACCCGCCAATGCGGCCGCGCCGAGTGTGACGCCGAGTGCCTTGCCGGTGGTGACGCGGTTGGTCGTGTGCTTGCGAGTGTCTTTCACATTGTCGCTGGGACGGGCTTTATTCCATAGCATGTTGACGTTCCTTGTGGGTTGAGCGGCATTCATTGCCTCCTGCATGGATACCAGTTGTGGCGAACTGCTTGGGCGAAAATGTGTAAAAGCGCGTTAAACGTCTGTGGCGCGCGACCGATTCCAGATTTTGCGTTGAATCGTTTGTCTTTTAGAATCGACCAAATGTCCTTTGGAATCCAACCATGGCCGGCAGTCAGATTGAGCGCGTCTTCAATGTCCTGGAAAACCTGACCGGTGAGCCGCGAGGCCTGCCGATGCAGGTGCTGGCCGAGCAGCTGGGTATCCCGAAAAGCGCGACGCACCGTTTGCTCGCCGAACTGATTCGCCTGGGGTATGTACGGCAGAACCCGGATAACCTGCGCTATCAGCTATCGACCCGGTTGGTTGCCATGGGCTTTCGCTACCTGTCGTGCAGCGGCGCGGATATCGTGCAGCCGGTGCTGGATCGCCTGGCCCAGGAAACCGGCGAGCTGGTGCGCCTGGGCGTGATCGAAGGCGAACGCCAGACCTGGATTGCCAAGTCGCAGGGGGCACGTTCCGGTTTGCGTTATGACCCGGACATGGGGCGCGAGGCGCCGCTGTCCTGTACCGCGTCGGGGCATGCGTGGCTGGCCTGCCTGAGCGATGCCGAGGCCTTGTCGCTGGTGGAACGCCAGGTCTCGGCCGTGGTGCATGAGCCAGGGCCGAATGCCCCTCGTTCCAGCATCGAACTGCTCGAACGCCTGCGTCTGGCGCGCGAGCACGGTTATGCCTGGGTCCAGGAAAGCTCGGCGGTCGGCACATCGGCCATTGCCGCGGTGGTGCGCCATCCATTGAATGGGCGGGTGGTCGGTGTGCTCAGTGTGGCCGGGCCAAGCGCGCGACTGACCGAGCCGCGCCTGCACCAACTGGCGCCGCTGCTGTTGCAGTTCTCCGAGGAACTGTCGGTCGCCAGTCAGGCATCGGAGCTGTTCAACTGAGTCATTACAGACCGTAGCAGGCTTTAAAAACACCTGGCCTCGAAAGCTGTGCGCTGTTCGAACACTATCGGCTTATGTCTGTGTGAAAAAATGGAATCGAGTTCTAAATTGTTCGAATTCGAGGTTCTGCCCGTCATCACGTGAGGCTGTACGGTGAGTTCACCCCTGTCCGGTATCAACCACCCCTTCAAGGGCATCCTGCTGATCGTTGTCGCGACCTTCCTGTTCTCCACCCATGACGCGTTGTCGAAGTACCTGTCGGGTTTCTACCCGGTGGTGATGGTGGTGTGGGCGCGCTATGTGGTCCATACCCTGCTGATGGCCGGGATTTTTCTGCCACAGTCCGGGTTGCGCGTCCTGCGTACACGACGTCCGCTCCTGCAATTGTTGCGGGCGTTGTGCTTGCTGGGCACCAGCCTGCTGTTCACCACGGGGTTGTTGTATATCCCGCTGGCGGAAGCGACGGCGGTCAACTTCCTCGCACCGGTGCTGGTGACGGCGTTGTCGGTGCCGCTGCTGGGCGAGCGGGTCACGCGTGGGCAATGGCTGGCCGTGATCTGCGGGTTTGGCGGGGTGTTGATCATCGTTCACCCGGGCGGTGAACTGTTCACGCTGGCGGCGGCGCTGCCATTGGGCTCGGCGCTGTTCTTCTGCTTCTATCAGTTGTTGACGCGCAAGCTCAGTGAGGTCGACAGCCCCACCACCAGTAACTTTTTCGCCGGGTTGTGCAATACCCTGGTGATGAGTGCACTGGTGCCGATGTTCTGGCACGTGCCGAGCGTTACCCATGGCCTGCTGATGTTGGCGCTGGGCGGTTGCGGGATGACGGCGCATCTGTTTCTGACCCAGGCGTTCCGCTATGCGGCACCCGCGTTGCTGGCACCCTTTGGCTACTGTCAGATCGTGTTCGCCGGGCTGCTCGGCTGGCTGCTGTTTGCCCACACGCCAAGCCTGACCACGGTGATGGGCATCACGGTCATTTGCCTGAGTGGCTTGGCGGCGGCATGGCAACAGCGGCGTCAATGAGCGGGGAGGTGCGCAGGCCAGGATCAGGCCTGCGCGAAGGGGTTTCAGTCTTGCAGGTCGGGGATCTTGCGCGGTGCCATGAAGTACATCCAGAGCAGCGCGATGAAGTACATCGCCGGGATCATGGTGAAGAGCACGGTGTAGTTGTTGTGCGTGACGGTCAGAATGTGCCCGACCAGTTGGGTCATGAACATCCCGCCGATGGCGGCGCACATGCCGCCAAAACCGAACACTGTACTCATCATGTGCTTGGGCGTGTAGTCCATCACCAGGCTCCAGATGTTGGCGGTCCAGGCCTGGTGCGCGCCGATGGCCAGGGAAATGGCAAACACCGCGACCCACAGATGGCTGGAGCCGGCTGCCATGATCACGCCGATGATGCAGCAGGCGAACAGGAACATCGACATCAGGCGCGCCTTGATCGGGTTGATCCCGCGACCGATCAGGAACGATGACAGGATGCCGCCGCCCACGCTGCCGAAGTCGGCGGTCAGGTAGATGACGATCAGCGGAATGCCCATTTGCGTGACGTTGATCCCCAGGTTGTATTGCTGGTTGAGGAATGGTGGTAGCCAGTACAGGTAGAACCAGAACACTGGAGCGGTCATCGAGTAGGCGAGGGCGAAGGCCCAGGTGCCGCGCATGCGCAGGATGCGAGAGAACGGGACGCGGATTTGCTCCGGTTCGACTTCGTTCTGGATGTAGGCCAGTTCAGAGGGTTTTACGCTCGGGTGATCTTCCGGGTTGAAGTACTTCAGGCCCCAGAACACCAGCCAGATCCCGCCCAAGGCCGACATGCACAGGAACGCCGCCTGCCAGCCCCAGACGTGGAGGATCAATGGCAGCAGCATGGGGGTGAACATGGCGCCAACGTTGGTGCCGGCGTTGAAGATGCCGGTGGCTACGGCGCGTTCGCCAGCGGGGAACCACAAGCGCGTGGTTTTCACGCAGGCCGGGTAGTTGGCCGCCTCGGTCAATCCCAGGATAAAGCGACAGACCATGAACCCCACGGCCGACGTCGCCAGGCCATGGGCCCCCGTGGCCAGGCTCCAGAGCAACACCGCGCAGAAGAACACGCGCTTGACGCCGACCCGGTCGATCAAGCGGCCTTGCAGCACAAAGCCGATGGCGTAGCCCACCTGGAACCAGAAGTTGATGTTGGCGTAGTCCATCGCCGTCCAGCTCATTTCCTTGGCCAGGATCGGCTGCATGACGCCCAGCGCGGCACGGTCGATGTAGTTCAGGGTGGTGGCGAAAAACACCAGCGCGAGCATGCTCCAGCGTGTTTTGCCGACGGCCATCGCACCGCGGATCTTGTCGCCGATACCGGCGGTGGCGCCGCCCAGGCCCGGGGCCATGCGGGAACTTTGAGAAGGAATCATGTGTGCCATCCGTTCAATGACTGACAAGCAAGGCTCGTCGGGACTTCAAGGGCGCGTGATCAATCGTCGGCCTGCGTGCCGTGGCACGTGGCGTGATCGATCGGCTGAGTAGTGTTCATGACTCAGAGTGAGCCTTGGGCTCAGCGTGCGAACCGGGGTCGGCTGCAGGCGCCAGCAGGGTTCGATGGCGGCTGCTGGTGGGGTACCAGGCACGGGGAATGGAGGGGAGCAGCAGGGGGCAAGGCGTTGAATGCGAGCATGAGCGTGTACCCGATTTTTGAAATTCTTATGGTGTGTTCTGGGTCTTTGGCCATCGCGACCGGTGGTTCACGACCGGACTCAATGTGCTGTCGATGGTGCGCAGTGAGCGAAAAATCGTCAATTCGCCAACTGCCATTGTGTTCGATAATCGCACGTTAAACTAACTGGTTGGTACATATTGAATTGCTCAATCAACACGCCAGCCCAATACTTCCCTTCACCTGAAGCGCCGATAAAAGACGCAGCCTCAATACGATCAGCCCCTTCCTTCGGGAGTTCAAGCATGCAGCGTTCCATTGCCACCGTTTCC
Organism: Pseudomonas sp. FW300-N1A1; assembly: GCF_058789115.1. Lineage (NCBI taxonomy): Bacteria > Pseudomonadati > Pseudomonadota > Gammaproteobacteria > Pseudomonadales > Pseudomonadaceae > Pseudomonas > Pseudomonas sp. FW300-N1A1. The sequence goes on along the minus strand of NZ_JBYTBK010000008.1, from coordinate 125,594 downwards.
TTGAGCGGTACCCTGCCGGAAAAGCTCGAAGCCATTGCCGCCGCCGGTTTCGACGGGGTGGAGATTTTCGAGAACGATCTGCTGTACTACGACGGCAGCCCGCGGGAAATCAGGCAGCTGTGTGCTGACCTCGGCATTGCCATCACCTTGTTCCAGCCCTTCCGTGATTTCGAGGGCTGCCGCCGTGATCGTTTGTCACGCAACCTGGAGCGTGCCGAGCGCAAGTTCGACCTGATGCAGGAGTTGGGCACCGATCTGGTGCTGGTGTGCAGCAATGTTTCACCCGACAGCCTTGGCGATGAACAGATCCTGATAGATGACCTGCGCCAGCTGGCCGAGCGCGCTGGAGCAAGAGGCTTGCGAATCGGCTTCGAAGCACTGGCCTGGGGCCGGCATGTGAACAGCTACCAGCAGGTCTGGAACATTGTGCGCCAGGCTGACCACCCGAGCCTTGGTGTCCTGCTGGACAGCTTTCATACCCTGTCGCTCAAGGGCGATCCCCGGGCGATCGCGGACATTCCTGGCGAGAAGATTTTCTTTGTGCAAATGGCCGACGCTCCGATCCTGGCCATGGATGTGCTGGAGTGGAGCCGGCATTTTCGCTGCTTCCCCGGGCAGGGCGAGTTCGACTTGCCGGGGTTCCTCGCACCGATTATCCAGAGTGGCTACACCGGGCCTCTGTCGCTGGAAGTCTTCAACGACGGCTTTCGCGCCGCGCCACCCCGGGCCAACGCCGCCGATGGCTTGCGTTCCTTGCTGTACCTGGAGGAGAAGACCCGTGCGCGCCTGCAACAGTTAGCCACGCCAGCACTCACCCCGCAGTTGCTGTTCGATACACCGGCCGCCAGTGAATACGACGGGATCGAGTTTCTGGAGTTCGCGGTGGACGAAACCCTGGGGGCCAAACTCACCCATTGGCTTGAGCGACTGGGCTTCGTCAAAGCCGGGCAGCATCGCTCCAAGAGCGTCACGCTCTTGCGTCAGGGGGCGATCAACCTGATCCTCAACTCCGAGCCCTATTCATTCGCCCACAGTTTTTTCGAGGCACACGGGCCTTCACTGTGCGCGACGGCGGTGCGGGTCAAGGACAGTGCCAGTGCGCTGGCCCGGGCGGTGGCCTACAAAGGGCAGCCGTATCGCGGGCTGGTCGGTCCCAACGAACTGGAGTTGGCGGCCGTGCGGGCGCCGGATGGCAGCCTGATTTACCTGGTGGATGAACACGCCGATGTCTACAGCACTGACTTCCGGTTGCAAGCAACGGCAAGCGCCGGTGGCGGGCTCAAGCGGATCGACCATATGGCCATGGCCCTGCCGGCGGACAGCCTCGACACCTGGGTGCTGTTCTACAAAAGCCTGCTGGACTTTGAAGCGGACGATGAGGTGGTGCTGCCTGACCCCTATGGCCTGGTGAAAAGCCGTGCGCTACGTAGCCGTTGCAGTTCGATCCGTTTGCCATTGAACATTTCCGAGAATCGCAACACCGCCATTTCGCACGCGTTGTCCAGTTATCGCGGGTCGGGTGTGCACCACATTGCCTTTGATTGCGACGATATCTTTGCCGAAGTCAGCCGCGCCAAACAGGCCGGCGTACCGCTGCTGGATATCCCGCTCAACTATTACGACGATCTCGCGGCACGCTTTGACTTCGACGATGAGTTTCTCAGTGAGCTGGCCTACTTCAATGTGCTGTACGACCGCGACGCTCAGGGTGGTGAGCTGTTCCACGTCTACACCGAGCCTTTTGAAGGGCGGTTTTTCTTCGAAATCATCCAGCGCAAAAACGGCTACGCAGGATACGGCGCGGCCAATGTCGCGGTACGTCTGGCGGCGATGGCGAAGTCACGCAGCGGTGCCGCTCGCCAGGCCAAGTTGTAGGAAAATCGTAAGCGTGGCAGCACGTGGCCGTGACGGAGCTTCCTTCACTGCATCGTGCGGCCCATAATCGCCAGTCTGTGCAGTGATGGCCATGAGCCCGGAATGAGAATGACCACAGACCTTACCGTCGCGCCCGACCTGTCCGTGGTCGAGCCGCGCAAGAGTCGCAAGAACAACCCGGAAAAAACTCGCGAGAATATTCTTCAAGAAGCCATTGTCGAGTTCGTTCAGCAGGGGTTGTCCGGCGCGCGCGTGGACGCCATCGCCGAGCGAATTCATACCTCCAAACGCATGATCTATTACTACTTCGGGAGCAAGGAACAGCTCTACGTTGAAGTGCTGGAGAAGCTGTACGGCGATATCCGCCGCACCGAAAGCCGCCTGCACCTGGCCGAGCTTGCCCCGCGCGACGCGATCCGGCGGCTGGTGGAGTTCACCTTCGATCACCATGACCGCAATGTCGACTTTGTGCGCATCGTCTGCATCGAGAACATTCACAACGCCGAGTACGTGAAGCAGTCCCAAGTGATCAAGGCGATGAACACCACCATCCTCGATTCGCTGGGCGTGATTTTGCGTCGCGGTGCTGAAGAGGGCGTGTTTCGCAGCGGGTTGAATGCGTTGGATGTTCACTTGCTGATCAGTTCGTTCTGTTTCTACCGGGTATCGAACCGCCATACCTTCGGTGAGCTTTTCCAGGTCGACCTGCCCAATGAAGCCATCAAGCAGCGTCATCGGGAAATGATCTGCGAATCGGTCCTGCGCTATTTGCAGGCCTGACCCGTGGCGAGGGGCGGGCCCTCTCGCCATGCTTGCCTGCGCAGTGGCTTACCCCGTCATACCGTGAAAGTGCGCGAGCATTCGCTGGGTGTCCGGCACGACGCCGCTGAACAACTCAAAGGCCTTCACGGCTTGAAATACCGCCATGTTGCCGCCATCGAGTGTCCGGCACCCCAGGCTGCGGGCGGTGCGTAGCAGTTCCGTTTCCAGTGGAAAGTAAACAATCTCCGCGACCCACAAGGGCGTGCGCAACAGTGCCGCCGGCACCGGCATGCCAGGCAGCTTGGCCATGCCCATTGGGGTGGTGTTCACCAGGCCATCGGCTTGTGCCATCGCGCTTGGCAGGTCATGACCGGCGCAGGCCCGGTCCCTGCCGAAATGTTGATTGAGGTTCTGCGCCAGGCTGCGCGCGCGATCTTGGTCCACGTCGAAAATACTCAGCTGGCGGACGCCTTCACTCAGCAGGGCATGAGCCACTGCTGCCCCGGCACCACCAGCCCCCATTTGCACCACGCGCTCGCGAGCCACGCCTTCCAGGCCCCGGCGAAAACCTTCGGCAAACCCCAGGCAGTCGGTGTTGTGGCCGATACGCTTGCCATCCTTGAGCACCACGGTGTTCACCGCGCCGATGCCCTGGGCTTCGGGCGAGAGTTCGTCGAGCAGCGGGATGATTGCCTGCTTGCACGGAAACGTGATGTTCAAACCAGTGAAGTTCATGCGCTCAGCGGCCATCAGCAGATCCGGCAGTGCCGAGCTGTCGAGGTGCAACTGATCGAGGTCGATCAACCGATAGACATAGCGCATGCCCTGGGCATCGCCCTCGTGCTCATGCAGCGCGGGAGTTCGGGAGGCCTGGATGCCAGCGCCTATCAGTCCGGCGAGTACGCCTGTGTTCTGTGTCATGTCGATTACCCCTGCAAGCGCTGACTGAAGTGCTCCAGTGCCAGACGATAGCCGTGGCTGCCAAACCCGCACAGCACGGCGGTCGCAATGGCGGAAACAAAGGAGTGATGACGAAAGGGTTCCCGCGCATGGACGTTGGACAAATGCACTTCGATCACCGGTAGATCGCTGGCGATCAGGGCATCACGGATCGCCACCGAGGTGTGCGTCCAGGCGGCCGGGTTGATCACGATCCCGGCGCAACGACCACGGGCCGAGTGAATCCAGTCCAGCAACTCGCCTTCATGGTTGGTCTGGCGAAACTCCACTTTCAGGCCGAACTCTTCGGCGGCGCGTCCGCACAGGGCCGAGATATCGGCCAGGGTTTCGTGGCCATAAGTCGCCGGCTCACGAGTGCCGAGCAGGTTCAGGTTAGGGCCGTTCAGCACCAGGATGATCGGGGGCATGGGGGGTATCTCCATTGTTATTGTTGGCATCGGTCAGTGGTGGACCGGCCTGTGGAGATAAAATGTACCGTTTGGTTAATTTTTACAATTGACGTTCAGCGGTAGGACTTGTTCGCTCGCAATATGTGTTCGCTGATCGGACAGGTCACTGCGGTGTTGGCCGTTGGCGGGAGGGTAAAGAAAGGATTTCTTACCCATTACCTCGGTAAATGGCAGGTGTCCGGTGTTTTCCAGAACTAGCCTGAGAGGCAGTTGCCGATGGCATGCAGTTTGCCGACTGTCGGATTCTCAATGGAATGTCAGGTCTCCCGACCTCAATAACCTAACGGATGGGTTAGCATGAAAGTATGCAGCTACAAAGGGCTTTCGCTGGTGATCATGTTGCGTGACGAGCACTGTCCACCGCACGTGCATGTCGATGCGGGTACATGGAGCGCACGATTCGTCTTCTGCTTTTGGCATAACGGCGTGGAGTTGTGGGATGTCATTCCACTATCACGCCGTCCACCACTGGCGGTTCTGGAGGGGCTGCGACTGGCACTCAAGCAGCCCGCGCACTTGCGTCGTGCCCGGAGCATCTGGTGGCTGAAGTTGCAAACAACCTGCCTGGGCAATCAGTTATGGGATTGGCAGGCGAATGAAGTGGTGGTGATGAACAGGGATACCAGCGTGATTTACCGGATTGCCACGGCTCGTTATGCGGTCGAGGACAATAAAACCTTGATGCAGCTGATAGGCGCACCTGAATGTGTGGAGATAGCACTATGAGAACGATACAGGCAAAGACCCAGCCCGATCGGCCGCTGACGGAGGCTGCTCTGGATGACGCCATTGAGCGGGGTGTGGCGCATCGCAGCGGGGTGAACGCGATTGCTGTGAGTGTCGACGGGGCGAGTCTGTCGATCAGCTTCGCGGATGGCAGCGCGGTGTTGCTGCCCGTGAAGAATTACCCGGAATTCGATGGCTTTGATGCCACTGATTTTGGGCAATTGAAGGTGGGTTTTGCAGGTGCTGCGCTCTGCCATGAAGGCAGGGACCTGCAGATCTCCATTGTCGGGATGATCCTGGCAAGCAAACCGTTGATGGACCTGGCGGCCACGGTGATTGCCAGCCGCAACGGTCGCCAGAGCAGTGTCGCCAAGGCACAGGCTGCCCGCGCCAACGGCAGGAAGGGCGGTCGCCCGCGAAAAGTCGATAGTGCATTGTGATCGCCGACAAAAAAGCCGTCATCAAGACGGCTGTTTTGTGAGGGGTAAACTCAATCAGCGGCGGGTCAGCAAGACCCCGGATTCCATGTGGTGGGTCCATGGGAACTGATCGAACATTGCACAGCGGGTGATGCGGTGAGTGTCGTGCAGTTGGGCGATGTTGGCGGCCAACGTTTCCGGGTTGCACGAGATGTACAGGATGTTCTCGAAGCGTCGGGTCAGCTCGCAGGTGTCCGGGTCCATGCCGGCGCGCGGCGGGTCGACGAACACGCTGCCGAACGCGTAGCTCTTCAGATCAATGCCATGCAGGCGACGAAACGGCCGCACTTCATTGAGGGCTTCGGTCAGTTCCTCGGCAGACAAGCGTACCAGCGTGACGTTATCCACAGCGTTTTCGCTGAGGTTGCTGAGCGCGGCATTCACCGAGGTCTTGCTGATTTCGGTGGCCAGTACCTTGCGCACGCGCGTGGCCAGGGGCAGGGTGAAGTTGCCATTGCCGCAATACAGCTCGAGCAAATCATCAGCGCGCGGGCCCAAGGCATCGTACGCCCAGTTGAGCATCTTCTGGTTCACCGTGCCATTCGGTTGGGTGAACGCACCTTCCGGTTGGCGATAGCTGAAGGTACGACCGCCGACTTCAAGTTGTTCAACCACGTAATCATGGCCGATCACTTCACGCTTGCCCTTGGAGCGACCGATCACGCTGACGTTGAGGTCCGTGGCCAGTTTGCTGGCCGCCGCGTGCCAGTGCTCGTCCAGCGGGCGGTGATAACACAGGGTGATCATCGCGTCGCCCGCCAGGGTGGTCAGGAACTCCACCTGGAACAGCTTGTGGCTCAGGGCCGCGCTGGCTTGCCAGGCTGCCTTGAGCTGTGGCATCAACTCATTGATGCGCAGACTGGCGATCGGGAACGCTTCGATCAGGATCGGCGTGCGTTTGTCTTCCTGGGAAAACATCGCGTAGTGCCGCTCGCCGGCTTCGCGCCACAGGCGGAACTCGGCACGCAGGCGAAAGTTGGCCAGCGGCGAGTCGAACACTGCAGGTTCTGGTGCATCGAACGGCGCCAGCAGGTCACGCAAGCGCGTGACCTTGTCCTGGAGCTGAGCGGCGTAGGCCTGGGAATCGAATGTCATGCGTTGAACCAACCCAACTTGATCACAAACAGAATCGACAGAATCACCAGCGCCGAGTTCAGCTCACGGCCACGACCGGAGAGCAGCTTGATCGCGGTCCAGGAGATAAAGCCGAACGCAATGCCGTTGGCAATGGAGTAGGTGAACGGCATCGCCAGGGCGGTAATGACCACCGGTGCGGCAACGGTGATGTCGTCCCAGTCTATTTCCGCCAGGCCCGAGGTCATCAGCACGGCGACGAACAGCAGGGCCGGTGCCGTGGCGAAGGCTGGCACGCTGCCGGCCAGCGGGGCGAAGAACAGGGCCAGCAAGAACAGGATGGCGACCACGACGGCCGTCAGGCCGGTACGGCCGCCGGCGCTGACACCCGCTGCCGATTCGATGTAACTGGTGGTGGTCGAGGTACCCAGCAGCGAACCGGCCATGGCGGCGGTACTGTCGGCGATCAGCGCACGGCCCATTTTCGGCATGTGGCCGTCCTTGCCCATCAGGCCGGCGCGCTTGGCGACACCGATCAGGGTGCCGGAGTTATCGAACAGGTCGACGAACAGAAAGGCGAAAATTACGCTGACAAGGCCAATGTCCAGTGCGCCCATGATGTCCAGTTGCAGGAAGGTCGGCGCCAGCGAAGGCGGCATCGACATCACGCCACCGAACGGGGTGAAGCCCAGGGCAATGGAGGCGATGGTGACGGTCAGGATGCCGATCAGCACCGCGCCACGCACTTTCAGTGCCTCAAGGGCGACGATCATCGCAAAGCCCAGGGTCGCCAGGATCGGTGCCGGTTGTTTCAGGTCACCCAGGCCGACCATGGTGGCCGGGTTGCTGACCACGATACCGGCGTTGTGCAGGGCGATCAGGGCCAGGAACAGACCGATACCGGCGGCAATCGCCGAGCGCAGTGGCAGCGGGATGCTGTTGATGATCCATTCACGGATGCGGAAGATCGACAACAGGAAGAACAGCACCGCGGAAATGAACACCGCGCCCAGTGCCACTTGCCAGGTGTGGCCCATGTGCAGCACGACGGTGTAGGTGAAGAACGCGTTCAGTCCCATGCCCGGTGCTAGCGCAATCGGGTAGTTGGCGATCAGGCCCATGACGGTGGAGCCGATGGCGGCTGCCAGGCAGGTCGCGACAAACACCGCGCCCTTGTCCATGCCGGTCTCGCCGAGAATGCTCGGGTTGACGAACAGAATGTAGGCCATGGCCAGGAAGGTCGTGATACCGGCAAGAATCTCGGTACGCACGTTGGTGTTGTGTGCCTTGAGTTGAAACAGCCTTTCCAGCATGCCTGCTCCCCGTGGCGCGTCTTGCGCCGTGAATGTATCGACCTGAACAGCAAAGCACAGGCCGCTGAAGGCGCCTGGGAATTTTGTCTAGGTCGGAAAAAGCCGCGCATCATACCAGCAGCGTGGGGCAATGGCTGCTTAATGGCAGCGCTCGTCGTCGAAGTTTTGCAGTCGGGGGGAGTGGGGCATACTGCGCGCTGGCTTCGGGAGTGGTTATGTCGTCTATCAAGAGCAAGGTCGTTCGGGTATTTGGCGTGTTTGGCGCCTTGTTGTTGGGAGCGCAAGCCGCCACGGCGGCGTCGGCACCACCGCTGACCGAAATCAAGGTGCTCAAGGTCCAGTCGCAGTCCTGTGGCCTTGAAGACATTGCCCAGGGGCAGGCGCAAACGAAGTGCGATCACCAGGGCCCCAACATCAAGCTCTATGTACTGGAAGTCGGTTATGGTCGTTCGCCCCAGGCCGGGCTGGATGGCGCTGACATCGACGGCGTACGTACCCGGGTGTGCGCCTACGATAATGGCAACCTGACCGAGTGCTCCGGCATGGTCAGCAAGATCGTCGGTTACCTGTACATTTTTGACCTGGCTGGCAAGCAGCGAGGTACGTTCACCTTCCGCAATACCTCGATCAATGCACCGGGCCAGAGCCTGTCGACCCAGCTGTACATCAAATAGACGGCAGCGGGTCAGGACATTGACCGAACAGCGGTCGACAAAGCTGACTACGCTTTAAAGATCACCCTGTGGATGCAGATCATGACCTTTAGAGCCCTGATTACCCTTGCCGAAGGTATCGACGACCTGCAAACCGTCACCCTGATTGATGTGTTGCGCCGGGCGAAAGTCGAAGTGGTGGTGGCCAGCATCGAGGCACGGCGCATGCTGACCTGTGCCCGAGGTACTCGCTTGACCGCCGATGCGATGCTGGTGGATGTGCTGGCACAACCGTTCGACCTGATTGTCCTGCCCGGCGGTGTCGTGGGTGCCCAGCACCTGGCGGCCCATCAACCCTTGCAGCAACTGCTCCAGGACCAGTCCGCCGCCGGGCGCTGGTTCGCCGCCATCGCCGAGTCGCCTGCATTGGCTTTGCAGGCCTTTGGCGTACTGAGACAGCGGCGCATGACCTGCCTCCCCACCGTCAGCCAGCAGTTGTCCGGCTGCACCTTCATTGATCAACCGGTGGTGGTCGATGGCAACTGCATCACGGCCCAGGGTTCAGGCGCGGCCCTGGCGTTTGCCCTGATGCTGGTCGAGCAGGTGTGCGGCAAGGGTGTCAGGGCGAAGGTGGCAGTGGACTTGCAGGCCTGACCGATACCGTTAAGGCTCTGGGCCGGGCATTGGCAGGCAGATCCGAGCGGGAAGCGCCGAGGCGATCGTCAAGTTGTAACTAATGGTTGCGGTGATTGACCTGGAGCCCGTCTGTCGTCGAAAGGACAGCACTGAGGCAACCTGTCACGCGGCAAAAGACCACACGCGTCAGCCGCGAAAATGGGACTACTCTTTCATCGTTACTTGATCCAGATCAAAGCCCTTGGCGGATTTGTTCTGACGGCCAGATGGCCAGACTCCCTGCGTTGTGATGCGTGTATAAAAAGAACGAATTTGAATTCGCCACATTCCATATCCGTGGGGGCGGTGGGTGCAGGCCAGGTGTCTGCAGCCGTAATACCTGACAGAGGAAGACTTATGTTCGGTTTGGAGGCACTTGATCTCGCCCGAATTCAGTTCGCGTTCACCATTTCATTCCACATCCTGTTCCCGGCGATCACCATCGGCCTGGCGAGTTACCTGGCGGTGCTCGAAGGCCTGTGGCTGAAAACCCACAACAACACCTACCGTGACCTGTACCACTTCTGGTCGAAGATCTTTGCCGTCAACTTCGGCATGGGGGTGGTCTCGGGGCTGGTCATGGCCTATCAGTTTGGCACCAACTGGAGTCGCTTCTCGGACTTCGCCGGTTCCGTCACCGGCCCCTTGCTGACCTATGAAGTGCTCACGGCGTTCTTCCTGGAGGCTGGTTTCCTGGGCGTCATGCTGTTCGGCTGGAACAAGGTGGGGCGCAAGCTGCACTTCTTCGCCACGGTCATGGTCGCCATCGGCACGCTGATCTCGACCTTCTGGATCCTGGCCTCCAACAGCTGGATGCAAACCCCGCAGGGTTACGAAATCGTCAACGGCCAGGTCATTCCGGTGGACTGGATCGCGGTGATATTCAACCCCTCGTTCCCCTATCGCCTGATGCACATGGCCACGGCAGCCTTTGTCGCGACGGCGTTCTTCGTCGGCTCGTCAGCTGCCTGGCACCTGTTGCGCGGCCGTGATAACCCGGCGATCCGTACCATGCTGTCGATGGCCATGTGGATGGCCTTGATCGTCGCGCCGATCCAGGCGGTGATCGGTGACTTCCACGGGCTCAACACCCTCAAGCACCAACCCGCGAAAATCGCGGCGATCGAAGGCCACTGGGAAAACCATGGCAACGAAGCGACGCCGCTGATCCTGTTCGGCTGGCCGGACATGAAGGAAGAGAGAACCAAATACGCGGTCGAGATTCCGTACCTGGGCAGCCTGATCCTGACCCACTCGCTGGACAAACAGGTCCCGGCGCTCAAGGAGTTCCCGCCTGAAGACCGGCCGAACTCGACCATCGTGTTCTGGTCGTTCCGGATCATGGTCGGGCTGGGCATGCTGATGATTTTCACCGGCCTGTGGAGCTTGTGGCTGCGCAAGCGCGACACGTTGTATTCCAACCGTGCGTTCCTGTACCTGACGTTGTGGATGGGACCTTCGGGCCTGATTGCGATTCTCGCGGGCTGGTTCACCACGGAAATCGGTCGTCAGCCGTGGGTGGTGTACGGGTTGATGCGTACCGCCGATGGCTCCTCCAACCATAGCGTGGTGCAAATGAGCATCACCCTGGCACTGTTTGTCGTGGTGTATTTCTCGCTGTTTGGTGCAGGGCTGGGCTACATGATGCGCCTGGTGCGCAAAGGTCCGGAGCTCAACGAAGGTGCCGAACCGAGCCACGGTGGCCCCGGTCAGCATCGCACACCGGCCCGTCCGCTTTCCGCTGCCGATGGTGGTGCTGAAAGTGACCGCGGCGACAGCCTGAACAAGGGGAATTGAGTCATGGGTATTGATCTTCCGCTGATCTGGGCCGTGATCATCATCTTCGGCATCATGATGTACGTGGTCATGGACGGCTTCGACCTGGGCATCGGGATTCTCTTCCCGTTCATCAAGGGCAAGAGCGACCGTGACGTGATGATGAACACCGTGGCGCCGGTCTGGGACGGTAATGAAACCTGGCTGGTGCTGGGCGGGGCGGCCTTGTTCGGGGCTTTCCCGCTAGCGTATTCGGTGGTGCTGTCGGCGTTGTACCTGCCGCTGATCCTGATGCTGGTCGGGCTGATTTTCCGGGGCGTGGCCTTCGAGTTCCGCTTCAAGGCCAAGGACGACAAGCGCCATCTCTGGGACAAGGCATTTATCGGTGGCTCGATCACCGCGACCTTCTTCCAGGGCGTGGCCCTCGGTGCATTCATCGACGGTTTCCCGGTGGTTGATCGGCAGTTCGCTGGCGGCACGCTGGACTGGCTCACGCCGTTCACACTGTTCTGCGGCGTGGCGCTGGTGGTGGCGTATGCACTGCTGGGGTGTACCTGGCTGATCATGAAGACCGAAGGCAAACTGCAGCAGCAGATGCATGACCTGGCGCGGCCACTGGCGCTGGTGCTGCTGGCGGTGATCGGGATCGTCAGCATCTGGACCCCGCTGGCCCATGCCGAGATCGCCGCGCGCTGGTTCACCTTGCCTAACCTGTTCTGGTTCCTGCCGGTGCCGATCCTGGTGCTGGTGACCCTTTACGGATTACTGCGTGCCGTGGCCCGCAATGCCCACTACACGCCGTTCCTGCTGACCCTGGTGCTGATCTTCCTCGGCTACAGCGGCCTGGGTATCAGCCTGTGGCCGAACATCGTGCCGCCGTCGATTTCGATCTGGGACGCCGCCGCGCCGCCACAAAGCCAGGGTTTCATGCTGGTCGGCACGTTGTTCATCATTCCGTTTATCCTGGGCTATACCTTCTGGAGCTACTACGTGTTCCGCGGCAAGGTGACCCATGAAGACGGTTATCACTAGTCACGCACACGCTGTAGGCGTTGGCTTGCCAGCGAAGGCGATCTGCGTGACGCCATCGCCGGCAAGCCGGCGCCCACCAGGAACGCTCAACACGAGGCGCACGGTTATGGCCGACAAGCATTCTTTGCAGGAAATCGAACAGGCGGAAAAGAAGCCGCTCTGGCAGCGGCTCGGCTGGCTGGCAATGATCTGGACAGGCAGTGTGCTTGCGTTATTTGTCGTGGCAAGCCTCATGCGCCTGTTCATGAATGCCGCAGGCCTGAGCACTCACTGAACACCCGGACATCCCATCCCGTTGCCTAACGGCACGGATTTATAACCCTCCATTGGAGGGTTTTTTTTGCCTGGATGCCAGGTGTTACTTGCGGGCCTTGAGGATCACGAATTTCGGGGTGGCCGCGACTTGTTCGACGCCGCGGAACAACCGCGCGAGCTTGCTGTGATAACCCAGGTGGCGATTGCCGACGATGTACAGCGCACCCCCGACCACCAAGGCTTCGCGAGCCTGCTGAAACATGCGCCAGGCCAGGAAATCGCCCACTACCTGCTGCTGGTGGAACGGCGGATTGCACAACACCACGTCCAGCGATTGCGGCTCTTGCCCCTCCAGGCCATCGCCCGCCCGCACGATTACCTCGCGGTCACCCAGCGCGGCCTGCCAGTTTTCAGCGGCGGACTGCACGGCCATGAACGACTCGTCCACCAGTGTGTACCGGGCTTGCGGGTTGTGCAGGGCGCTGGCGATGGCTAGCACGCCGTTGCCGCACCCCAGGTCGGCGACCCGCGCGGTACCAAGGTTTTTCGGCAAATGGGGGAGAAACGCCCGCGTACCGATGTCCAGGCCTTCGCGACAGAACACGTTGGCATGGTTGAGCAGCTCGATGGCCGGTTCGTCGAGGGTGTAGCGCGTCGGGTACGGCGATGGCACAACAGGTCTGGCCTGCGGGGTAGCAATCAGCAAGCGCGCTTTCTTGACAGCAAGGGAGGCCTGCATCGGGCCGATGTAACGTTCCAGCAGGTCTCCCGCCGCCCTTGGCAGATGCTTGACCATCGCGGCGGCCACCACCTGAGCGCCGGGAGCCAGTTGCCCTTGCAGGCGAATCAGTTGCTCTTCCAGCAGGGCAAGGGTCTTGGGAACCCGGATCAGGACCCGGTCGAATGGCCCGACCAGCGGAGCGCTGGCGGGTAACAGCGAGACGGCATCAAAGGGCTGGCCATTACGTACCAGGTTCTTTTCCAGGGCCTGGGCGGCCAGGAACGAGTCGCCGCTGGTGGTCAGTGAAACCTTGCCGACCAGGCTCGCCGCCAGTGCACCAAAACTGTCGTTGAGCACCAGAACCCGGGTGTTGGCGGCAGGTTGCTGTTCGGCCAAGTGGTTGAGCAAGTATTCGTCAGCCGCGTCGAAGGCTTGCAGCGGTTCGTTTTGCTGTTCCGGCTGGCGAATCAGGTCGAGTTGGGCGAAGGGCGTTTCAAGCAGGGGCATGGGGCGGGGCTCTGGGTAATCAACGGGTGTCCCGCCGCTGTGCATGGGCATGGGCGAAAGGCTGGCGGGACCGACTGAGCGGGCAGCCACGCGTGGCTTCGGAGGTACCACTCAGTCGGGGGGCAAATGGTACGTTTTTTTCTTCAGGATTACTCGCAGGTTTTTCTGCGGATTCCGGAGCCTGACAGTGGTCAGGAGTGGGGCGCGGTTTAAATCATATGATGTCGGGTGGCCCGTACCACGGCGGAGATCTTGTTATTCACTCCCAGTTTCTTGATCGCGCTGTTGACGTGGTAGTGCACCGTTCGTTCAGTCAGGCAGAGAATGATGGCGACTTCCGAGGCGGTCTTGCCGTCAGCCGACCACTTCAGGACTTCAATTTCCCGTGGCGACAGATACACCTGAGTCTCGCTGTCGGCATGACTGCCTGACAGTTTGTCGATGGCCAGGGCATAGAGTTTTTGGCTGATGAAGGTCGCGTAGCCGAGGTGTTCGTAGAGTTCGTAAACGCTCAGCCTACGATGACTGCGGGCCATGCTGAGCATTCCGATGCTCTGGCTGTTCAGATCATGCACAGGTTGTGACCAGCCGTAGCGCAAGCCTTGATCCAGCAGCGCCTGCCAGAGGTCAGGGGTTTTTGCAAAAGTCGCGCTGTCCCAGAGAACGGGCAGCATCGAGTGGTTGCAATGAGCGACTGTCGGGTCGATCGAGCAGTAGTTTTTCTGTTTGTATTGTGTGTTCCATTCGTGTGGGTAATTATTGAGGTTTATAGCGGCTGAGCGATGATTCAGGCTGCAAGAAGTCATTGAAAAACAGCAGTATTCGTAACCAAGATTGTTGAAGAAATTGAGTGCGGCCTTGTAGGCTGATTCGATGCTTGATGCGCTGGTCAATTGCTTGAGCTGCGCTTCTATCCAGATCTCCATTGATTACTCTCCGTGTGTCCACTTCATGTGTGCCGATTGCGTCCGATTGCGTCCAATTGCCGGCAAGCCGTGAGTGTAGGATATGTCCTACTATTGCGGTGTGACTTTTTAGCTATTGGATCCACTTTCTTGGTGAGTTAATAGTTATTAAAGGTGGTGGCTTTGCAATGGCTTTTTACATGTTGTACTTAATTTTAATGTGGAGTGATTCGTTGGCTTTACAAAGGGGCAAGGTATATAGGAGGTTGTTCTTCTGTTAGATATTGTTCGGTATTGTTTGGCATTATTACTTATCTGTTTAGTTAATTTGTCGTGGGTCGAGGGGTAATACCACTACCATTCGAAGGTGTTCCTGCGCTTGGCTTTGCGGGACACTGGGCCCATCAGACCTACGGAGCCCCCCATGACCGCCAGCGAAGAGAAGTTCACCCGCCAGACCCTGCTTGATGTCCAGCCGCTGACTCCGAGTCTGTTCACCCTGCGCGCCACCCGGGATCCAGGCTTTCGCTTTCGGGCCGGGCAGTTTGCCCGCCTGGGCGTCACCAAGGCCGATGGCAGTACCGTGTGGCGTGCGTATTCCATGGTGTCTGCGCCCCATGACGAGTTTCTCGAGTTCTTTTCCATCGTCGTACCCGGGGGAGAATTCACCAGCGAGCTTAGTCGCCTGGAGGCTGGCGATACGCTGATGGTCGATCGTCAAGCCTTTGGCTACCTGACCCTGGATCGATTTGTCGACGGGCGTGATCTGTGGTTGTTGTCCACGGGCACGGGGATTGCCCCTTTCCTGTCGATCCTGCAGGACTTCGAGGTGTGGGAGCGGTACGAGCGGATCATTCTGGTGTACAGCGTGCGCGAAGCCCGGGAGTTGGCGTACCAGGCATTGATCGAGGGGTTGGCCGGGCGTGAGTACCTGGCGGAATATGCCCACAAGTTGCAGTTCATTGCCACGGTGACCCGCGAGCATCACCCGGGGGCGCTGAACGGTCGAATTACCCACTTGATCGAAAATGGCGAGCTGGAGCGGTCGGCGGGCGTCGAGCTGACGGCCGAGCACTCGCGGGTGATGCTGTGTGGCAACCCAGAAATGATCGATGACACCCGTCAACTGCTCAAAGCGCGTGACATGCAACTGAGCCTGAGTCGTCGTCCGGGTCAGGTGGCGGTCGAGAATTACTGGTAATGGAAGAACGGCGCCACCAGGCGCCGTTTGTTGTCGCGGTCTGGCCCTCAGGGCTTGTTGTTTTGCGTCTTGAGCAGGTCGCGGATCTCACTCAGCAGGACTTCTTCCTGGGTCGGAACCGGTGGCGCGCTGGGGGCCGCAGCCTCTTCGCGCTTGAGTTGGTTGATGGCTTTCACGCCCATGAAGATGGCGAATGCAACGATCACGAAGTCGATGATGCTCTGGATGAATTTGCCGTAGGCCAGCATCACGGCCGGGGCTTCGCCCTGCGCCGCCTTCAGGGTGATGGCCAGGTCCCCGAAGTCCACCCCACCGATCAGCAGGCCGATGGGTGGCATGACCACGTCACCGACGAACGATGTAACGATCTTGCCGAACGCGGCGCCGATGATGATACCGACGGCCATGTCGACCACATTCCCTTTGACCGCGAAGGCCTTGAATTCACTTATCACGCCCATGGGTTATTCCTTGTTACAGATGAGGTTGGTGAACGCAGTGTAAATCAGCAAACCGGGTCTTGCTTGGCCTGAGTGATCGCTGCGTGCGTAGCTATCGACCGGCTTGCTGGGAAATAGTTTACAAAGTGCCATCAGGTGGGCGCCGGGAACGAGGGCCATTTCCCTGGGTTCTGGTTGCTGAGTTGGGATCTTGGTGTGGGTTTATTTGGCGTTATAGCATGTCATGTTGGACGGGTAGGGGTGAAGTCGATGGCGCGAGTTGAAGTTGTTAATGGGGAAAAACGTTCAGGTTTAACATGCGCCAATAGTTGTGCGCTGAATGGAAGTGTTGGGTCTTTGTAAACTGACGATAAAAACTGTACATGAGCTAATTCGATTTTTAAGGTTTGTATAAGAATAATAGTCTGTTTGAGCAGGAGTGATGGGCGGTTATTAGGTAGAGGTTGGACAATCATGGTTGCTTTGTAGAATATTTGTCCGTGAGTGTTGCTCGGATGATGGATGCGGAATTACCGTGTTGTTTATAAGGTTAAGTGCTTATCACTCTATTATGTTTGTCACTGGAAATACGTGCCACTGTATTCGGTAGCGGCCATCCGGACATTGCACGGTACTTTGCCAACTGGGCTATCATCGCGTTTTTTTTCGGGGGTTCAGATGGCCAAGGCCAAGCGCATGTACGGCTGCACCGAGTGCGGCTCGACCTTTCCCAAGTGGGCCGGCCAATGTGGTGAATGCGGAGCCTGGAATACCCTGACCGAAACCCTGGTGGAAAGTGGTGGTGCGGCCGCACCCAGCGGTCGTACCGGCTGGGCCGGGCAACAGGCGCAGATCAAGACGCTGGCCGAAGTCAGTGTCGAGGAAATCCCGCGTTTTTCCACCGCGTCCAGTGAGCTGGATCGGGTGCTGGGTGGTGGCTTGGTCGACGGTTCAGTCGTACTGATCGGCGGTGACCCGGGCATCGGCAAGTCGACCATTCTCCTGCAAACCCTGTGCAACCTGGCGATGCGCATGCCGGCGCTCTATGTCACGGGTGAAGAATCCCAGCAGCAAGTGGCCATGCGAGCACGGCGTCTGGGACTACCCCAGGACCAATTGCGGGTGATGACCGAAACCTGCATCGAAACCATCATCGCCACGGCTCGGGTGGAAAAGCCCAAGGTCATGGTGATCGATTCGATCCAGACAATCTTCACCGAGCAATTGCAGTCGGCGCCGGGCGGCGTGTCCCAGGTGCGTGAAAGTGCCGCGTTGCTGGTGCGTTATGCCAAGCAAAGTGGCACGGCGATCTTCCTGGTCGGCCATGTGACCAAGGAAGGCGCGTTGGCGGGGCCGCGGGTGCTGGAGCACATGGTTGACACCGTGCTGTATTTCGAAGGTGAGTCGGATGGGCGTTTGCGCCTGCTGCGTGCGGTGAAGAACCGTTTCGGGGCTGTCAACGAACTGGGCGTGTTCGGCATGACCGACAAGGGCTTGAAGGAAGTCTCCAACCCGTCGGCGATCTTTCTCACGCGGGCCCAGGAAGAAGTGCCGGGCAGCGTGGTGATGGCGACCTGGGAAGGGACCCGGCCCATGTTGGTTGAAGTCCAGGCGCTGGTGGACGACAGTCACCTGGCAAATCCGCGCCGGGTGACCCTGGGCCTGGATCAGAATCGCCTGGCCATGCTCCTGGCGGTCCTGCATCGCCACGGAGGAATCCCGACTCATGATCAGGATGTGTTCCTCAACGTGGTCGGCGGGGTCAAGGTGCTGGAGACGGCTTCGGACCTGGCGTTGATGGCGGCGGTCATGTCCAGTTTGCGCAACCGGCCATTGCCCCATGATCTGCTGGTGTTCGGCGAGGTCGGGCTGTCCGGTGAAGTGCGGCCGGTGCCCAGCGGCCAGGAGCGTCTGAAGGAAGCGGCCAAGCACGGCTTCAAGCGCGCCATCGTGCCCAAAGGCAATGCGCCGAAGGAAGCCCCCGCCGGGTTGAAGATCATCGCGGTCAGCCGTCTGGAGCAGGCGCTGGACGTTTTGTTCGAATAGCGCTCAGGCGTCGATCAGCGCGCCCAGTTCCCGTTCCAGTTCGGCCGGGTCCCCCAGGTTCACTTCGATCAGCCGCCGCAGGCTGCTGATGGACTCCAGGCTGATGTAGCGGCAGACGAATCCGAGCTGGCCGTGCTCCTCATGGGTGAGTTGCACGTCCATGCGGATCTCGGCTTCCTCGCTCAAGTGGATATCGACCGAAAACATTTTGTGCGCGTCGCCTGACCAGGGTTCCGGGCGCTCGACCAGCAACCCCTTGAGCGACAGGTCGATCAACTTCACCGGCCAATGGTTCGGACCCTGGATCAGTTCGGTCCTGGCATCGAAGGCAATGCGTTTGAAACGGCGACGATTGGCAGCGTGCTTGCTCATGGCGCAGTCCTCGGGTAGTACGCTGACTATAGACCGGCCTTTAGCCGGGCTGCCACCCAAGGCAGGACACTAGTGTCCTGCCTCATAAATACGTTCCTCTTTTGATGAGTGGCTGTTGATGTCAGGCAAGGCGCAGCGACGAGTCATAGCCCGCTATGGCGAGGAGCTGCAACGCCGCATGACGGCAACAGACGCCATCAAAAAGGAACAGTATTTGCGAGGAAGGACACTCGACCAATGTCGGGTATGGTCATTGGGGTAATCGGCGCTAAACTCGGGGTGGCTTTTTCTCAAGTCCACCTGGCTGGAATCAAAAAATGAAAAATAATAATAGCCTGCTACGCCACATTCCCTGGCTGCTGCTGGCAATCGTCGGGGCGTGCGCCCTTGGGGTAGTGGCATTGCGTCGGGGCGAGGCGATCAACGCCTTGTGGATTGTCGTTGCGGCGGTGGCCATCTATCTGGTCGCTTACCGTTACTACAGTCTATTCATCGCCACCAAAGTGATGCAGCTCGACCCACGGCGGGCCACCCCGGCTGTACTCAACAACGACGGTCTGGACTATGTGCCGACCAACAAACACATTCTTTTTGGTCACCACTTTGCGGCCATCGCAGGCGCAGGGCCATTGGTGGGTCCGGTACTGGCCGCGCAGATGGGCTATTTGCCAGGCACCCTCTGGCTGATCGCCGGCGTGGTGCTGGCGGGGGCCGTTCAGGACTTCATGGTCCTGTTCATGTCCACCCGGCGCAACGGTCGTTCCTTGGGGGACATGGTCCGTGAGGAAATGGGCCGTATCCCGGGCACCATCGCGCTGTTTGGCTGCTTCCTGATCATGATCATCATCCTGGCGGTGCTGGCACTGATCGTGGTCAAGGCCCTGGCCGAAAGCCCGTGGGGCATTTTCACGGTCATGGCGACCATCCCGATCGCGATGTTCATGGGCATTTACATGCGCTACATCCGTCCGGGCCGCATTGGCGAAATCTCGGTTATCGGCGTATTGCTGTTGCTGGGCTCCATCTGGCTGGGCGGGCAGATTGCCGCTGATCCGGTATGGGCCAAGGCGTTCAGCTTCACCGGGATCCAGATCACCTGGATGCTGATCGGCTATGGTTTTGTCGCCGCCGTGTTGCCGGTATGGCTGATCCTGGCACCGCGCGACTACCTGTCGACCTTCCTCAAGATCGGTACCATCGTGGCACTGGCCATCGGTATCCTGGTGACCATGCCCGAGCTGAAAATGCCCGCGCTGACCCAGTTCATCGATGGCACTGGCCCGGTGTGGAAAGGCGGTCTGTTCCCGTTCCTGTTCATCACCATCGCCTGTGGCGCGGTGTCGGGCTTCCACGCGCTGATCTCCTCCGGCACTACGCCGAAGCTGCTGGATAACGAAACCAATGCTCGTTACATCGGTTACGGCGGCATGTTGATGGAGTCCTTCGTGGCCATCATGGCGATGGTTGCCGCTTCGGTGATCGAGCCTGGCGTGTACTTCGCCATGAACAGCCCGGCGGCCGTGGTCGGCAGTGATGTAATGACGGTGGCGCAGACGGTCAGCGGCTGGGGCTTTGCCATTACCCCGGAAGCCCTGCAGGCGGTCGCCCATGACATTGGTGAAACCACCATCCTGGCACGCGCTGGCGGTGCACCGACGCTGGCAGTGGGGATTGCGCAGATCCTGCACAGTGTCCTGCCGGGTGAAAACACCATGGCATTCTGGTACCACTTCGCGATCCTGTTTGAAGCGCTGTTCATCCTGACCGCCGTGGACGCCGGCACCCGTGCCGGGCGTTTCATGTTGCAGGATCTGCTCGGCTCCTTCGTGCCAGCGCTCAAGCGCACCGAGTCCTGGACCGCGAACCTGATCGCGACCGCCGGTTGCGTGGCCATGTGGGGCTGGTTGTTGTATCAGGGCGTGATCGACCCACTGGGCGGCATCAACACCTTGTGGCCACTGTTCGGCATCTCCAACCAGATGCTGGCCGGTATCGCGCTCATGCTCAGCACCGTGGTGCTGATCAAAATGAAACGCCAGCGCTACATCTGGGTCACCATGCTGCCAGCGGTATGGCTGCTGATTTGCACCACCACCGCAGGCTTCATCAAGCTGTTCGACGCCAACCCGGCGATCGGCTTCCTGTCGCTGGCCAAGAAGTACAGCGATGCCCTGGCCAATGGTCAGGTGCTGGCACCGGCCAAGGACATCACGCAGATGCAGCACGTGATCTTCAATGCCTACACCAACGCAACGCTGACGGCATTGTTCCTGTTCGTGGTCTTCAGCATCCTGTTCTACGCGCTCAAGGTGGGTATCACCGCCTGGGGCCACAAGGAGCGTACGGATAAAGAATCGCCATTCAAGGCTCTGCCGGACGCATGATCGAGGATTGCAAGCATGTTCAATGACCTGAGTCGCCTCGGTAAATACCTCGGTCAGGCCGCGCGCCTGATGGTCGGCATGCCCGACTACGACACCTACGTCGAGCATATGCAAACCAAACACCCGGACAAACCGGTGATGAGCTACGAGATGTTCTTTCGCGAACGTCAGGAGGCGCGTTACGGTGGCAAGGGTGGGCCCAAGTGCTGTTGACCGGCTGATAGCGGGTTAACAGACTTGATATGGGAGCAGGATTTTTGTGGGAGCGAGCCAGCTCGCTTCCACACAAGACTGCTCCCATTTTTATTTGTGCAGTTCAAAGGAGAAACCGTTTGTCCTCTCCCATCCCGGTAACAGTCCTCAGCGGCTTCCTCGGCGCCGGCAAGACCACGCTGCTGCGTCATCTGCTTAAAACCGAACACGGGCTGAAAATCGCCGTGATCGAAAACGAATTCAGTGACGCCGGTATCGACACCCAACTCTTGGGCGATGAGCCGGTACAAGTGATGACGCTGTCCAATGGCTGCGTCTGCTGCACCATCCACACCGACCTGACCAAGGCCCTGTACCTGCTGCTCGAGCGCCTGGACAGCGGCGAGATCGCCTTTGATCGCCTGGTGATCGAATGCACCGGCCTGGCTGACCCAGCGCCGGTGGCGCAAACTTTCTTCATCGATGAAGAACTCCGGGAGCGCTACATCCTCGACGGTATCATCACCCTGGTCGACGCCGCGCATGCCGACGTACACCTGACCCAGACCATTGCCCAGGCGCAGATCGGCTTTGCCGACCGCCTGCTGGTGAGCAAGCGCGATCTGGTAGACGAGGCGACGTTCACGGCGTTGAGCGAGCGCCTGACCCGGATCAATCGTCGCGCACCGATCCGGCTGGTTGAACACGGCAGGATCGATTTGGCCGAGCTGCTCGATGTGCGGGGTTTCAACCTCAATGCCGATCTCGGCGGCGGAGTCAGCCTGCGCCCGGTCAGCAAGGCCCCCACGATTGACCGCATCTCCAGCCTGGTGCTGCGCACGGATAAGGCGCTGGATATCGACCAGCTCAGCGGGTTCATGAACGAACTGCTGGAGGAGCATGGCAAGCAACTGCTGCGCTACAAAGGCGTGCTCAACATTGTCGGCGAACCCCGGCGCCTGGTGTTTCAGGGGGTGTTGAAGCTGTATGGCTTCGACTGGGACACGGAGTGGCTAGAGGGGGAAGCGCGGGAAAGTGTGATGGTGTTTATTGCCGATGACTTGCCGGAAGAAAAAATCCGTGAGGGGTTTGCGCGGGTGGTGGCCGATCAAGGGCGGTGATCTTCAGCGCGTTCGAGGGCGCTATCGTCGGAACACCGTCCCGACGATGGCGAACTACCCGACAACACAATGTCGAACGGCTACGGGTTCCGGGTTGAGCAGTACTTCTGCCAGATGATCCAGATGCCGGTTGATCAGCGTCACCGCCATTGCCGCGTCCTGACGCTCCAGTGCATCGACCATCTCCGCCTGTTCCTGCCATACGCAATAAAAACCTGTCTGCGTATCACGCTGTGCAATGGCTAGCGACGTCAGGGGCACCAGGCTGCTGAGAAAATGCGCCAATGGTGCATTCCCCGCCATTTCGGCCAGTTGCAGATGAAACTCTTCCGATAACCGGATCGAGGAACCTCGCTGTTTCCGTTCGGCGCATTGGCGCTGGCGCTCGATCGAACCTCGCAGGCGCTTCAGGTCTTCGGGGCGAGGCTGCTGACAGGCCAGTCGAACCAGTGTGGTCTCGGTCAATCGTCGGGCATGGAGAATTTGCCGGATTTGTTCGAGATCCGGTACGGCAATCTGAGGCTGGTGGTTCGGCCGCAGAATGAGGATCTGCTGATGGGACAGTCGCGTCAGTACCTGGCGAACGAGGCTGCGGCTGATGCCGAGCATCTCGATCAGCCTTTCCTCACTGAAGCGGCCGGTCGGGGCAAACCGCTGGTCGAGAATGGCGTCGAATATCTGCGAGTAAATGTCATCCACCGAAGGAGGGCGATGACGCGTGCGCGAAAAGGGCAGGGCAACAGATGTATCAGGGGTGTGCTGCGCTGAAGCAAAGCTGTTCATGGCCTGTCTCCGGTTCGAAGAGGTTCAACTGCCGAGGTTGTCGTCTGGAATGTTCAGTTCGATGCCCATGCGCTGGCCTTCGCGAAGAATGTGCCGGCGCATTTCGGCGCTGGCCTGGGCGCTGTTCTTGTTGCGGATGGCGCGTACCACGGCCTCGTTTTCCTCAAGGCGTTCAGCCAGGTGCTCCGGAGAGTTGCGTAGCACCTGTGCGCTTTGCTTGAGGGCAACACTGGTCTGCTGCACCACGCTCTGGAAGATCGGGTTGGAGGTCAATGTGAACAGCTCTTCGTGGAAGGCGATGTAGGCGTTCACGCCGGCTTCGCTGTCATTGGCTTCCAGGGCCTCGCGCATGTCCATCAAGGTCAGGCGCAGTTGTCCGACTTCCTTGCTGCTGATGGACTGCGCCACCAGCCCGACGATGAACGGCTCGAGGGTGTAGCGCAGTTGCAGTACGTCTTCCAGGCTTGCGCCGGCCACCGCGCTTTCGTGGCCTTGGTTATCACTAAGGTCGGCCTCCAGCACCACCACGCCTTTACCCGGCATCGAGCGCACCAGCCCGAGGGTTTCCAGCACGATCACCGCTTCGCGCAGGCTCGGGCGGCTGATGCCCAGTTGTTCGGCCAGTTCGCGCTGCCCCGGCAGCATCTCGCCGGAGCGCCACTGACCCCGGGCCAGAGCGGCCCGAAGTTTTTCTACCACTGAATTCACGACGGTTGACGAGCTGATCACGGTTCGCTTCCTGAGCATCGAAATGGATTAACGGTGATGCCTGCCCTTGGGCAGGCACCGGGATTGTTCAGAATTCCTGCTGATGGGCTGCGGTGGCAGGCTTTCTAGGCTGGAAGGTATAACCCTGCTGGCCAGAAAGCACCTTGTGCGCCCGCTGTACATCAATGTCCTTTTCCCAGCGTGCGATGGCCACTGTGGCGACGCAGTTGCCGATCAGGTTGGTCAGCGCCCGGCCGATGCCCATGAACCAGTCCACCGCCAACACCAGCACCAGGCCGACCACCGGAATCGCAGGGATCGCGGTCAGTGTGGCAGCCAGAATCACCAGCGCCGACCCGGGAATCCCGTGGGCACCTTTGGAGGTGATCAGCGAGACCAGCAGGATCGTCAGCAAATCGCTCATGGCCAGTGGGGTGCCAGTGGCATTGGCGATGAATACGATGGCCAGGGTCAGGTAGATCGAAAAACCGTCGAGGTTGAACGAGTAGCCGGTGGGGATGACCAGGCCAACCGTCGAACTGCCAATGCCCAGGTGTTCCAGTTTGCGCATGATTTGCGGCAGCACGGCGTCCGAAGAGGCCGTCCCCAGGACAATCAGCAACTCTTCACGCAGGTACTTGAGAAACGGCAGCATGCGCAGGCCGGAAAGACGCATCACCAGGCCCAGGATCAGTGACACGAACGCGACGCAGGTCAGGTAGAACAGGCCGATCAGGCTGCCAAGGTGTTGCAGGGAATCCAGGCCATATTTGCTGGTGGTGAAGGCAATCGCGCCGAACACGCCAATCGGCGCCAGGCGCACGATCATGCCCATGATGCGGAAGATCACATGACTGAGTTCGTTGATCAGCCGCGAGATGCCGGACGCCGACTCGCCCACCAGATTCAGCGCACTGCCGAACAACACCGAAAACAGCAGCACTTGCAGGATGTTGTTGTCGGCAAAGGCGCCAATCACCGAACTTGGAATCAGGTCCATCAGGAACTGGGTGGTGGTGTGCATGTGTTCGCTGCGCTGGGCAATGTCGCCCATGTCACTGGCAGACAGTTGATCCAGATGAATGTTCGCACCACTGCCGATGCCGGTGCTGAAGGCGAACACCAGGCCGATCACCAGCGCGATGGTGGTCAGGATTTCGAAGTAGATGACCGATTTGAGGCCGATACGCCCGACCTTCTTCAGGTCGCCGGCACCGCTGATACCGCTGACCACCACGCAGAACACGATCAGGCCGATGAGCATCTTGATCAGCTTGATGAAGCCGTCGCCGAGGGGTTTGAGTTGGGCGGAGTATTCGGGAAGGGTCAGCCCGCAGACGATGCCGAGCACCAGGCCGAGCACCACTTGAAGGAAGATTGAACGCGAGCACCATCTGAGCATGGGAGGAATTCCTGATCGGTGTCCTGGCTGCCGTGCGCTGGCGCATCAGATTCAGGACTTAATTATTGTGGTCTTACCGGTATGTCCAGTGCAGGCGCAGTCTAGGCGCTGTTTTTGAAGGATGGCAAGCAGAAATTGCGAGATTGGCATGTCCGGTCTTACCAGTTGAATGGCAGGGCCCGATCTTGAGCGATCGCCATAAAAAATCGGCCATGGATGCCGATTTTTTATGGAGCGCCGTGCGGGGCTGGGGCTGTTGTCAGCTTTTACGTGGCACTTCAGGTGTGGTTCCTGATAATTTCTTTCACTGTAAAGAGTATTTCAGGACTCGGAGTCGGGCACCTTTCTTTCAAGAACGCTCAGGATGAAAGTTATTTTTGAGCGCTCTTTGGTATTGCCAAGATAAACATAAGGTGACCCCTTTACTTTAATTCCACCCACGTATCGTTTGTCTTCGGTCATGAGTGATATTGGTGAGTGATTCGCCTGCAGGTTGTCCAGTGTAATCGGTTTGTTTTGATGGTCGATCAGGGTGAAGACGGTCAGGTCTTCAATGGTTGATTTCACTGCGCCCAAAATTTCAAGCCAACTTTCGCTGATGAATTGATTGTAGTATTCGCCGGTGTTTTTTATGGCGAGTACATAGCCGTTCGGCGTGTGTCGAAAGTACAGCTTCAATGGTGCTGCGGCGCTACCCCGCTCGTTGGGGCAGATGCCAAGCATGCTCGAGTGATCGTGTGTTTGCGGTTTGCCGGTAAAAAAACCGCCACTGAACATGCTGACAGTGGCCAGCGCGGGTTTGCCGTGGAGCGCTTCAAGAAAGTTTAGTTTGTGGTCGAACATTTTAAGTGTTGCGATAAAAGATTTTTCAGTATCACTGTTCATGATGAAATCCCTTGGTTTACTTTATTAAGTTCTCCTTTTTTGAAGGGGTTTCAGGTTAATGTTTTTCTTGTTGAGCGTGCTGTTGTGAGTGTTACAAGAGTTTGGTTGCGCCAGTGTGCGGAGCGGGGCGTTGGACTTTTTTGCTGTCGTTTGTTGTCGGGTGATTTTGCCCGGGATGTTTTAGTTAGTTGCCATTGTTACGAGCAAAAAAAACCGGCCATAGGCCGGTTTTTCTTGTTTCAGGCAACCGCTATCAAGCGCCGTATACCGGCAGCTTCTTACAGATGGCCTTGACCTTTTCACGAACGGCGTCGATCACCGCGTCGTTGTTCAGGTCGGCCAGGATGTCGCAGATCCAGCCAGCCAGTTCCTTGCACTCTGCTTCCTTGAAGCCACGAGTGGTCACAGCCGGAGTACCGAAGCGCAGGCCGGAGGTGACGAACGGGGAGCGTGGATCGTTTGGTACGGAGTTCTTGTTTACGGTGATGAACGCTTTGCCCAGTGCGGCATCGGCGTCTTTACCGGAGATTTCCTGCTTGATCAGCGACAGCAGGAACAGGTGGTTCTCGGTACCGCCGGAAACCACGTCAAAACCGCGCTCGATGAACACGCCGGCCATGGCCTGGGCGTTTTTCACCACTTGTTGCTGGTAGGTCTTGAACTCAGGCTGCAGTGCTTCCTTGAAGCAGATCGCCTTGGCGGCGATTACGTGCTCCAGTGGGCCACCCTGGGCGCCCGGGAATACGGCGGAGTTCAGTTTCTTCTCGATGTCGGCGTTGGCGCGAGCCAGGATCAGGCCGCCACGTGGGCCGCGCAGGGTCTTGTGGGTGGTGGTGGTCACGACGTCAGCGAATGGAATCGGGTTCGGGTAGACGCCAGCGGCGACCAGACCGGCTACGTGAGCCATGTCGACGAACAGGTAGGCACCCACTTTGTCAGCGATTTCGCGGAAGCGTGGGAAGTCCAGGATCTGCGAGTAGGCAGAGAAACCGGCCACGATCATTTTTGGTTTGTGTTCAACGGCCAGGCGCTCGACTTCGTCATAGTCGATCAGGCCATTGGCGTCGATGCCGTACTGGACAGCGTTGTACAGCTTGCCGGAGGAGGAAACGCTGGCACCGTGGGTCAGGTGACCACCGTGGGCCAGGCTCATGCCCAGGATGGTGTCGCCAGCCGACAACAGGGCCAGGTAAACGGCGCTGTTGGCTTGCGAGCCGGCGTGCGGCTGAACGTTGGCGTAATCGGCACCGAACAGTTCTTTTGCACGGTCGATGGCCAGTTGCTCAACCACGTCGACGTACTCGCAACCGCCGTAGTAGCGCTTGCCCGGGTAGCCTTCGGCGTACTTGTTGGTCAGTACCGAGCCTTGAGCTTCCATCACCGCTGGGCTGGTGTAGTTTTCCGAAGCGATCAGCTCGATGTGTTCTTCCTGGCGCTGAGCTTCTTGCTCCATGGCGGCAAAAAGGTCGGCGTCGTACTTGGCAATGGTCAAATCACGGCTGAACATGGCGGTCCTCAAGGATCGGGGGGCAGAAAAGGAGGGCATTCTAACCCAATGGGTTTTGTCTGGCATATGAAACGACATCATGTCGCAGACGAATGGGATTCAAGCAGCTGCTTTCAGTCAAACATGAACAACGCATCATTGCTGAACTGTGCTTCGAAGTGTGGGGCCGGCATCGGCCGTCCGAACAGATAGCCCTGTACCTCGTCGCAGCCGTGTTCGCGCAGGAAGTCGAGTTGCTCATGGGTTTCCACGCCTTCGGCGATCACCGCCAGGTTGAGGCTGTGGGCCATGGCAATGATTGCCCGGGCAATTTGTGCGTCCTGCTCGCCACTGGGCAGGCCGTCGACGAAGGTGCGGTCGATCTTCAGCACGTCGATGGGAAATTGCTTGAGGTAGTTCAGGGATGAGTAACCGGTGCCAAAGTCATCCACCGCGATGCTCAGCCCAAGGTTTTTCAGCCCGGCGAGGATCTGCATGGCCTCGCTGACTTCGCGCATCAGGATACTTTCGGTCAGCTCCAGTTCCAGGCAGGCGGGTGGCAGGCCCGTTTCCTTGAGGATGGTGGCGATGCGCGTGCCGAGCTGGCCGTCGGAGAACTGTCGGGCGGAGATGTTCACCGAAACTTTGGGGACGCGCACCTTGGCCTGGTGCCAGGCCTTGAGCTGACGGCAGGCTTCGCTGATGACCCAGTCGCCGACATCCACCACCAGCCCGAGCTCTTCGAGTACCGGAATGAAATCACCCGGCGGTACCAGTCCGCGCCGCGGATGACGCCAGCGCAGCAGGGCCTCGGCGCCGGTCAGGCGCTTGCCGTCGCCACTGAACTGCGGTTGGTAGTAGAGAACGAACTCATTCTGTTCAAGCGCGTGACGCAGGTCGCTTTCCAGTTCCAGGCGTTCCAGGGCGCTGGCGTTCATGTCCGCCTGGTAGAACTGGAAGTTGTTCTTGCCGCGCTCCTTGGCGTGGTACATCGCGGTGTCGGCGTTTTTCATCAGCTGGCTCAGCTCGTTGCCGTCCTGCGGACTCAGGGCAATGCCGATACTGGCGGTGACAAAGAACTCGCGGCCTTCGAGGACGAAGGGTTTCACCAGGCTGGCGAGAATCTGTTCGGCGACATGAATCGCCCGGTTCAGGGCGACTTCACGGTTGGCGCGCGGTTGCAGCAACAGGGTGAACTCGTCGCCCCCCATGCGCGCCACGGTGTCATCGTCATCGACGCACCCGAGCAGGCGCGTGGCCATTTCCTTGAGCATGCGATCGCCGGCTGCGTGCCCCAGGGAGTCGTTGATCGGTTTGAAACGGTCCAGGTCCAGGAACATCAGCACCACCCATGACTTCTGCCGTTCCGCCGACTGCAAGGCCGTGTGCAGGCGGTCCTGGAACAGCGTTCGGTTGGGCAGGTGAGTCAGGGCGTCGTAGTAGGCCAGGCGATGAATGCGCTGCTCGCTGGCCTTGCGTTCGCTGATGTCGCTGAAGAAGCACACGTAACTGGCCAGGTCGCCTTCGTCGTCGAGTACGGCGGTGATGCCGACCCAGGCCGGGTAATGCTCGCCACTGCGGCGCTTGAGCCAGACTTCGCCTTCCCAGGTGCTGTGTTGATGCAATTGCTTGAGCACGTAGCGCAGGTGGGCTTCCTGCTGGTCGTCGACGGTCAGCATGTTCGGCAGTTGATCGAGCACCTGCGCCACCTCGTAGCCACTGACGCGGCTGAACGCTTCGTTGGCCTGCACGATGTAGCCGGCCGGATCGGTGATCAGAATGGCCGAGGTCGAGTGCTCGAATACGGTGGCCGCCATGCGCAGGTCTTTCTCGGCGCGGCGCTGCTGGCTGATATCACGACCGACCCCCAGCACACCCTCGAAGGCGCCGTGTTCGTCCCACACCAGGATCAGCCGCAGTTCAATCGGGATCTTGCGCCCGTCGGCGCGCAGGCAGTCGAACAGGAACAATTGGGTCTGCACCTGGCCGCGCAATTGCGCCAGTTGCTCAGGTTTGTTCAGGGCCTTGCTGACCCGGTCCATAAGGCTGTAGATACCGGTCAGCTGTTGCGGGTTGGCGATGATCGATTGCCAGCCGTTCTGGAATATCCAGTCAGCGTCATAGCCGAGTACAGCCTGTACGGACGGGCTGACATAGTTGAGCGAGAGTGTGTTGTCGGTGGAGAAAATGACGTCGCTGATGCTTTCGGCAAGCATCCGATAGCGTTGCTCGCTGTCGCGCAGGGATTCGCTGGCGGCGATCTGGTCGGTGATGTCCTTGGCCACGCCGATGATGCGAGTGACCTGATCGTGGGTGTCCCGTGCCAGCGCCTGCTCGCGAATATCGAAGCAGCGCCACTTGCCGTCGCGGTGACGGAAGCGCAACAGGCACTGCAGCAGTTGGCTGTATCCGGCCTGGCGTTGTTCCTGGCGCAAGCGGTGGTAGTGATCCGCGTCTTCGGGGTGCAGCAGGATTTCCCAGAAGTACTCACCCATCTGGTGCAGTTCGGTTTTGTTGTACCCCAGGGTCTGCCCCAGGTGATGGTTGCTGAAGATCATGCGCTGGCTGATCACATCCTGCACATACAGGTGATCCGGGACAGTGCGCACCACATCGGACCAGAAGCCTTCACGCTCCAGCAGCGAGAGTTCGACGAGCTTGCGGCTGGTGATGTCGTTGATGCTGAGGATGACCGCGTTGTAGTCGTGCTGTGCTTCCGGCAAGCGCAGGACCAGCCACAGGTGCTGATCGCGGCCCTGGGTGTCCTTGAGCTTGATTTCCAGTTCCAGCTGTTTCTGTTGGTTAACCACCGCCTCCAGCAGCGGAGTGCCGATGGCATTGCCAGCCAGTGGCCGGCCTTCGATCAACAGTTTCCAGGCTTGCTCGCATGACTGGACGTTGAGCAGGCGCAAGGCGAGCTGGTTGACTTCAGTGATGCGCAATTCCTGTAGCAGTGGCTGGCGATGTTCGGTTTTTTCCAGCCATGCATGCAGCTGTTTGCCGGAGTGCAGGCCGGCTTTGTCGAGGGCGGTTCTGAGTCCGGAAAGGTCCAGCACGCACAGCGCGACACCGGTGCCATCGAAGATGTCCTGATAGCGTCGACGGCCTTCATGCAGCTGGCGTTGCCGGCGACGCATGCTGAGCAAGGCGATGAACGGCAGCAGTGAAAAGGCCAGGCCCAGCAGGCACTTGCCAATAAAGGCCGGTAGCAACTGTTCAATCACCCGTTGCCGGTCGAACAGCCCGCGCAGCTGCCAGTCGCTGCTGCTGAGGGGCACGATCAGGACGCTGTTGGCCTGGTCCTCGGGGGTCAACACGTTGGGCTGGGTCGACGGCATCAGGTCGTCGCGGCTGATGATCTGCTGGTTGATGCGGTTTTCCACCACCCACATCGGTCGGATTCCGGACTCGCCTTGTTTGGTCAGCGACGAGAAAAACGTCGGACGCAGGCGCAGTGCCCAGTAGCCGCGAGTGCTGCCGCTGGCCTGACGCAGTAACAGGTGCACCACGGAGCCGTCGTTGGTGTTGCTGAAGTAATGCGCCTGGGCTCGACTGCGCTTGACCAGCTCACCCAGGTACTCGGCGTCCGAGCTGTCGTTGGCACTGTCGCTCAGCACCTTTCCCGAGGGGCTGAGCAGGGCCACGCTGAGCAGTTCCGGCAGGGACTGCTGCAGTTTGCGCAACACGGCCTGCAGCTGCTCATCGGTCTGCGGTTGTTCGACGATCGGTAGCAGGTTGAGCGCGATCTGGGCGTTGAGCGCCATGTTCAGGCTGACTTGCGCGGCCAGGTCGGCGGTGTAGTCAATGGTGTACTGGCGCTGGTTTTTCTGGGTCTCGCGAAGCTGGTCCAGCAACTGCCAGAACAACAGTCCGAGCAACAGCAGCACCAGCGTCGCCAGCGTGCCCTTGAGTGTTCCGCGCAGGGGCGATCCGGTCGCAGAATTCAGTGCGCGCACGGAGGTAGGCGGAATGGCATTGGACAAGCTGTAATCCTGCGATAGAGCTGCACTGGTGCGACGCGCACTATAAGCCGGACGCCCGGAGGGCGGCTAGCATGCCTTGAGTTGTGGCAAAGTGCCAGCCCCGTCCGGCTGGACGGTTATCCCGCATTGAGGTAGCTTTGCCGGTTACGCAGGGCGTTCCAGCCCCAGACATTCAGGTTTATTCTCGCCCGCAGGCATTGATCTCGATCCATGCCCGCGCCGCGCATGGCCTGGCACGGGCTTCGCCCGCTTTTATTCAACCGTTACTGACGCTAGGTTCTCCATGGCTCAATACGTCTTCACCATGCATCGGCTGGGCAAAGTTGTTCCGCCGAAGCGGGAAATCCTGAAAAATATTTCGCTGTCGTTCTTCCCTGGCGCGAAGATCGGCGTACTCGGCCTCAACGGTTCGGGTAAATCCACGCTGCTGAAAATCATGGCCGGCGTCGACACCGAGTTTGACGGCGAAGCCCGTCCAATGCCGGAGCTGAACATCGGCTACCTGCCACAGGAACCGATCCTGGACCCGACCAAGACCGTGCGTGAAGTGGTCGAGGAAGCCGTCAGCGTGATCAAGGACGCGCAAGCGCGCCTGGACGAGGTGTACGCCGCCTACGCCGAACCGGATGCCGACTTCGACAAACTGGCCGCCGAACAGGCCAAGCTCGAAGCCATCCTGCAAGCCGGCGACGGTCACAACCTGGAGCGCCAGCTGGAAGTCGCCGCCGATGCGCTGCGCCTGCCGGCCTGGGATGCCAAGATCGAAGTCCTGTCCGGTGGTGAAAAGCGTCGTGTGGCCCTGTGCCGTCTGTTGCTGTCCGCGCCGGACATGCTGCTGCTCGACGAGCCGACCAACCACCTGGACGCCGATTCCGTAGCCTGGCTGGAGCACTTCCTGCACGACTTCCCGGGCACCGTGGTTGCGATCACGCACGACCGCTACTTCCTGGACAACGTTGCCGGCTGGATTCTGGAACTCGACCGCGGCGCGGGCATTCCTTACGAGGGTAACTATTCGGGTTGGCTGGAAGCCAAGTCCGATCGTCTGGCTGCCGAATCCAAGCAGCAATCGGCCCACGAAAAGGCTATGAAAGATGAACTGGAGTGGGTGCGCAAAGGCGCCAAGGCCCGCCAGTCGAAATCCAAGGCCCGTCTGCAACGCTTCGAAGAAATGCAGTCGCAGGAATTTCAGAAACGCAGCGAAACCAACGAGATCTACATCCCGGCCGGTCCGCGCCTGGGTGACAAGGTCATCGAATTCAAGAACGTCAGCAAGGGCTATGGCGATCGCGTGCTGATCGACAACCTGTCGTTCGCCATGCCTAAAGGCGCCATCGTCGGCGTGATCGGTGGTAACGGTGCGGGTAAATCCACGCTGTTCCGCATGCTGATGGGTAAGGAAACACCGGATTCGGGCAGCATCGAAGTCGGCGAAACCGTGCAGCTTGCTTGCGTGGACCAGAGCCGCGAAGACCTGGACGGCAGCAAGACCGTGTTCCAGCAGATCTCCGACGGTTCCGACCAGATCCGCATCGGCAACTATGAGATCCCGTCGCGTACCTACGTCGGTCGCTTCAACTTCAAGGGCGGCGATCAGCAGAAGTTCGTCAAGGACCTGTCCGGTGGTGAGCGTGGTCGCTTGCACCTGGCCCTGACCCTGAAAGAGGGCGGCAACGTCCTGCTGCTCGACGAACCGTCCAACGACCTCGACGTTGAAACCCTGCGATCCCTGGAAGAGGCCCTGCTGGACTTCCCGGGCGCCGCCATTGTGATCTCCCACGATCGGTGGTTCCTTGACCGCGTCGCGACGCACATCCTGGCGTACGAAGACGACTCGCAAGCGCTGTTCTTCGAAGGTAACTACACCGAGTACGAAGCCGATCGCAAGAAACGCCTTGGCGAAGCAGCGGCCCAGCCACACCGGGTACGCCACAAAAAACTGGCCTGATTTCAGGTGGGTTGCATAGAGAGACGGAGCCTTCGCGGGCTCCGTTTTTTTTTGCATTTGCGGGAACGATTGTGCACTTCCTAATGGTGCACGGCTCGCTTTTATAGTCCCTGTTTCTGTGCACAAACGGCATAAAATTTGGATTAAATTATATCCAGTGCACCATTTAATTTCATAAGTGCGACATTTTGCGCTGTTCCGGTGCTCCTGTCGTTTGCTACAGTCCGGCTCAATCTCTCCAACGACAATAAATTTGCCGAGACTTTTCCATGATCGAATCCGTCGAATCCTTCCTTGCCCGCTTGAAAAAACGTGACCCGGACCAACCCGAATTCCATCAGGCGGTGGAAGAAGTCCTGCGTAGCCTGTGGCCGTTTCTCGAAGCCAATCCACATTACCTGACCTCCGGCATTCTGGAGCGGATTTGCGAGCCGGAGCGTGCCGTGGTGTTTCGGGTTTCCTGGGTCGACGATCAGGGCAAGGTGCAGGTCAATCGCGGGTTCCGCATCCAGATGAACAGCGCCATCGGCCCGTACAAGGGCGGTTTGCGTTTCCATCCGTCGGTGAACCTCGGCGTGCTGAAATTTCTCGCCTTCGAGCAGACCTTCAAGAACTCCCTGACCTCCCTGCCGATGGGCGGTGGCAAGGGCGGCTCGGACTTCGATCCAAAGGGCAAGAGCGACGCGGAAGTGATGCGTTTCTGCCAGGCCTTCATGAGTGAGCTGTACCGCCACATTGGCTCGGATGTCGACGTTCCGGCCGGTGACATCGGCGTCGGTGCGCGGGAGATCGGTTTCCTGTTCGGCCAATACAAGCGCCTGAGCAACCAGTTCACCAGCGTGCTGACCGGCAAAGGCATGAGCTATGGCGGCAGCCTGATTCGTCCGGAAGCCACCGGTTTCGGCTGCGTGTACTTCGCCGAAGAAATGCTCAAGCGCAGCGGTGATAAGGTCGAAGGCAAGCGGGTGGCGATCTCGGGGTCGGGTAACGTGGCGCAGTACGCGGCCCGCAAGGTCATGGACCTGGGGGGCAAGGTGATCTCGTTGTCCGACTCCGAGGGCACATTGTTCTGCGAGGCCGGCTTGACCGAGGAGCAATGGCAGGCACTGCTGGAGCTGAAGAACGTCACCCGTGGACGGATCAGCGAGCTGGCCGCGCGTTTCGGCCTGGAGTTCCGCGCCGGGAAACGTCCGTGGAGCCTGGCCTGCGACATCGCCCTGCCATGCGCCACACAGAACGAACTGGATGCCGATGACGCCCGTACGCTGCTACGCAACGGCTGTATCTGTGTGGCGGAAGGCGCGAACATGCCGACCACCCTGGCGGCTGTGGATATCTTTGTCGAGGCCGGCACCCTGTTTGCCCCGGGCAAGGCCTCCAATGCCGGCGGTGTCGCGGTCAGCGGCCTGGAAATGTCGCAGAACGCCATGCGCCTGTTGTGGAGTGCGGGTGAGGTCGACAGCAAATTGCACAACATCATGCAGTCGATTCACCACGCCTGCGTGCATTACGGCGAAGAGAGCGGGCGGATCAACTACGTGAAGGGCGCGAACATCGCAGGCTTCGTCAAAGTCGCTGACGCGATGTTGGCCCAGGGTGTGGTCTAACCCGGCTCGATGCGGATAACCTCGATCATTTGATCGCCCGCCGGGCGCTGCCAGAGCACTTCGTCGTTCAGGTGTGCGCCAAGCAGCGCACGCCCAAGCGGTGAAGCCCAGTTGATCAGGCCCTTGGCAGCAACGGCCTGGTCTTCGCCCACCAGTTGCACGCGGCGCTCGGTGCCCAACTCATCGGCGTAGGTCACCCAACTACCAATCTGCACCTTCCGGGTGGAGGTGGCCGGCGGCACGACCTGGGCGCTTTGCAGGCGGTAGGTGTAATAGCGCAGGTCGCGGTCAAGTTCAGCCAGGCGCTGCTTGTCGGCCTGCTCACCCAGCGCGGATTGTTTGTCATGCGCGGCGTGCAGCTCGGCGACCTTGCCTTGCAGCAAGTTCAGGCCTTCGGGCGTGACGTAGTTGGGCTGGCTACTGACCTGGCGTTCTACCGGCAGGTCAGTTTGTTCACCAGCAAGATCTTCATTGACGAAAGCACGGCTCATGGCAGTTCCCCCCTGTGTGGAGTTTAGGCCATGCTCGCAGGCTTTGGGGTTCCCCGGTTATCCGAAAACGACCTGTTGCGAGCGATAAGTCCACGCCTTGCGGGAATCAGTAGTGATACCACTTCAGCTCCAGCAGCACTTCGTTCTCGGGTGAGGCGACGTGGCTGAATTCACGCTGGGCGCTCAGGCGCAGGCCGAGGTTGCGTGACAGTTCCCATTGCTGGTTCAGGCTCAGGCTACGACGTACTTCGCCATTGATGAAGAAGTCGCCGCGGGTTTCCAGGCTCAGGTTGCCCAGCGGATTTTTCCACAGCACGCCGCTGTTGAAGCCGGCCGCCGGGGAGAGGAACTGCGCGACATCATTGTTGTGCTCGACACGTACCGTGCCCAGGGCGAAACCCAGCACATCCTCGCCCAACTGCCAGGTACCGCCACCGCCGCCATTGACGTGACTGACCAGGGTTTCGTCGTCGTGCTTGCCCGGCACACGTTCCAGGCCGCCGGTCACTTGCCAAGACCAGGGTTGCAGCAGTTCATTGCGCGGGGTCAGCGAGCGGATCGTCGCCAGATCGAATTGTTGCAGCTGCCACTGGTTGCCTTCGTACTGGCGCAGCTTCATCTGCAGGATCTCAATCTGTGCACCGAGCGGGAAGCTCTCGGCATTGTCGTTGAGGTCGTGATAGGCCATGCGCAGGCCGTACTCACCAAACGCCTTGTCGCCACGGGTGCCGAGGCCCGCCTGCCAGGTTCGCGACTGGTGACCGTCTTCCGGCAGTCCCGGGCGTTCGATGGACAACTCCGGCGGCGGGTTCTGGTTAATTGCCCTCAGCAGTTCGAAACTGCGTTGCGCGCGCGCCGGGTCTCGTTCCTGGCCGTTGGCCCGGTAGCGTTCGAGGCGATAGGCGGCGTCGATAATCAGTGCCTGGCGGTCCCGGGGCAGGGCCTTGAAGGTCGGCGCCTGCAGGTGTTTCTGGTCGGCGCTGACCTTCAGCACCCACTGTTGTTCGTCGTCGGACAGTGGCTCGGCCCGGCTCAGCAGTTCCCGTTCGCGGGACGGGCGGTAATCGATCTTTTCCACCAGCTCTGCATCTTTCACGGCCTTGACCGTGTCGGTGGGGATCGCGGTCAGCGGGAATTGTTCGGTGAGCCTGAGGCCAGGTCGCGCGACTTGCAGCAGTTCCAGCAAGCGGTAGGAGCAGTTCTCATCGAAGAAGAAATAGTCGAACTGGATCTGCTTGAGCTCCCAGACGTGTTCAACCATGCGCTCGGTTTCGACCTGCGTCAGGTTCAGTCGGTACTCCCACAGGTCACGGTTCTCCAGGCTGCGGTATTCCGAGAGTTTTTCCTGGTAGGGCACCAGTGCAAACAGTCCCGGATAACCGCCCA
Organism: Pseudomonas sp. FW300-N1A1; assembly: GCF_058789115.1. Classification (NCBI taxonomy): domain Bacteria; kingdom Pseudomonadati; phylum Pseudomonadota; class Gammaproteobacteria; order Pseudomonadales; family Pseudomonadaceae; genus Pseudomonas; species Pseudomonas sp. FW300-N1A1. The sequence continues at coordinate 88,997 of NZ_JBYTBK010000008.1, read as the reverse complement.
TCAGGCCTTTCCAGGCGTACAAAATGCTGTTGTCCGAGCCTTCGATGTAGGCGCCGAAGTTGATCGCGTAGCTGAGCAGGGCGGTGTTGTTGCTTTGCACGTCGGCCTGGTCGATACGCAGCAGCGTATGACCGAACATCGAGGAGGGGCTGTTGAGGTAGGCCGCGGGGAAAATCATCACCGCGCTGTGGGGCGAGACGTCCTTGAACCATTGCTTGAATTCACTGCAGTCCACCGCCGGCAAGTCGGTGAGGTTGAGTTGCGCTTTCAGCCAGCGGGTGCGGGCCGGGTAAACACATTGGGCGTGCTGCTGGCCCAGGCTGGTGGGGGCGTAGAGCGCTTGCACGGTGGCCGCCAGTTCCGCGTCGGGGTGCTCGGCACCCTGGGCTGCCAGGAAGAACTTTTTATCGCTGATATGGCTGCGCCAGCCACCCAGTTTGGCGGTTTCGTAATGCCCCAGGGAAATCCAGAACGGGTCGTTGGCCAGTTGCTGCAAGCGTTGGTTGTCGATGTGAGGCGCAGCGGAAAGCGGGGCGCAGACAAACAGCGCCAGACAGGCAAGGCGTTTGAGCATGGTGGGCAACTTGAGTCGAAAAAATAAAGACCAACGGCAGCCAGGTCCAAAAAATAAAGCCCGCTCCGGTGACGGAGCGGGCGAGGTCGAGCTTAAGCAGGGGTCGCGTATTTGGCCAGGCGGGCGTCGCCCTTGAGCACAGCCAGGGTGTTGGCATGCACATCTTCAGCGGTCACGTCAGCTTTGCTGAAGATCTGCTGGAAGTGCTCGTGAGTGACGGTGGCGAAATGTGCACGGTCTTCTGGTGCGACACCCAGGACTACCGCGTAGGTGGTCAGCGCTTCGCCCTGGCCCTTGGCCATGTCTTCGGAGAGCTCGTTCATCATGCCGTTCATGGCGACCCAGGACTTGCCGCCATAGGTCAGCGCAGCGTTGGTGGCGCAGCCGTTGGTGCCCGAGGTCATGCCGAAGGTAGCGTTGCCGGAGGTGCCGTTGGTGGTGGACGCCAGGAAGTGCGCCGGGGTTCCACGCTGACCTTCGAACAGCATGTTGCCCCAGCCGCAATCCGGTCCGCCTGGCGCCTGGGCCATGGCGTTGAGGGATGCAACGGTGAAGAGAGTACCAAGAAGAATCCGTTTCATAGCTGTGTTCTCTTTTATGTGCGTACCAATGGACAGGAGTTCTGAGGCCAAATTGGCATCAGTGGGCCGGTTATTAGTCCAGCCGCGCAGGGTGGAGTTTAGGCACGATCCGCCGGATCTGTGTAGTTTTGCATGACGCTCCTGCATAGCCATTGATTTGACCCCCGCTGCGCTGGGGGGGCGGCGCTTGGCGATGCTTTTAGCCAAGGCGCGCCTTGCCAGTCTGGTGCGGGCAGCGCCAGAATGCCTCAACTGCCCCGCCTGAAGTAAGGAAGCCCGATGCCTGATCCTGTTGCTGCCAGTTTGCGTCTAGCGCCTGAAGCGCTGACTCGTCCGTTTTCCGCTGAACAGTTCAGCTTCTCTACCACCAATGAACTGGAGCCTTTTCGCGGTGTGCTCGGCCAGGAACGTGCGGTCGAAGCCTTGCAGTTCGGTGTGGCCATGCCCCGCCCCGGTTACAACGTGTTTGTCATGGGCGAACCCGGCACGGGCCGCTTCTCGTTCGTCAAACGCTACCTCAAGGCCGAAGGCAAGCGCCTGCAGACCCCGGCGGACTGGGTCTACGTCAACAATTTCGATGAGCCGCGCGAGCCCCGGGCGCTGGAGTTGCCATCAGGCACGGCGGGTGCGTTTATCGCGGACATCAATGGCTTGATCGACAACCTGCTGGCGACCTTTCCGGCAGTCTTCGAGCACCCGTCCTACCAACAAAAGAAAAGCGCCATCGACCGGGCCTTCAACCAGCGCTACGACCGTGCCCTGGATGTGATCGAGCGCCTGGCACTGGAAAAGGAAGTCGCGCTGTACCGTGACAGCAGCAACATTGCCTTTACCCCGATGAGTGAAGGCAAGGCGTTGGACGAGGCGGAATTCGCCCAACTGCCGGAAGCCGTTCGCGAGCGCTTTCATGAAGACATTTCCGTCCTGGAAGAGCGTCTGAACGAAGAGCTGGCCAGTTTGCCGCAGTGGAAGCGTGAGTCGAGCAACCAGTTGCGCCAGCTCAACGAAGAAACCATCACCCTGGCCCTGCAACCGTTGCTTTCGCCTCTGTCGGAAAAGTACGCGGAAAACGCGGCGGTGTGCGGTTACCTGCAAGCGATGCAGGTGTACCTGCTCAAGACCGTCGTCGAGCAATTGGTCGACGACAGCAAGACCGACGCAGTCGCGCGCAAAATGCTGGAAGAGCAATACGGCCCTAGCCTGGTGGTGGGGCATCCGTTCAGCGGTGGCGCACCGGTGGTGTTCGAGCCGCATCCCACCTATGACAACCTGTTTGGCCGTATCGAATACAGCACCGATCAAGGCGCGCTGTATACCACCTATCGGCAATTGCGCCCGGGCGCACTGCACCGCGCCAACGGCGGTTTTCTGATTCTCGAAGCTGAAAAGATGCTCAGCGAGCCCTTCGTCTGGGATGCGCTGAAGCGGGCCCTGCAGTCACGCAAACTGAAAATGGAGTCGCCGCTGGGCGAACTGGGTCGGCTGGCCACGGTGACCTTGTCGCCGCAACATATCCCGTTGCAGGTCAAGGTCGTCATCATCGGTGCGCGCCAGTTGTATTACACGCTGCAGGACCTGGATCCGGACTTCCAGGAGATGTTCCGGGTACTGGTGGACTTCGACGAAGACATTCCGATGGTCGACGAGAGCCTGGAGCAGTTCGCCCAGCTGCTCAAGACCCGCACCTCGGAAGAAGGCATGGCGCCGCTGACGGCCGATGCGGTCGCGCGTCTGGCGACCTACAGTGCGCGCCTGGCCGAACACCAGGGGCGTTTGTCGGCACGTATTGGTGATTTGTTCCAGCTGGTCAGCGAGGCGGATTTCATTCGTCACCTGGCAGCTGACGAGATGACCGACGCCGGGCACATCGAGCGTGCGCTCAAGGCCAAGGCCACCCGTACCGGGCGCGTGTCGGCGCGGATTCTCGACGACATGCTGGCCGGAATCATCCTGATCGACACCGATGGTGCAGCGGTGGGCAAGTGTAACGGCCTGACCGTGCTGGAAGTCGGTGACTCGGCCTTCGGTATACCGGCGCGAATCTCCGCCACGGTCTACCCGGGGGGCAGCGGTATTGTCGACATCGAGCGAGAGGTCAACCTCGGCCAGCCGATTCACTCCAAGGGCGTGATGATTCTTACCGGGTATCTGGGCAGCCGTTATGCCCAGGAATTCCCCCTGGCGATCTCGGCGAGTATTGCGCTGGAGCAGTCCTACGGTTATGTCGACGGCGACAGCGCGTCCCTGGGCGAGGCCTGCACGCTGATTTCGGCCTTGTCGAAAACCCCGCTCAAGCAGTGCTTTGCCATCACCGGCTCGATCAACCAGTTCGGTGAAGTGCAGGCGGTAGGTGGGGTCAACGAGAAGATCGAAGGCTTCTTCCGGCTCTGTGAGGCTCGCGGTTTGACCGGCGAGCAGGGTGCGATCATTCCCCAGGCCAACGTGGCCACGCTGATGCTTGATGAGCGGGTGCTGGCGGCCGTACGTGCCGGTTTGTTCCATGTCTATGCGGTGCGTCAGGCCGACGAGGCATTGAGCCTGCTGGTGGGCGAAGCGGCCGGTGATCCGGATGAAGAGGGCCAGTTCCCCGAGGGCAGCGTCAACGCGCGGGTGGTGGAGCGCTTGCGGGTGATTGCGGAGATGATCGGCGAAGAGGACTTGAAAGAGGCCGAGAAGGAACTGGCCCACGAAGCCCTGATCGCGGCCAAGCCGGCCAGACTCTAGAAACATGGCATTGCCATTGTGGCGAGGGAGCACGTTCCCTCGCCACGGGTTTGTTGTAGGCCTCAACAGGTTCACTGATTGCCACCCATGCGCCAATAAAACAGCAAATGACCATTCGGCGCCTTCCTGGCGCCGTCAACCTGCTGATTCCGCTTTTCTTCTATGCTCAGCTCAAGGACATCGACAGTCATCACTGGATCGAGCCAGCCTTCGCGTGGAGGCTGAACACCGGATCTACCGAGGGTCGCCGCTATGTCGCGCAACCTCTGCCTCACCCGTCAGTGCCTGGGCCTGGTCACCCGTATCGAATGCAGTATTCGCCCGCTTGCCGGGGATACGGGCATGTGGACCTTGTTGTTTGCCGCCGGCATGGCCGGTGAACAGCCTTCGGCAATCAAGGCCCAAGGCCCGTTTCATGGTCCGTTCGTGGCTGAATCCATCCTCGAAACCATTGTTGAAAGCCTGACCATGCATGGTTACCAGTTGACTGATGATCCGCAAATCTGGTGCTTGCACCTGCAGGCCCAACTGCGGGAAATCAACGGTGGCCGTTGCCGCAACCCGAGTGGTTTCGAGTTCCGTCCCGAGCATTAGGCGGCTACTCGGCAGGGACTGGGGTGGGAGCCTTGTCGAGTTTGACTTCGAATCCATATTCGACCGTATCGAGGTCGGTGCGCTGGTACGTTTCCAGGCTGGTCGGCTGGCCGTAGAAATAGTGCGCATCGAACGCCGCGATTCCTTTCTGGCCGGTGTCGTGGCGGACCTTCAGAATCTCCTTCAGGTAGAGACCGCTCGCGTCCTTGGCGAAGAAGCGCCAGTCTTGCGCGGGGAACAGCTTTTGGTCCACCACCAGAACGTTACCCTTGAGTGCCAGGCCTTTTGGCAGCTTGCTGGCGCTGAGGCTGTTTTTTTCAATGATGGCGAGAAACAGTGGCATCGAGCCGACAACGTAGGCGGGGGGCTGGGGGAACAGCGACAGGTCGTACGTAATGGTCGCCCGCAGAGGGTCGACGGCAAAGGCCTCGGGGGGCAGGTCGACGGGTTTGCCACGGCTGCCTTTTTCATCCTGGGTGAAGAAGGTCACGGGGGTATCGCCGGGGCTGAAGGCATTGCCGAGTAATTCGTCGTTGAAGCTTCTGGGGTGGTCGAACTCGATACGTGCAGCGCTGGCATCCTCCACCGACTGGCTGATACGAACACTTTTTTTCAGTTGCTCCTCATTCAGCGAGGCGCCTTTGAGCCAGCTGCTGGCCTGATCGTCATACACCGTGACCGGAAGTTTCAGGCTTTGGATGGTTTTGTCGGTGGTGCTGCGGTCAAGGCGTCGTACCGGCAAGTCCAGGTCCTTGCGGGTGACCGTGACGGTTGAGAAGTCCGCGATGTGGACGTCCAGGCTGTCGATCGGGCCGTTGAAATACACTTTGGCGTACTGGTGCGTTTGTTGTTGCTCAAAGCTGCGAAGCTCGTCGTTGAGCTGTTTTTCCAGGGCATCGGTCCAGACGGTCTGCTGCTGCATCCTGGCGAGCTGTTTCTGGTAGAAGGCAATTTGCGCGGGGTCTTGATTGATCGAGCCGGCGCGGGAAAGAAATTGCTCGGTCTGGTCTTTGGCCTGGACGATCAGCGGGTTGACCGGGATGCCCCTGACTTCGAGGGCCAGTGCGGCATGGTTGGTGAACTCGATTTCGGCGTAGTGCTTGTCCAGGGCGCGCAAGACGAGGCTGATGTTGCCGTCGCTACGCTCCTGCCCGATATCCTTTTTCGTCAGGTTGAAGGTCACCACCTCGCGAGGTGCGATGACTTTGATCTTGCCCTGCAGCGCCTGCGGTTGCGGCTGGTTCTTGTTGTCGACCTTCAGCCCCTCGGTAAAGGGATAAGCGACAGTCAGGACATCCGGATCGGTCAGGTTGGCGCTGGACGGGCTCAACTGAATGCCGGGGTTGGTTTCCGACCACTCGGGCCGGAAGGGGATGACCTGCCGGTTGTTCAGCGTGACGGATTGCCACTCCAGGCGATAAGGCAGGGGAAGGCCGGAAGGCGTGTTGAAACTGAAGGGGAAGACCGGTTGCAGGTCAATCAGGTAATCGGAGCTGGAATGCTTGCGCAGTACAAACAGGCCATCGATGTAGGTGTCGACCAGCGCTTGCAGGCTGGGGTAGTGCCTGAGCGGCGCCAGGGTGTCTTCGGCGTATTCGGTTTCGATCGGCTTGTTGTCGAGCGTTTGCTGTGCGCGTTCAAGCAGGAGCAGTGAGCTGCCGAGGTTGCTCACGGCATCCTTGAGCTTGGGGTCCTGAATCGCGTCCAGCGACTTCTCGAACTGCGCGGTCTTGTCCTCAAGGCTCTGCGGTGGGGTGTCGGCGCTGGGCGAGCAGCCACCCATCAGCGCCGCGAGGCAAAGGCCGATAGTCGTCGAGGGCAGTCGCCAATCCATTTTCCGGTTTCCTGTACGGCGCCACGCAGCGGTGCGGATGCTTTGGACGTTAGCAGAAATTCGCTTTGCCACACTCGCAGGTTATGGATTTGTCTGCGGTTTATGGGGATTTGAGCGGCTGATATACTCGCCGCCATTTCCAGCCCTGATGTGAGATTCAATGGAACGCTTTATCGAAAATACAATGTACGCGTCGCGCTGGTTGCTGGCGCCGATCTACTTCGGTCTGTCCCTGGGCTTGCTGGCCCTGGCCCTGAAATTTTTCCAGGAAGTCTTTCACGTTATTCCCAACGTGTTCACGATGGCCGAGTCCGACCTGATCCTGGTGTTGCTGTCGCTGATCGACATGGCGCTGGTGGGTGGCCTGCTGGTGATGGTGATGATCTCCGGGTACGAAAACTTCGTGTCCCAGCTCGACATCGATGAATCCAAGGAAAAGCTCAACTGGCTGGGCACGATGGATTCTTCTTCGTTGAAGATGAAAGTCGCGGCCTCCATCGTGGCGATTTCCTCGATCCACCTGCTGCGTATCTTCATGGACGCCAAGAACGTCGATCCCGAGCACCTGAAGTGGTACGTGATCATCCACATGACGTTCGTGATTTCTGCGTTCGCCATGGGCTATCTGGACAAGCTGACCAAGCACTGATTGCTCGCCCCTGTGCAGTACCTTGCCGCCCGGCCGTTGAGAAACGGACGGGCGGTGGCGTTTCTGGCTTGTGCTTTGTGGCGCCGGGGAATATCCCTGTAAGGGCTCGGGGTCGCCATTGCGCGGGGTGCACTCATGAATCTGCAGGAGTTGAACGCCTATGCCATCGCCCGGAAGGTCGATGAGCTGAACCTGATCTCCATGGAAGGCGGGATCTACGTGCTTGAAGCCCGAATGCACGGAGCGGCTTATGTGGTCGAAGACCGACACGGCCAGGTGATGCACCTGCGTTCGGTGGAGCATGCGCGGGAGGTGCTGCACGCCTTTCCCGACCTGCCATTCAACCTGGTCCATACCTCGGTGCATGACGAGATGTGCGGCCTGGGCGCCAGCGGGGAAGACAGCCTGAAGGTGCCGCTCTAGGCGTCGAGTCGGGTATGTAGGGGGTGGCCTGGCAGGGCTTGCCCCTGATCACGGCAATGGCATCTGTGCTAGTCTGCTCGCCCTTTTGGTTCCGGGCGTTCCGGGATGCGCTGTGCTCGCACGGCTATGTCTCGGGCCGTCCGCACAGCGGAGCAGTGTCATGTCCGAAGTAAATCTGTCCACCGACGAAACCCGCGTCAGCTACGGCATTGGCCGTCAGTTGGGCGACCAGCTGCGCGACAACCCGCCACCAGGTGTTAACCTGGACGCGATCCTGGCCGGTCTGACCGACGCATTCGCCGGTAAGGAAAGCCGTGTTGGCCAGGAAGCCATGTCGGCCAGCTTCAAGGTTATCCGTGAAATCATGCAAGCCGAAGCGGCTGCCAAGGCTGAAGCCGCGGCCGGTGCTGGTCTGGCATTCCTGGCTGAAAACGCCAAGCGTGACGGCATCACCACCCTGGCTTCCGGTCTGCAATTCGAAGTGCTGACCGCCGGTGAGGGCGCCAAGCCATCCCGTGAAGACACCGTGCGTACTCACTACCACGGCACCCTGATCGACGGCACTGTGTTCGACAGCTCCTACGAGCGTGGCCAGCCTGCAGAGTTCCCGGTTGGCGGCGTGATCGCTGGCTGGACCGAAGCCCTGCAACTGATGAATGCCGGTAGCAAATGGCGCCTGTACGTGCCGAGCGAACTGGCTTACGGCGCTCAAGGCGTTGGCAGCATCCCGCCGCACAGCGTTCTGGTGTTCGACGTCGAGCTGCTGGACGTTCTGTAAGACCTGAGTGTGGAGCGGGCTCGATAATGTAGGGGCGGGCTTGCTCGCGAAGACGGAAGGTCGGGCAGCCTCAATGTCGGATGCCAGATCGTTTTCGCGAGCAAGCCCGCTCCCACAGGGTTCGCTCCGACATTTTGCATACAGCCTTCATATCTCGAGCTTGTTGTTCAGCTCATTCGTCGGGCGCAACGCCCGGGCATAGCAAAACAGGAACAGATTGCGCACCAGTTCCTTGAGTACCATTGGTTCGCTGGAACTCAGGCCGTTGACGTCCAGATCACCCTGGTCCTGCAGCTCGTTCAAGGCTTCTTCTTCAAGTACCGCGCAGACTTCCCCGGTTTCCCGATGCAGGATCCTGAGGTAAGGGTGCGGGCGGTCCAGCCATGCATCGATCAAGTAAGTCATGATGCTCATCTCCTTTTTAATGGTTTGATGAGAATAATTCTTATTCAATTAATAGCAAGTGCCTATTGGCGGTTTGTGCTTTTTTTTGTGTGGGAATTGCTGAAGATCAAAACGGCTGGCGTTTTGCTACTGGGCGGGAAGGGGGTAGGGGGATGCGCCATCCCACGCGGGGCGCGGGATGGCATGCAACAGGCTCAGACTTTTCTGACGAACTCAGACTTGAGCTTCATCGGGCCAATGCCGTCGATCTTACAGTCGATGTCGTGGTCGCCATCGCACAGGCGGATGTTCTTGACCTTGGTACCAACCTTGACCACCAGCGAAGTGCCTTTGACCTTGAGGTCCTTGATCACGGTGATGGTGTCGCCATCTTGCAGGACATTGCCGACCGAATCCTTTTTCACGGTTTCATCGGACGCGGCTTCGGCTTCGCCATTGGCGGACCACTCGTGGGCGCACTCGGGGCAGATCAGCTGGGCGCCGTCTTCGTAGGTGTATTCGGAATTGCATTTTGGGCAGGGTGGCAACGTGCTCACTAAGGCTCCTTGGATTCAGGATCGCTAAAAGCGCACATTGTATAGGGTTTTACGGCGGGAAGGGGGTGGGGTAATAGCCGACTCTAGAGGCGAGCCAATACTTGTGGCGAGGGAGCTTGCTCCCGCTGGGGCGCGCAGCGGCCCTGAAATCAGTTATGACGGTTTATCAGGTAGGCCGAGTCTGCCGGTTTACGGCTGCTTCGCAACTGAGCGGGAGCAAGCTCCCTCGCCACAGAAGCTCGCTCCTGCATAGTGCAGTCAGTGCGTACGGGCGACCGCAAACTCGCTCAATTCGACCAATGCATCGCGGTATTCACTGGCGGGCAGTGTTTCGAGGCAGGTGATCGCTCGGGCCACATAGTCGCGGGCCAGTTGCGCGGTGTAGTCCAGCGAGCCCGAAGCTTCCACGGCAGCACGGATGCTTTCCAGGTCTTCGATGCCGCCTTTCTGAATCGCCTGGCGCACCAGTGCAGCCTGTTCCGGCGTGCCTTCGCGCATGGTGTAGATCAGTGGCAGGGTAGGCTTGCCTTCGGCCAGGTCGTCGCCGACATTCTTGCCCAGGGTTTCTGCATCGCCCCGGTAGTCGAGCAGGTCGTCGACCAGTTGGAAGGCTACGCCCAGATGGTCGCCGAAGGTGCGCAAGGCTTCGCTCTGTTCCACTGTCGCGCCCGCTAGGGCAGCAGCACTGTGGGTCGAGGCCTCGAAGAGCATCGCGGTTTTGCCGCGGATGACTTCCATGTAGGTTTCTTCGGTGGTGCTGGCATCGCGCACCTTGGACAGCTGCAGCACTTCGCCTTCGGCGATGATCCGCGTGGCTTGCGAGAGGATCTTCATCACCGGCATCGAGCCCAGTTCGACCATCATCTCGAACGAGCGCGAATACAGGAAGTCACCGACCAGCACGCTGGGTGCGTTGCCCCACATGGCGTTGGCGGTCGAGCGTCCACGGCGCATGCCGGACATGTCGACCACGTCGTCATGCAACAGGGTGGCGGTGTGCAGGAACTCGATAGTGGCCGCCAGCAGGCGCATGTCGTCGCCTTCGCGACCCAGGGCCTTGCCGCACAGCAGCACTAATAGAGGACGCAGGCGTTTACCGCCAGCCGAGGTGATGTAGTCGCCGATTTTCGATACCAGCGGCACTCGGGAAGTCAGCTGCTTCTTGATGATGCCGTCGACGGCGTTAAAATCGTCCGCCACCGCGCGGTAGAAAGCTTGGGGTTGCATCAGCGACAGTTGCTCCAGAAGGGTTGCGCGGCATGCTAGGACCCACGCCAGCAGGTGTCAAGGCGCGGTCAGACGCCATGAAAGCTGCTGCAGGCTTCGACCTTCGGCTCTGCGCACGTAATCCTACGTCAAAAGCAGGCTCGGATGACCGTTTTAGGGAGAACGTCCGAAGGGGGAGCGTAGCAACTAATGCTCATTTACAACTCGTAAACTCCGCTTCCTCGCCTGCTTTTTCCTTGTCTTCCCTTCGCTCGCGACGCTTTCAAGGCGTCTGAAGGGCCCTTGCAAGGTACTCGCGCCTTGCGTACAATCGCGCACCCTGAACTTCCTGGGCAGCACCTGCCTTACGCAATTGCAATCGGGCCTTCCAGCCCCATGCAGCCATGCCAGCCAATACCTCTTCTTATAAAGAGCTGGGTGAGCAGGATTATCGGAGAAATACCATGTCTTATGCAGTAATCGTTACTGGCGGCAAGCAGTACAAAGTCGCCCCAGGTGAATACCTGAAGATCGAAAAACTGGAAATCGCTACCGGCGAATCCGTTACTTTTGATCGCGTTCTGTTGGTTGCCAATGGCGACGACGTGAATATCGGCGCTCCAGTTGTTGCTGGCGCTACCGTTGTGGCTGAAGTGATCTCCCAAGGTCGTCACGATAAAGTCCGCATCATCAAGTTCCGTCGTCGTAAGCACCACATGAAGCGTATGGGCCACCGCCAGTGGTACACCGAGATCAAAATCACCGGTATTCAGGCTTAATTTCAGCCTAATTCCTCACTAGGAGAATTGAACTCATGGCACACAAAAAAGCTGGTGGTAGTACCCGTAACGGTCGCGACTCAGAAGCCAAACGCCTTGGCGTGAAGATGTATGGCGGCCAGGTTATCATCCCGGGCAACATCATCGTGCGTCAGCGCGGCACCCAATTCCACGCTGGCTACGGCGTTGGCATGGGTAAAGATCACACTCTGTTCGCGAAAATCGACGGCGTGATCAAGTTCGAAGTAAAAGGCGCTTTCAACCGCCGTTACGTGAGCATTGTCCCGAAGACTCCAGTCGTCGCGGCATAATTACGTAGTTGCTGGAAAAGCCCTGTCTTGCGACGGGGCTTTTTCGTTTGTGGGGTGAGTCTCTTGCAAAGCTGTTTGTGATGGGCTCCAGCGCTGGATTTGCGGTCGTTGAATGAGGTCGCTGCGCTCATTTTTGCAAGAGTCTTATGTCTTAGTATTTTTCGGCTCGTCCGTATGGCGAGAGGCGTTTTGTTATGAAGTTCGTTGATGAAGTATCGATTCGAGTAAAAGCTGGCGACGGCGGCAACGGTTGCATGAGTTTCCGTCGCGAAAAATTCATCGAAAACGGTGGTCCTAACGGTGGTGATGGGGGTGACGGCGGTTCGGTCTACATGATCGCCGACGAAAACCTCAACACCCTGGTCGACTACCGTTACACCCGGCACTTTGATGCCGAGCGTGGCTCGAACGGCGGCAGCACCGACTGCACCGGCAAGAAAGGTGAAGAGCTGGTGTTGCGGGTTCCGGTCGGCACCACGGTGATCGACTCGGCGACCCAGGAAGTCATTGGCGACCTGACCAAGGCGGGTCAGCGTCTGTTGGTGGCGCATGGTGGCTGGCACGGTCTGGGTAACACCCGATTCAAGTCCAGTACCAACCGCGCGCCGCGCCAGACTACGCCAGGCAAGCCGGGCGAGCAGCGTGACCTCAAGCTGGAAATGAAGGTGTTGGCTGACGTCGGTCTGCTGGGCTTGCCGAACGCCGGTAAAAGTACCTTTATTCGTTCGGTCTCCGCCGCCAAGCCGAAAGTGGCCGATTACCCGTTCACCACCCTGGTGCCAAACCTGGGTGTGGTCAGTGTCGACCGCTGGAAGAGCTTTGTGGTCGCCGACATTCCGGGTCTGATCGAAGGCGCGTCCGATGGCGCGGGCCTGGGGATTCGCTTCCTCAAGCACTTGTCGCGTACCCGTCTGCTGTTGCATCTCGTCGACATGGCGCCACTGGATGAAACCAGTGCCGCGGATGCTGCCGAAGTGATCGTCAGCGAACTGACCAAGTTCAGCCCGTCCCTGGCTGAGCGTGATCGTTGGCTAGTCCTGAACAAGTGTGACCAGATCCTCGAGGAAGAGCATGAGGAGCGGGTCAAGGAGATCGTTGATCGCCTGGAGTGGACCGGTCCGGTCTACGTCATCTCGGCCATCGCCAAAGACGGTACCGATCGCCTGACGCGTGACATCATGCGTTACCTGGAAGATCGTGCTGATCGCCTGGCTAACGACCCGGCCTACCGTGAAGAGCTGGCTGATCTCGATCAGCGCATCGAAGACGAGGCGCGTGCCCAGTTGCAGGCGCTGGATGACCAGCGTGCCCTGCGTCGCAGCGGCGTGAAGTCGGTCCATGACATCGGTGACGATGATTGGGATGAAGAAGATGTGGATGACGAAGATGGTCCGGAAATCATTTACGTCCGTGACTGATTCGTTGCAGTAAACTACAAGCGCCGCTCATTGAGCGGCGTTTTAGTATCTGTAAAAACAACTACGAATAATCGCATGGGTGGCGCTGGGTCGCGCCGCTCGCCGGCATAGGTTGGAAGATGATGCGGAGCAAGGTGACGGGTGCGCAGCGTTGGGTCGTGAAGATCGGCAGCGCTTTGCTGACGGCTGACGGCAAGGGTCTGGATCGCGCGGCAATGGGTGTCTGGGTTGAGCAAATGGTTGCGCTGCATGAGGCGGGTGTCGAACTGGTGCTGGTGTCCTCCGGGGCGGTGGCGGCAGGCATGAGTCGCCTTGGCTGGACCGCACGACCCAGTGCGATGCATGAGCTGCAGGCGGCTGCCGCCATCGGGCAGATGGGGTTGGTGCAGGCCTGGGAGTCGAGCTTTGCCGAGCATGGCCGGCACACGGCGCAGATTCTCCTGACTCATGACGACTTGTCCGACCGCAAGCGTTACCTCAATGCGCGTAGTACCCTGCGCGCGCTGGTCGAGCTCAAGGTCATTCCGGTGATCAACGAGAACGATACGGTGGTCACCGACGAAATCCGTTTCGGTGACAACGACACGCTGGCGGCGCTGGTGGCCAACCTGGTCGAGGCTGATCTGTTGGTGATTCTCACTGACCGTGACGGCATGTTCGACGCGGATCCGCGCAACAATCCGGATGCCAAGCTGATTTACGAGGCGCGTGCCGATGATCCGGCGCTGGATGCGGTGGCTGGCGGTACGGGGGGTGCATTGGGGCGTGGCGGCATGCAGACCAAGTTGCGCGCGGCGCGTCTGGCGGCGCGTTCGGGGGCTCATACCATTATCGTGGGTGGGCGCCTGGAGCGGGTACTCGATCGCCTGAAGGCGGGTGAGCGCATTGGCACCTTGCTGTCGCCTGAGCGCGGCATGCTGGCTGCGCGCAAGCAGTGGCTGGCCGGGCATCTGCAGACCCGTGGCACGCTGGTGCTGGACGAGGGAGCGGTGGCGGCATTGTCCCAGGGTAACAAGAGCCTGCTACCGGTCGGCGTAAAACTGGTCCAGGGCAGCTTCCGTCGGGGTGAGATGGTGGTCTGCGTGGCGCCGGATGGTCGTGAGATTGCCCGTGGCCTGGCCAACTACAGTGCACTTGAGGCGCAAAAAATCATCGGTCAGTCGTCCGAGTCGATTGTCGGTCTGTTGGGTTACATGGCGGAGCCTGAACTGGTTCACCGCGATAACCTGATTCTGGTTTAAGGAAAGTGCGTATGCGCATGGTGAAGGGGTTGTTGGGGTTGTTGCTGGCGATGCCGCTGCTGGTATCGGCGGAGGAAATTGGTCAGGTGTCGACGGTATTCAAGTTTGTCGGGCCAAACGACCGTATCGTCGTCGAGGCGTTCGATGATCCGAAGGTGGATGGTGTGACCTGCTACCTGTCTCGCGCCAAGACGGGTGGGGTGAAGGGTGGGCTGGGGCTGGCGGAAGATCGGGCTGAGGCGTCCATCGCCTGTCGCCAGGTCGGGCCGATCAGCTTCAAGGGTGAGCTCAAGGATGGTGATGAGGTGTTCAAGGAGCGTACCTCCCTGGTGTTCAAGACCATGCAGGTGGTGCGTTTCCTCGACAAGAAGCGCAATACCCTGGTGTATCTGGTCTACAGCGATCGCTTGATCGAGGGTAGTCCCCAGAATGCGGTGACGGCGATTCCGATTTTGCCTTGGGCGCACGCTCAATAAGTTTGCGAAGATCCAAGTGTGGGAGCGAGCCAAGCTCGCTCCCATTTTTTTTGCGCTGCGATCACTGAATCGCAGGCAATAAAAAACCGACCCTGAGGTCGGTTTTTTAATGAGCGTGTCGCTTAGGCAGCAGCGGCAACGTTCAGAGCCTTGACGTGGCCATTCAGGCGGCTCTTATGACGAGCAGCTTTGTTCTTGTGGATGATGCCTTTATCGGCCATACGGTCGATAACAGGCACGGCCAGAACGTAAGCGGCTTGCGCTTTAGCAGCGTCTTTTGCGTCGATGGCTTTAACTACATTCTTGATGTAGGTACGAACCATGGAACGCAGGCTGGCGTTGTGGCTGCGACGCTTCTCAGCCTGTTTTGCACGTTTTTTGGCGGAAGGTGTGTTGGCCACCGTCGAGCTCCTCGAAAGACTTTTTGGGAAATAGCAAACAAAATAGGCCGCGAATCATGCCGATGAGTTGAAGTCTTGTCAAGGGCGGTTGAGACGTTCCGCTAAGTGGTAGGTATAAATCACCGGGATATTTCATTCCGGCGTACGACCTGTAAACTCGCGAGCTTTGGCTCTGTGCTGTTGCGGCGCGGAGTATCGCATAAGTAGGCGCATTGTTCGCCTGCTGTTTATCGACAGGCACAAAACTCTTCAATGAACCTGCTCAAATCCTTGGCTGCCGTCAGCTCTATCACGATGATTTCCCGGGTTCTGGGGTTTGTCCGTGACACCCTCATCGCCCGCATTTTCGGCGCCGGCATGGCCACGGACGCCTTTTTCATTGCCTTCAAGCTGCCCAACCTGCTGCGGCGGATCTTTGCCGAGGGGGCTTTTTCCCAGGCGTTCGTGCCGATCCTGGCGGAATACAAAAGCCAGCAAGGCGAAGAGGCGACGCGGACTTTCGTTGCTTACGTTTCCGGTTTGCTGACGCTGGTGCTGGCGCTGGTCACGGTGCTCGGGGTGGTAGCGGCGCCTTGGGTGATCTGGGCTACAGCCCCCGGTTTTGTTGATACTCCGGAAAAATTCGAGCTGACCACCAGCCTGTTGCGAGTGACGTTTCCTTATATATTGCTGATCTCGCTGTCCTCGCTGGCCGGGGCCATCCTCAACACCTGGAACCGTTTTTCGGTACCGGCCTTCGTGCCGACGCTGCTCAACGTCGCCATGATCATCTTTTCGCTGTTCCTGACGCCGTACTTCGATCCACCGGTCATGGCCCTCGGATGGGCGGTACTGGCCGGTGGCTTGGCGCAGTTGCTCTATCAGCTGCCGCACCTGAAAAAAATCGGCATGTTGGTGCTGCCGCGCCTGAATCTGCGCGACAGCGGTGTCTGGCGGGTCATGAAGCAAATGCTGCCGGCCATCCTCGGGGTTTCTGTCAGTCAGATTTCATTGATCATCAATACTATTTTTGCCTCGTTCCTGGTGGCGGGGTCGGTGTCCTGGATGTATTACGCCGATCGCTTGATGGAGTTGCCATCCGGTGTGCTGGGGGTGGCGCTGGGGACCATTCTGCTGCCGACCCTGGCCAAGACCTACGCCAACAAGGACCGTCACGAGTACTCGCGCATCCTCGACTGGGGCCTGCGCCTGTGTTGTGTGCTGGTATTGCCGTGCGCCCTGGCGCTGGGGATCCTGGCCGAGCCGCTGACCGTTTCGCTGTTCCAGTACGGTCAGTTCAGCGCCTTTGATGCCGCCATGACTCAGCGTGCGCTGGTGGCCTATTCGGTAGGGTTGCTCGGAATTATCCTGATCAAGGTGCTGGCGCCGGGCTTTTATGCGCAACAGAACATCCGCACGCCGGTAAAAATCGCGATTTTCACCCTGGTGGTCACCCAGTTGTTCAACCTGGCCCTGATCGGCTCTCTGAAACACGCAGGCCTGGCGCTGGCCATCAGTCTCGGCGCCTGCCTCAATGCGGGGTTGTTGTTCTATCAACTGCGCAAGCAGAAGATGTATCAACCGCAACCGGGCTGGGGGAAGTTCAGCCTCAAGCTGGTGCTGGCCGTGGGCGTGATGTCGGCGGTGCTGCTGGGACTGATGCATTTCATGCCAGCCTGGGGGGAGGGCGGCATGCTGGAGCGGTTCCTGCGCCTGGGGGCGTTGGTGGTTGCCGGCGTGGTCACGTATTTCGGCATGCTGGCGCTGTTGGGTTTCCGCCTGCGGGACTTCAATCGCAAGGCGTTGAGCTAAGGAC
The DNA here is from genome assembly GCF_058789115.1 of Pseudomonas sp. FW300-N1A1. Classification (NCBI taxonomy): domain Bacteria; kingdom Pseudomonadati; phylum Pseudomonadota; class Gammaproteobacteria; order Pseudomonadales; family Pseudomonadaceae; genus Pseudomonas; species Pseudomonas sp. FW300-N1A1. The sequence continues at coordinate 72,272 of NZ_JBYTBK010000008.1, read as the reverse complement.
AGTGGGTCAATAATGGCGGCTCGGGCGGCGGTTTTGTCGGTTCGATCACTTTGGGTTACGGTGTTGCCTGTCGTCGGCCGCCGGGTGTGGTTATAATCGACCACTTTATGAGCAAGAAGCGCGTTATGCAGCTGGTTCGAGGCCTCCACAATCTGCGCCCCCAGCATCGGGGCTGCGTCGCCACTATTGGCAACTTTGACGGTGTTCACCGTGGCCACCAGGCTATCCTGGGCCGGCTGCGCGAACGTGCGCTTGAGTTGGGCGTGCCCAGCTGCGTGGTGATTTTCGAGCCGCAGCCGCGTGAGTTCTTTGCGCCCGACACCGCGCCCGCCCGCCTGGCACGCTTGCGTGACAAGTTGCAGTTGCTGGCTGACGAAGGCGTCGACCGGGTGTTGTGCCTGGCGTTCAACCAGCGGTTGAGCAAGCTCAGTGCCGCCGGGTTCGTCGAGACCATCCTGGTCGACGGCCTGGGCGTGCAGCATCTTGAGGTCGGTGACGACTTTCGTTTCGGCTGTGACCGGGCCGGGGATTTCGATTTCCTGCAGCAGGCCGGGAAGGTTCACGGGTTTACCGTTGAAGCCGCGCAGACGGTTGAACTCGAGGGTTTGCGTGTCAGCAGTACCCAGGTGCGTAATGCCCTGGCGGCCGCTGATTTCGCCTTGGCCGAGCGCTTGCTCGGTCGTCCGTTCCGGATTGCCGGGCGGGTCTTGCATGGGCAGAAGCTGGCGCGCCAATTGGGTACGCCGACGGCCAATGTGCAACTCAAGCGTCGTCGTGTGCCACTGTCCGGGGTCTACCTGGTCAGCGTCGACATCGACGGCAAGACCTGGCCGGGTGTCGCCAATATCGGCGTTCGGCCAACGGTCGCAGGTGATGGCAAAGCCCACCTGGAAATTCATGTTCTAGATTTTGCCGGCGATCTGTATGACCGGCGTTTGACGGTGGTTTTCCACCAAAAGCTGCGTGAAGAGCAGCGTTTCGCCTCTCTGGAGGCGCTTAAGACGGCGATCAATGCGGATGTCGCCGCCGCCCGTGCCTATGCCGCACCTAGCGCCCATCGCTAATGAAGAGCCTTAAATGACCGACTATAAAGCCACGCTAAACCTTCCGGACACCGCCTTCCCAATGAAGGCCGGCCTGCCTCAGCGCGAACCGCAGATTCTGCAGCGCTGGGACAGCATTGGCCTGTACCAGAAGTTGCGTGAGATTGGTAAGGATCGTCCAAAGTTCGTTCTGCACGACGGTCCTCCGTACGCCAACGGCACCATTCATATCGGTCACGCGCTCAACAAGATTCTCAAGGACATGATCATCCGCTCGAAAACCCTGTCGGGTTTCGACGCGCCTTATGTTCCGGGCTGGGACTGCCACGGCCTGCCGATCGAGCACAAGGTCGAAGTGACCCACGGCAAGCACCTCTCCGCGGATAAAACCCGTGAGCTGTGCCGTACCTACGCCACCGAGCAGATCGAAGGCCAGAAGTCCGAGTTCATCCGCCTGGGTGTGCTGGGCGACTTCGCCAACCCGTACAAGACCATGGATTTCAAGAACGAGGCCGGTGAAATCCGTGCCCTGGCTGAAATCGTCAAGGGCGGCTTTGTGTTCAAGGGCCTCAAGCCTGTGAACTGGTGCTTCGACTGCGGTTCGGCCCTGGCGGAAGCGGAAGTCGAGTACGAGAACAAGAAGTCCTCGACCATCGACGTCGCGTTCCCGATCGCCGATGAAGCCAAGCTGGCGGCCGCGTTCGGCCTGTCGTCCCTGGGCAAGCCGGCTTCGATCGTGATCTGGACCACCACCCCGTGGACCATCCCGGCCAACCAGGCGCTGAACGTTCACCCCGAGTTCAACTACGCCCTGGTCGACGTCGGCGACAAGCTGCTGGTGCTGGCTGAAGAGCTGGTCGAGTCCTGCCTGGCGCGCTACAACCTGGAAGGTTCGGTCATCGCCACCGCCACCGGTGCGGCGCTGGAACTGATCAATTTCCGTCACCCGTTCTACGACCGCCTGTCGCCTGTTTACCTGGCCGAGTACGTTGAACTGGGCGCCGGCACGGGTGTGGTTCACTCCGCGCCCGCCTATGGCGTCGACGACTTCGTGACCTGCAAGCACTATGGCATGGTCAACGATGACATCCTGAACCCGGTGCAAAGCAACGGCGTTTACGTGCCATCGCTGGAGTTCTTCGGTGGCCAGTTCATCTGGAAAGCCAACCCGGCCATCGTCGACAAGCTGTCGGAAGTCGGCGCGCTGCTGCACACCAGCGTCATCGAACACAGCTACATGCACTGCTGGCGCCACAAGAGCCCGCTGGTCTACCGCGCCACCGCGCAGTGGTTCATCGGCATGGACAAAGAGCCTGTCGCGGGCGACACCCTGCGCAAACGTGCGATCAAAGCCATCGAAGACACCCAGTTCGTGCCGGCCTGGGGCCAGGCGCGTCTGCACTCGATGATCGCCAACCGTCCGGACTGGTGCATCTCCCGTCAACGCAACTGGGGCGTGCCGATCCCGTTCTTCCTGAACAAGGAAAGCGGCGAGCTGCACCCGCGCACCGTCGAGCTGATGGAAGAAGTGGCCAAGCGTGTCGAAGCCGAAGGCATCGAAGCCTGGTTCAAGATGGACGCCGCCGAGCTGCTGGGCGATGAAGCGCCACAGTACGACAAGATCAGCGACACCCTGGACGTCTGGTTCGACTCGGGCACCACGCACTGGCACGTCCTGCGCGGTTCGCACCCGATGGGCCATGAAGCCGGCCCGCGTGCCGACCTGTACCTGGAAGGTTCGGACCAGCACCGTGGCTGGTTCCACTCGTCCTTGCTGACCGGTTGTGCCATCGACAACCACGCGCCGTACCGCGAGCTGCTGACCCACGGTTTCACCGTCGACGAAGCGGGCCGCAAGATGTCCAAGTCCCTGGGCAACGTCATCGCGCCGCAAAAGGTCAACGACACCCTGGGCGCCGACATCATGCGCCTGTGGGTCGCGTCCACCGACTACTCGGGCGAAATAGCGGTTTCCGACCAGATCCTGCAACGCAGTGCGGACGCCTACCGGCGTATCCGTAACACCGCGCGCTTCCTGCTGTCCAACCTGACCGGTTTCAACCCCGCCACCGACATCCTGCCGGCAGAAGAAATGCTCGCGCTGGACCGTTGGGCCGTGGACCGTACCTTGCTGCTGCAACGCGAGCTGCAAGAGCATTACGGCGAGTACCGCTTCTGGAACGTCTACTCCAAGGTGCACAACTTCTGCGTGCAGGAGCTGGGCGGTTTCTACCTGGACATCATCAAGGACCGCCAGTACACCACGGGCGCCAACAGCAAGGCCCGTCGTTCGGCGCAAACCGCGCTGTTCCACATCTCCGAGGCGCTGGTGCGCTGGATCGCGCCGATCCTGGCCTTCACCGCCGACGAGCTGTGGCAGTACCTGCCAGGCGAGCGCAACGAATCGGTGATGCTCAATACCTGGTACGAAGGTCTGACCGAACTGCCGGAAGGCTTCGAGTTGGGTCGTGCGTACTGGGACCGGATCATGGCGGTCAAGGTCGCGGTCAACAAGGAAATGGAAATCCAGCGTGCGGCCAAGGCCGTCGGTGGCAACCTGCAAGCCGAAGTGACGCTGTTTGCCGAAGACGCCCTGAGCGACGACCTGGCGAAGCTGAGCAACGAACTGCGCTTCGTGCTGATCACCTCCACCGCCAGTGTTGCACCGTTCGTGCAGGCACCGGCCGATGCAGTGGTCACCGAAGTCAGCGGCCTGAAGCTCAAAGTGGTCAAGTCGAGCCATGCCAAGTGCGCCCGTTGCTGGCACTGCCGTGAAGACGTCGGCGTGAACCCTGAGCATCCGGAAATCTGCGGTCGTTGCGTCGACAACATCAGCGGCGCCGGCGAGGTTCGTCACTATGCCTAATGCGGCGGGTCGTTTCGGACGACTGAGCTGGCTTTGGTTGAGCCTGCTGGTCCTGGTCATCGACCAGGCCAGCAAGTTCTACTTCGAAAGCTCGCTGACCCTGTACCAGCAAATCGTGGTGATCCCCGATTACTTCAGCTGGACCCTGGCCTACAACACCGGCGCGGCCTTCAGCTTCCTGGCTGACAGCTCCGGCTGGCAGCGCTGGTTGTTCGCCCTGATCGCCATCGGGGTCAGTGCGGTGCTGGTGGTCTGGCTCAAGCGCCTGGGGCGCAATGAAACCTGGCTGGCCGTCGCCCTGGCGCTGGTGCTGGGTGGCGCGCTGGGTAATCTTTACGACCGCATTGCCCTGGGCCATGTGATCGATTTCATTCTGGTGCATTGGCAGAACCGCTGGTATTTCCCGGCGTTCAACTTTGCCGATAGCGCCATCAGTGTCGGTGCAGTGATGCTCGCGCTGGATATGTTCAAAAGCAAGAAAACCGGAGAAACCGTTCATGACTGAACAGGTATTGGCTATGCAACGCATCGGTCAGAACACGGAAGTCACATTGCACTTTGCATTGCGCCTGGAGAACGGCGACACGGTCGACAGCACCTTCGACAAGGCCCCGGCGACCTTCAAGGTCGGTGATGGCAACCTGCTGCCAGGTTTCGAAGCGGCGCTGTTCGGCTTCAAGGCCGGCGACAAGCGTACACTGACCATCGCGCCGGAAAACGCCTTTGGCCAGCCCAACCCGCAAAACGTACAGATCATTCCGCGTTCGCAGTTCCAGGACATGGAACTGTCCCCGGGCTTGCTGGTGATCTTCAACGATGCGGCCAATACCGAGCTGCCAGGTGTGGTGAAGGAATTCGATGACGCGCAAGTGACCATCGACTTCAACCACCCATTGTCCGGCAAGACCTTGACCTTTGACGTAGAGATCATCGACGTCAAAGCGCTCTAACCGACTAAGCCGGCCTTTTGTAGGAGCGAGCTTGCTCGCGATGATCGTTAACGATGACGCGTATATCCTGGATAAACGCGGTGTCTTTGAGTTTTTCGCGAGCAAGCTCGCTCCTACAGGGCAAGACACGAGGCACAGCATGCAAATCAAACTCGCCAACCCCCGTGGCTTCTGCGCCGGTGTGGACCGGGCGATCGAAATCGTCAACCGCGCCCTGGAAGTCTTCGGGCCGCCGATCTATGTGCGCCACGAAGTGGTCCACAACAAATTCGTCGTGGAAGACCTGCGCGCCCGTGGGGCGATTTTCGTCGAAGAGCTGGATCAGGTGCCGGACGACGTCATCGTGATTTTCAGTGCCCACGGCGTCTCCCAGGCCGTTCGCAGCGAAGCCGCAGGCCGTGGCCTGAAGGTGTTCGACGCAACGTGCCCATTGGTCACCAAGGTGCACATCGAAGTGGCGCGCTACAGCCGCGACGGCCGCGAATGCATCCTGATCGGCCATGCCGGACACCCGGAAGTGGAAGGCACCATGGGCCAGTACGACGCCGGCAATGGTGGTGCGATCTACCTGGTCGAAGACGAAAACGACGTGGCCGCCCTGCAGGTGCGCAACCCGGACAAGCTCGCCTTCGTCACCCAGACGACCTTGTCGATGGACGACACCAGCCGTGTGATCGATGCCTTGCGCACACGTTTCCCGGCCATTGGCGGTCCACGCAAAGACGATATCTGCTACGCCACGCAAAACCGCCAGGATGCGGTCAAACAACTGGCCGACGAATGCGATGTGGTACTGGTGGTGGGCAGTCCGAACAGTTCCAACTCCAACCGCCTGCGTGAACTGGCCGAACGCATGGCCACTCCGGCGTACCTGATCGATGGCGCCGAAGACATGCAGCGCAGCTGGTTTGATGGTGTCGAGCGTATTGGTATCACGGCCGGCGCTTCGGCACCGGAAGTCCTGGTGCGCGGCGTGATCGAGCAGTTGCATGCCTGGGGCGCTACCGGTGCCGATGAGCTGGCTGGTCGCGAGGAAAACATCACGTTCTCCATGCCCAAGGAACTACGGGTTCGCTCCCTGCTCTGACGCCGTATCACGCGCGCACAAGGCGTGCTCGGCCTTGTCGCTGCGCAAACTGACGCGACCGCTTCTGGACAGCACCACCTGATGGTGGCTGACCGGTTTGCCGGTCGCGCAGATGTGTAATGTCCCGATTTGAAACCCGCCATTGTGCAAGAGCGGCTCGCCCAGGCTGCTGAAGCGCACAAAATGCTTCACAGCTTGATTGCCGGTGATCGGCAGCGGCGTGCCGGTCTGGCGCTGCAGCAACAGCGGGTTGCTGTCGTCCTGATGGCCCAGGCCGCTGATGTCCAGAATCACCCGCCAACCTTGCCCCCAGTCATCGTTCAAACCATGAACGACCACCGCCTGATTACGCATCAGCGCCTCGGTGCGGGCGTTGCGCAGGCCACTGGCAAGCGACTGCGCGGCACTCTCCCGACGGATTGATTCGGTTAACTCACCGAATGCCGGGCTGACGAGTTGCAGAACGATCGTGGCGATTGCCAGTCCCATAAGCAGTTCGATCAGGCCGAAACCTTTCTGGCACATAAAGTCTCCTTCCCTGGAGTTCGTGTGGGTGGGCCGCGAGCGCGCCCGGACAAACGTTCGGGCGTCCGCTAGGTGTAGCCGCTGACAGCGAAGGGGAGCGATGAATCGTCGTACAAAAGGTTTCACGTTGATCGAGTTGCTGGTGACGTTCGCCGTTCTATTGAGCGTGATCACCCTGGCTGCCCCTGCGTTTACTCGCGTGGTGCAGAACACCCGGGCCGATACCGAGGTCGGCGCTTTGCAGCGCGCACTCAACTATGCCCGGTTGGAGGCGATCAACCGTTCACGCCCTACACGGGTTCAGCCAACTGTGGGCGGGAACGATTGGACCGCGGAGCTGGCGGTGTACGACAGCACAGGCATGCCGGCGAATGTATTGCGGGTTGTTCCTGCGATGAGCAGCGCAGCGACTCTGACACTAACCTCGGGAGTGGCCCGTATCGACTTCGACGACATGGGCGGGCTGTCGGGGATGGATGAAGCAGTGGTTATCCATTACGTATCGGGGCGCTCGAGCCGGACGCTGAGCGTGTGTTTGAACGGACGGATTGTCATGGGTGGAAGCTGCAGATGAGGGGGCTACGTGCACAGGGCGGCATGACGCTGATCGAAGTGTTGGTAGCGCTGGTGATACTGGCTGTCGGGCTGTTGGGGGCGGCAGCGATTCAGCTCAAGGCGCTCAAGTACACCGACAGCTCGTTGATGACCAGCCAGGCCAGTTTCATTGCCTACGACATGATGGACCGGATCCGCGCCAACTCAGGGGCCGACTACAGCATCACGCCACCGACGGCGGGCAACCGGGCGCTCGCCCGGGATCAGGACCTGCATGACTTCACCCGCAACATCACCGCCTTTGGCGGTCCGACCGCCACGGGCAGCATCAGCCTGAACCAGCGGGTGTATACCATCACCATCTCCTGGGACGACTCCCGTGCTGCCGGCACCCCGGACGGCCGCCGTAGTTTTGTGTTGAGCAGTCGCGCGACCACTGACCCGGTGGGCACGCCATGAAGGGGTCGTGCCGTGGATTCAGCCTGATCGAGTTGATGGTCGCTCTGGCGATCAGCCTGACGTTGGTGCTGGGGGTGGCACAGGTCTTCATCTCGGCAAAAAACACCTACCTCAGCCAGAGCGCTTCCGCCGGGATGCAGGAAGATGCGCGCTATGTCCTGAGCAAGATGATTCAGGAAATCCGCATGGTTGGTATGTTCGGCTGCCTGGAGACCATCGTTGATGCCAGTACCGCCGGCGACTTCGCGGCCAACCGCGCTACGCCCATCCGCTGGGATAACGCCGCGCGCCAACTGACCCTGGTGACGTCGGATGTCGGCGGCCAGGGCAGCGTGCCCACCTGGACCGTGGTGTCAGACTGCCGGACCAGTGCGACGGCCTACACCCAACGGCACGCCCCGGCCGCCGGGCAGTTGGCATTACCGATTCGACGCTTGGATTACCGCTGGCGAGATGGCGAGATTCTGCTGACCACGAGCACCAGAACGGCGGCACTGGTGAGCAATGTCAGTGCCTTTGATATCAGCTTTGGTATTGCCGACAGTGCCACTGACATTGCGGTTTCCCGTTACAGCCAAAACCCCGTCGAGCCAGCGCTGATCCGCAGTGTGCGGATCAGCCTGACCCTGACGGACCCTCAGCATCGCGTGCGCGATCAAACGTTCAATGTGGTTGCCGCCTTGCGCAACCGACTGATGTAGAGGCTATGTCGATGCTGACTGCGCCCCTTGCGGCAAACGCCCAGCGTGGCATGGCGCTGCTCATGAGCCTGGTGTTTCTGTTGTTGCTGACCATGATCGGCCTGGCGTCGATGCAGAGCGCCACGTTCCAGGAAAAGATGGTCGCTGGCGTGACCTTGCGCAACCAGTCATTCCAGGGGGCGGAAGCGGCATTGCGCATCGGCGAAAGTACGGTGCAGCGCAGCAACTACCACTTGGCGGAGTGCGCGAACCACATCCGGTGCGCACCGCCCGCCGAGTCCTCGACCGTCACCACCGCCGGGTTCAATTCGACCTCGGGCGTCACCTGGATCGCCGCTGGCAGCGGCTTTTACGGGGTGCAGAACCTCGGTGTCAGTAAGGGTGCGGTGAATGTCCCGCTCAATACCCCAGCCACCCTGTACCGGGTCACCGCCATCGGTTTGGCCGGCCATTCGCGTAGCGTGGTAGAGAGTATCTATGCCAAATATTGAACCTGGGCGTGGCTGGCGTCGCGGATGGCTGGGGCTTGGCCTGGCCGCTTTCGCATGCACTTTATCCGCGTCGGATTTACCTTCGCTCTGGCAGTGCAAGGTGGTGCGGGGTATGCCCGCGGGCTACGAGAATGCCCAGTTCCAGGTCTGGCGGGTGAATGGCTGGGTCATGTTCAACCTTGCCGGTGTGGCCTCATCGACGCCTTGTTGGCGTTTTGACAGCGGCAAACCGGGCGAATCCGATGCGTTCAGCGGTAAGATGCTCGACACCAACGGCGATGGTCAGGTCGACAGCGTCGACACGCCCTCCGAAGGGGTGGTCTTCATTGGTGAAATCCCGGCACTCGACGGCGAGGACGGCGAGAGCGTGAACGATTCCAGCGACGGTATGACCTCCCAAGTTGAACAGGCAGGTGGCAGCCGTCGAATCATGTGGCGACAAATACAGTAAGTGAGAGTTGAGGCAATGCGTAGATTCAACCAAGGTTTTACCCTGATCGAAATCATGATTGTGATCGCGATCATCGGGCTTGTGCTGACCATATCCGCTCCGCTGCTGACCGAGTACGTGAAGAAAACCCACCGCACCGAGATTGCCGGATTGCTGTCCGAGCAGGCACAGACGCTTGAGCGGTTCTATTCGAAAAACTCGGTGTACACCAACGCTCCGGGGCTGAGCGCGGGCAACGAGTTCTACAGCATTACCGCGACCCTGACTGACCAGACCTTCCTGTTGACCGCCGTGCGTAAAGCCGAGGCCAGCATGGCCACCGACAAGTGTGGCGATTTCACGCTGACCAACACGGGCGTGATGGGCATGAGCAACGCGGCAGACGGGTTGACCAGCAAAGATTGCTGGGGGCGCTGAGTACCTTCTTCGGGCGCACGCTGCGCCTTCTGTCTTCTTAATGGTTGGATCAGATGATGGCCAAGCAACAGCAAGTGGTGGTTGTCGGCGGCGGGGTGATTGGCCTGCTGACGGCGTTTAATCTGGCGCCCCATGTAGAGCGCGTTGTCCTGCTGGATCGCTCGGACCTTGGCCGGGAATCGTCCTGGGCCGGCGGCGGTATTGTTTCGCCGCTGTACCCGTGGCGCTACAGCCCGGCCGTCACGGCGTTGGCCCACTGGTCCCAGGACTTTTATCCACAACTGGCCGAGCAACTGTTCGCCAGTACCGGCGTCGATCCTGAAGTTCATACCACGGGTCTGTACTGGCTGGACCTGGAAGACGAGGCCGAAGCGCTGGCCTGGGCAAAACGGGAAAGTCGTCCACTGAGCCCTGTGGATATCTCGGCCACCCGCGATGCCGTACCGGTGTTGGGCACAGGTTTTTCCCGGGCGATTTACATGGCGGATGTGGCCAACGTCCGTAATCCGCGCTTGGTGAAATCCCTCAAGGCGGCACTGTTGGCGTTGCCCAACGTGACCGTTCACGAGCAGTGCGAGGTCAGCGGGTTCATTCGTGAGGGCGCTAAAGTCGTTGGTGTCGAGAGTGCGCTGGGCCCGATCCATGGCGATCAGGTGGTGCTGACCGCGGGCGCCTGGAGCGGCGACCTGCTCAAGACCCTTGGCCTGGAGCTGCCGGTCGAGCCGGTCAAGGGGCAAATGATTCTCTACAAGTGCGCGTCGGACTTCCTGTCGAGCATGGTTCTGGCCAAGGGCCGCTACGCCATTCCTCGTCGCGACGGACATATTCTGGTCGGCAGCACCCTGGAGCACGAGGGGTACGACAAGACCCCGACGCAGGACGCACTGGAAAGCCTGAAGGCCTCGGCGATCGAGCTGATTCCGGCGTTGGCGCAGGCCGAAGTGGTCGGTCATTGGGCCGGGTTGCGGCCAGGCTCTCCAGAGGGGATACCCTATATCGGTGCAGTGCCGGGGTTTGACGGGCTGTGGCTCAACTGCGGGCATTATCGCAATGGTCTGGTGCTCGCACCGGCCTCCTGCCAGTTGTTCGCCGATGTGCTATTGGGACGCGAACCGGTTATCGACCCAGCGCCTTATGCGCCGGCCGGTCGCCTCTAGAAACCGAGTGGGAGCAAGCTCCCTCGCCACGCGCTGCTTCAATCAAGGCCGAGCTTTTTGAGCCGGTAACGCAGCGAGCGAAACGACAAGCTCAGCCGTTGGGCCGCCGCCGTGCGGTTCCAGCGGGTTTCCTCCAGGGTGTGCAGGATCACCTGGCGCTCGATGCTTTCCAGGTAGTGGGGGAGGTTGTCGACGCTCGTCGGGTCCGGCATGGCGCTTTCGCGCCTGCCATTGCCTTCTGCCAGGCGCAGGTCGTCCGCGCCGATCTGTCTGTTTTCGCAGAGTGTATGCGCGCGCTCCAGCATGTTTTCCAGTTCGCGGACATTGCCCGGAAAACGGTAGCGCTTGAGTGCTTCAAGTGCTTGTGGCTGCAAGTGAGCGACCGGCAGGCTGCTCTGCGACGCTAGGCGCTCGAGCACGTGAGTGGCCAATAGCTCGATATCATCACGGCGTTCCCGAAGCGCTGGAACGCGCAACTCAATCACGTTCAGTCGATAGTACAAGTCCTGTCGGAAGCGCCCGGCGGCCACCTCCGCGTCCAGATCCTTGTGCGTGGCGCAGAGTACCCGCACATCAATCGGTATTTCCTGCTGCCCGCCGATGCTGCGCACGGCCTTTTCCTGAATGGCTCGCAGCAGCTTGACCTGCATGGCCAGCGGCAGGTCGGCGACTTCATCGAGAAACAGCGTGCCTGCGTTCGCCACCTGGAACAGTCCGGGCTTGTCCTCGATGGCGCCGCTGAAGCTGCCTTTGCGATGGCCGAAGAACTCGCTTTCCATCAGCTCCGCGGGAATGGCCCCGCAATTGATGGCTACAAACGACTGGCCGGCGCGTGAGCCTTGATCGTGAATCAGTCGGGCGACCAGCTCCTTGCCGCTGCCGGATTCGCCGCTGATGTACACCGGGGCCTGGCTGTGAGCCAGTTTGTCGACCTGTTTGCGCAAGCTGCGCATGGGCAGCGAGTCTCCGAGCAAGCGCCGCTCTAGGGGGCGAGCGATGCCGGCCGGCTGGCGTACTGCGCTGACCACAAGTGCTCGCAGCCGTACAAGGTCCACGGGCTTGGTCAGAAAGTCGAAAGCCCCGGCTTTCAGGGCGTTGATGGCGGTTTCCAGGCTACCGTTGGCGCTGATCATCGCCACTGGCAGCTGTGGATGGCGTTGTTGGATGTGCTGCACCAGTTCCAGGCCCGTACCGTCGGGCAGCGGCATCTCGGTCAGGCACAGGTCGAATCGATGGAGGCTGAGCAGGCTTCGGGCTTCTCTGACATTGCGGGCGGTCGAGGTGTCGAGTTTCATTCGACCCAGGGCAATTTCGAGGAATTGGCGAATGTCCGGTTCGTCATCAACGATCAGGACTCTTGGCGCTGGGGGCATCTTCAACGTTGTGTCCATCCATGGGCTAACGTTTGCCGGCGACGGGAAGGCCGCGAGGGGGTTTCTATCGCCCGATTCATTCGATGACTGTGACCGCGAGTAATCTGTCTCAGACGCCGATTCGATTCCTTCAGTTCCTCAGCCTGTTCACTCTCTGTGCCGGGCGGTCGATACGAGCAGGTCGATTGTGATGTTCAAAGAAGTTTCTGCCGTCGGTCGGGACAGGCGGCAGGGGCGAGCGATCGCGCGGGTTCAGCGATCACGGGGACCGGGGCCTTGCTCAAGATGAGCCTGGCTGCAATACCACTGCTGGTGCAGGCTCAGCGCGCGATCGCGAGGCAAGTGCACGCCGCAATGGGCACAGCGGACCATGGGCGGTGCGTTTTGCTCGCTCGGCGGCTGGGTGGTATTGGTGGGGCGCTTGAGCTTGCGCCAGAGCCATACTGCAGCAGCAATCAATGCAATCCAGAACAGTAAACGAAGCATGGTGAACCGCTATTCGACGAATGTTTTGCCAGTTTAGCCAAGGACTCATCCAGCGCACAGCGCTATAAAACCCGGAAATAAAAAAGGGAGACTCGAAAGTCTCCCTCTGGTGCCTCGGGCGGGTATCAGTCGAATACGCCGAAGGTCATGTAGCTGAACCACGAGCGGTCGTCGTTGTTGCCTTCCGCTTCGTGCTGCTCTTCTTCGGCGGCATCGCCGTCTTGAGGCTTGAGCTCGGGCGGAATGGCGTCCTTGGCGTTTTGATACTGGCGCATGATGTCCTGGTTGGCGCGGGTTTCACCCGGCGGCAGCGGCGGACGGGATTCGATCAGGCCCAGGGTGACCTTGCTGGCCCACGAACGGTTGTCGGCTTCGGCAACCCGGGGTACGAACTGACCGTCCACCAGGCTTGGGTGGTTCGGGTAGTTCAGTTTCAGGGTTTCGAGGCTGGTGTTGGCCAGTTCGTCCAGGTGCAGGCGCTGGTAGGACTCGACCATCACGGCCAGGCCGTCACCGACCGCAGGGGTTTCCTGGAAGTTCTCCACCACATAGCGGCCACGGTTGGCGGCGGCGACATAGGCCTGGCGGGTCAGGTAGTAGTCGGCTACGTGGATTTCGTAGGCCGCCAGCAGGTTACGCAGATAAATCATGCGTTGCTTGGCGTCCGGCGCGTAGCGGCTGTTCGGGTAACGGCTGGTGAGCTGGGCGAACTCGTTGTACGAGTCACGTGCGGCGCCCGGGTCACGCTTGGTCATGTCCAGCGGCAGGAAGCGCGCGAGCAGGCCGACATCCTGGTCAAACGAAGTCAGGCCCTTGAGGTAGTAGGCATAATCGACGTTCGGGTGCTGCGGGTGCAGACGGATGAAACGCTCGGCGGCAGACTTGGCAGCCTCGGGCTCGGCGTTCTTGTAGTTGGCATAAATCAGTTCAAGCTGGGCCTGATCCGCATAGCGACCGAACGGATAGCGCGACTCCAGAGCCTTGAGCTTGGCCGTGGCGCTGGTGTAGCTGTTGTTGTCCAGATCGGTCTGAGCCTGCTGGTACAGCTCGACTTCGCTGAGGTTTTCGTCTACGACTTCCTTCGACGAGCAAGCAGCGGTCAATGCGAGGATGGCGATCAGCAGCAGGTGTTTCACTTGCATGGCGGCTTGCGTCCCTATGACGGCCGCTGTCTTGGGCGGGGCCGTCCTGTTATGATGAGTGCCCCGTTGAATAGCCTCGGGGCAAAAGACGCCGTATTTAACCACAAGCGCGCAGCCGAAACCAAAGGCTGTGCCGACGCCTAGTCTGAGCATGTCCGATAAAATTGAACTCCGCGCAGAGGTGCCGTCCGAATTGGGCGGCCAACGCCTCGACCAAGTCGCCGCACAACTATTCGCTGAGCACTCGCGCTCGCGCCTTTCCGCCTGGATCAAAGACGGCCGCCTGACTGTGGATGGAGCGGTTATCCGCCCGCGAGACATCGTCCACGGCGGTGCCATCCTCGAGTTGACTGCCGAGCAGGAAGCTCAGGGCGAATGGGTCGCTCAAGACATCGCCCTGGACATCGTCTATGAAGATGACGACATCCTGGTGATCAACAAGCCTGCCGGGCTGGTGGTGCATCCTGCCGCCGGTCACGCCGATGGCACGTTGCTCAACGCCTTGCTGCACCACGTGCCGGACATCATCAATGTGCCGCGCGCCGGTATCGTGCACCGTCTGGACAAGGACACCACCGGCTTGATGGTGGTGGCCAAGACCATTCAGGCGCAGACGCAACTGGTTACACAGTTGCAGAGCCGCAGCGTCAGCCGGATCTACGAGTGCATCGTGATCGGCGTGGTCACCGCGGGCGGCAAGATCAACGCGCCCATCGGTCGTCACGGCCAGCAACGCCAGCGCATGGCGGTGATGGAAGGCGGCAAGCAGGCGGTGAGTCATTACCGCGTGCTCGAACGCTTCCGCTCCCACACTCACGTGCGGGTCAAGCTGGAAACCGGTCGTACGCACCAGATTCGCGTGCACATGGCCCACATCAACTTCCCGTTGGTTGGAGACCCTGCCTACGGCGGTCGTTTCCGTATTCCGCCGGCAGCCAATCCAACCATGGTCGAGTCGCTGAAAAACTTCCCGCGTCAGGCGCTGCATGCGCGTTTCCTGGAACTGGATCACCCGACCACGGGCAAGCGCATGAGCTGGGAATCGCCATTGCCGGAAGATTTCGTCTGGTTGCTGACGCTGCTCAAGCAGGACCGTGAGGCGTTCATCGGATGATGGACTGGCTGATTCCTGACTGGCCCGCGCCGGCCGGGGTCAAAGCCTGTGTCACCACCCGTGCGGGCGGCGTCAGCCTGGCGCCGTTCGATAGCCTCAACCTGGGCGATCACGTCGACGACAGCCCCGTGGCGGTGGCCGAGAATCGCCGTCGCCTGACCGAGCACTTCGCCATTCAACCGGCCTGGTTGCAGCAGGTTCACGGGATTGTCGTGGCGCACGCCGACCCGGCGGTGGTCGCCACGGCGGACGCCAGCTGGACGGCCACGCCCGGGATCGCCTGTACGGCGATGACGGCGGACTGCCTGCCGGTGTTGTTCTGCGACCGTGCCGGTACTCGCGTTGCCGCGGCTCATGCCGGTTGGCGCGGGCTGGCGGCGGGTGTGCTGGAAGCCACCCTCGACAGCCTGGCAGTGGAGCCGACACAGGTCCTGGTTTGGCTCGGCCCGGCCATTGGCCCGAAAGCCTTTGAGGTCGGCCCGGAAGTTCGCGACGTTTTCATTGCGCAACTGCCGCAAGCGAGCGGGGCTTTTGTGCCCAGCCACAATGCGGGCAAATTCATGGCTGACATTTACCGGCTGGCGCGCCTGCGTCTGGCGGCTTGCGGTGTCACGGCCGTCTACGGTGGCGGTTTGTGTACCGTGACCGATCCTCGCTTCTTCTCTTACCGCCGCGCGCCTCGCACGGGTCGGTTTGCCTCCCTGATCTGGCTGGAACGCTAGGGGGCGTTCTCAATTAGTTTCCACGCCGCGCGGGGGCTGCTGTTGTGCAGGGCAAGGCGCGAGAAGCGTGGTTTGGTCATTCCAAATAAGCTTCGAGCAACGCAGCCCTGCACAACAGCAGGCCCGGCCCTTCGGGTTGTGCCTTAAAGCGGGCCACGCTGCGTTGCAGGCCTTGGAAAGGGCGTACCATTCCCAGCGCTGCGCCTTGTCTGGCCCGCTTTAAGGCACAACGCGGCGGGGTAAGTAATTGAGAGCGCCCCCTAGTCTTCTGACCTGTATCAACTGTACGACGCTTGAATCCCCCAGAATCGACCGCATCTAGTGAGGTATCTGGCAGGTTTCTCTATTTAGGTGTGTCCATCGCTCCGGCCTGCTCAAAGGAAGGTGACCAATGCGTATAGACCGTTTAACCAGCAAATTACAGTTAGCGTTATCCGATGCCCAATCCCTGGCCGTAGGCCTCGACCATCCGGGCATCGAGCCTGCGCACCTGATGCAAGCGCTGCTTGAACAGCAAGGTGGCTCAATCAAGCCGTTGCTGATGCAAGTGGGCTTCGACGTCAACAGCCTGCGCAAAGCGTTGAGCAAAGAGCTCGACCAGCTGCCAAAAATCCAGAACCCCACCGGCGACGTGAACATGTCGCAGGACCTGGCGCGCCTGCTCAACCAGGCCGATCGCCTGGCCCAGCAGAAGGGTGATCAGTTCATCTCCAGTGAACTGGTGCTGCTCGCGGCCATGGATGAGAACAGCAAGCTCGGCAAGTTGCTGCTTGGCCAGGGTGTCAGCAAGAAAGCCCTGGAGAATGCGATCAATAACCTGCGCGGCGGCGAGGCGGTGAATGACCCTAACGCCGAGGAATCGCGCCAGGCACTGGACAAATACACGGTCGACCTGACCAAGCGCGCCGAAGACGGCAAGCTCGATCCGGTGATTGGCCGTGACGACGAGATTCGCCGGACCATTCAGGTCCTGCAGCGCCGTACCAAGAACAACCCGGTGCTGATCGGTGAGCCTGGCGTGGGTAAAACCGCGATTGCCGAAGGCCTGGCCCAGCGCATCATTAATGGTGAGGTGCCGGACGGCCTCAAAGGCAAGCGTCTGCTCTCGCTGGATATGGGCGCGCTGATTGCCGGTGCCAAGTACCGTGGCGAGTTCGAGGAGCGGCTCAAAGGCTTGCTCAATGAACTGTCGAAGCAGGAAGGGCAGATCATTCTGTTCATCGACGAGCTGCACACCATGGTCGGCGCCGGCAAGGGCGAAGGCTCGATGGACGCCGGCAACATGCTCAAGCCGGCCCTGGCCCGGGGTGAGCTGCATTGCGTGGGTGCGACCACGCTCAACGAGTACCGCCAATATATAGAGAAGGACGCGGCCCTCGAGCGGCGCTTCCAGAAAGTACTGGTGGATGAGCCGAGCGAAGAAGACACCATTGCGATCCTGCGTGGCCTGAAAGAGCGCTACGAGGTTCACCACAAGGTGGCGATCACCGACGGTGCGATCATCGCGGCGGCCAAGTTGAGCCATCGCTACATTACCGATCGCCAGTTGCCGGACAAAGCCATCGACCTGATCGATGAAGCGGCCAGCCGTATTCGGATGGAGATCGACTCCAAGCCGGAAGTGCTGGATCGCCTGGAGCGTCGGCTGATTCAGCTCAAGGTCGAATCCCAGGCCTTGAAGAAAGAAGACGACGAGGCGGCGATCAAGCGCCTGGAGAAATTGCAGGAAGAGATTGTTCGACTGGAGCGTGAGTATTCCGACCTGGAAGAAATCTGGACCTCGGAAAAAGCCGAAGTGCAGGGCTCCGCGCAGATCCAGCAAAAAATCGAACAGTCCCGCCAGGAACTGGAAGCGGCTCGTCGCAAGGGCGATTTGAACCGCATGGCCGAGTTGCAGTACGGGGTGATCCCGGATCTGGAGCGCAGCCTGCAAATGGTCGACCAGCATGGCAAGAGCGAAAACCAGTTGCTGCGCAGCAAGGTGACTGAAGAAGAGATCGCCGAGGTCGTGTCGAAATGGACCGGCATCCCGGTGTCGAAGATGCTCGAAGGCGAGCGCGACAAACTGCTGAAGATGGAAAGCCTGTTGCACCAGCGTGTGATTGGCCAGAACGAGGCGGTCGTGGCAGTGGCCAACGCCGTGCGGCGTTCCCGCGCCGGGTTGTCCGACCCGAATCGCCCAAGCGGCTCGTTCATGTTCCTGGGCCCTACCGGTGTGGGCAAGACCGAACTGTGCAAGGCCCTGGCCGAGTTCCTCTTCGATACCGAAGAGGCGATGGTACGGATCGACATGTCCGAGTTCATGGAGAAACACTCGGTGGCCCGCTTGATCGGCGCACCACCAGGCTATGTGGGCTATGAAGAGGGCGGTTACCTGACCGAGGCGGTGCGTCGCAAGCCTTACTCGGTGATCCTCCTGGACGAGGTCGAGAAGGCTCACCCGGACGTGTTCAACGTGTTGCTGCAAGTGCTGGAAGACGGTCGCCTGACGGACAGCCATGGGCGCACCGTGGACTTCCGCAATACGGTGATCGTCATGACTTCCAACCTGGGATCGGTACAGATCCAGGAACTGGTGGGTGATCGTGAAGCACAGCGTGCGGCGGTGATGGATGCGGTATCGACGCACTTCCGTCCGGAGTTCATCAACCGGATCGATGAAGTGGTGATCTTCGAGCCTCTGGCCCGTGATCAGATTGCCGGCATCACCGAGATCCAGTTGGGCCGCCTGCGCAGCCGTCTGGCCGAGCGCGAGCTGAGCCTGGCGCTGAGCAGTGAGGCGCTGGATAAGTTGATTGCGGTGGGTTACGACCCGGTTTATGGCGCTCGGCCGCTCAAACGAGCGATCCAGCGCTGGATCGAGAACCCATTGGCACAGCTGATCCTGTCCGGCAGTTTCCTGCCAGGCAGCAGCGTGACGGCCACTGTTGCGAACGACGAGATCGTTTTCAACTGACCGGTTGCCCAGCGTTAATGGAGGAGGCCCCGCAATGCGGGGCCTTTTTTATAGACGCGAGCACGCTCGCGATGGTCTCAAGAGCAACGCGTTGAGTCAGAAAGTACGCGTTATCGTTAACGCCCATCGCGAGCGCTCGAGCGTCGACCGGCTGCTCCTACAAGGGTTGACCTTCGTTTAGCGCACTTTTTTTTCTTAGGGTGTTGAACTGTAAGGAAAAGGCTTGTAAAGTGCGCCCCGCAGTAAGTCGCTCCAAGGGTTTCTTCTCCCCAAGAAGAAATCTGAAATAAGTTGCAAATCAGTGTCTTGAAAGCAATTTAGGGGGTTGACAGAGGTGTTTAAGGTTGTAGAATAGCGCGCCTCAGACACACGAACGCAGCGATGCGAACGGGTCGAAGAGAGTGCTTTAAAGCGTCAAATGTTGTAATTGAAATATGTAGTTCCGTGATAGCTCAGTCGGTAGAGCAAATGACTGTTAATCATTGGGTCCCAGGTTCGAGTCCTGGTCACGGAGCCAATTTCAAACCGGGGTATAGCGCAGTCCGGTAGCGCGCCTGCTTTGGGAGCAGGATGTCAGGAGTTCGAATCCCCTTACCCCGACCATTTTTGGGTCGTTAGCTCAGTTGGTAGAGCAGTTGGCTTTTAACCAATTGGTCGTAGGTTCGAATCCCACACGACCCACCATTTTTGAAACCAGTTAACGCTGGAATCGAATCTTAAGATCAGAGGCCAAAAGCACTGATCGAAGAAGGCGCCTTTTAAAAGGTGCCTTTTTTTTACCGGGGTATAGCGCAGTCCGGTAGCGCGCCTGCTTTGGGAGCAGGATGTCAGGAGTTCGAATCCCCTTACCCCGACCATATTAAAAATCCTCGTATCGAAAGATACGGGGATTTTTTTTGTCCATAGGAAACTCAAGAGCGCCGCAAAGCCAATGTGGGAGCGGGCTTGCTCGCGAAGGCAGTGTGTCAGTCGACATAAATGTTGAATTACACGGCCTCTTCGCGAGCAAGCCCGCTCCCACACGGGTTTGTTTTAGTGCAGCTTCAGCCGCGGCTCGGTCCCGCGTCCGATCTTGCTGCCCAGCATCAGCATTGCCGTGCGGAACGGTCCGTACAGCGCCATCTGGTGCATGCGGTACAGCGACACGTAGAACATCCGCGCCAGCCAGCCCTCGAGCATCACGCTGCCGGTAAGGTTGCCCATCAAGTTACCCACAGCCGAAAAACGCGACAACGAGATCAGCGAACCGTAATCGGTGTATTTGTAGCTCGGCAGGGGCTTGCCCTCGATCCGCAGTTTCAGCGATTTGGCCAGCAGCGAGGCTTGCTGGTGGGCGGCCTGGGCCCGTGGCGGCACATTGCGATCGGTGCCGGGTTGCGGACAGGCGGCACAGTCACCGAAGGCGAAAATATTCTCGTCACGGGTGGTTTGCAGGGTCGGCAACACCTGCAGTTGGTTGATGCGGTTGGTTTCCAGGCCATCGATGTCCTTGAGAAAGCCCGGTGCGCGTATGCCCGCCGCCCAGACTTTCAGGCTGGCATTGATTGTTTTGCCATCAGCTGTGATCAGGCTGTCAGTCGTCACTTCGCTGACCGCGGCATTGGTCATGACGTTCACCCCGAGTTTCTCCAGGGTCTTATGCACAGGCCCGCCGATGCGTTCCGGCAGGGCAGGCAGTACCCGTGGCCCGGCCTCGATCAGGGTGATGTGCATGTTTTCCGGCTTGATCCGGTCCAGGCCATAGGCCGCCAGTTCATGGGCTGCGTTGTGCAGTTCGGCGGCCAGTTCGACGCCGGTGGCACCTGCGCCGACGATGGCCACGCTGATTTGCTCGACCTGGTCTGTCTGCCCGGCGTGGGCGCGCAGGTAGTGGTTGAGCAACTGTTGGTGAAAACGTTCGGCCTGCTTGCGGGTGTCGAGGAACAGGCAGTGTTGCGCCGCGCCCAGGGTGCCGAAGTCGTTGGTGGTGCTGCCGACTGAAATCACCAGCGAGTCGTAGGCCACTTCACGGGCCGGAACCAGTTCCAGGCCGTGTTCGTCGTAGGTCGCGGCCAGCTGGATTTTTTTCTGTGCCCGATCGAGCCCGCTCATGCGCCCGAGTTGGAACTCGAAGTGGTTCCATTTGGCCTGGGCAACATAGTTGAGTTCGTCTTCGGAGGAGTTCAGGGAGCCGGCGGCCACTTCATGCAGCAGGGGTTTCCAGATGTGGGTCAGGTTCGCGTCGACCAGCATTACGCTGGCCGTGCCGCGTTTACCCAGAGTCTTACCCAGACGGGTAGCCAACTCCAGGCCGCCGGCGCCGCCGCCAACGATGACAATACGATGAGTCATGGGGATATCTCGCAAGGCTAAAAGAAATCGGTGCAATTACCCGAGCGAGCATGAGGGTCTGTTGACGTTTGATGACGACCGCGACGGATGCCCACGTGGTGCAGGGCAAGGCGCGAGGAACGTGATTTGGTTGTTCCAAATGAGTTCCGAGCAACGCTGCCCTGCGCCACGTGGGCGTCCGTCCCTTCGGGTTGCGCTCCAACGAGCGCGAGGCTGCGTTGCGGGATTTGCCAAGGGAACAACCATTGGCGGCATCCCGCGCCTTGCCTCGCACTCGTTGGAACGCAACGCGGTTCGTCATCAAACGTCAACAGACCCTCGGCAGCTCATAGCGTCAGGTAGCTGATAAAACGGCTCAACAGGCCCAGGCCAATGGTCACTGCCAGTACCACCACCAGGAGCATCCACGGCCGGAAAGGCCGGCGCTCGACTTGGTGCTGGGACAGTTGCAGGTACTCTTCGACATGCTGTTGGTCGTCGGGGTTCAGGCGGCTGGTCATATAAGGCCTCGTCAGGTAGACGTTGCTAAATGTATGGAAGCTACAGCGCGCAGCCAGGTTATACGCTGGTCGGCATTGAACGGAGCATAGCCGCTCGCGGGCAGGGGGCCGATGCACAGGGTGTCACCCAGGCGAATGTTGCCACTTTGTAACATCGCAGCGCTGATTGCGCCATGTCCGCTCCCTGAACGTGTCGGCAATCAGTCCTGCACAGGGCTCACAGACTGATCCCGACGTCGAAGACAATGCTGCGGCCCAGGTTGCCGCGCAGAAAGTCCGGGGCGTCGGGGTGGGCAAACAACACGCGGGCGAAGGTCGGACCGACCAGTGACAACGAGCGCCAGCCCTGGCGCAGGTATTCGGTAGGGGGCGGGAAGTGGCTGTTGAGGTCCAGTACTTCGCGCTTGAGGCTGGCGAAGGCGATGATGTCCAGCTCGCCCAAGTCCATGCCGCGTTCTTTGTAGTTGTGCGCTTTTTTGCGCAAGGTTGGCGCCAATCGCAACAAGAACTCGTTGGCCGGAATCCGCCTGGGCTTGGCTTCGCGGCGCACCAGTTGGCTCAGGGAGAAGGCGCTGCGCCGACGTTGCAGTTCGTCGCGCCACTCGTCATTGAGCCGTCGGCCTTCATCGAGCACGAAGAAGACTTCGAAATTGGCCTCGCGAAACAGCACGTCTGGCGGCTCGCCCGCCGGGCTGAACTCGTCGGCGCGGTAGGGGATGTTCAAGCCTTGTAGCAGGCGTTGGCAGACCCAACGCTCACGCTCCCATTTGCGGGCATTGGAAAGGAAGGCGTTGGCTTGCTCGGCCGCGATGGTCAGCAGGCGTAAGTAGTCTGAATCATCCATAGGCCAAGCTTAGCGCCCAAATGCAATCGCAAAGAAGACATTTGTCGTATCCGTTCGCGGGCGTCCAGGCCTGCACAAAACGGATAACGATCTGCGCTGAGCGGATATTGCCGCGCTCCTGACATCCCTACCCTCGGTTCTACGCACGTTTACCGCGTTACCGACGCTCTTAAAAAAACAACAACAAGAGACAGATGCCATGCGCAAGATCGACGTACATGAGGTTATCGACAACGCTCGTTTCAACCGCTTTCACTGGATGGTGCTGTTCTGGTGTGCCCTGATCATCATCTTCGACGGCTACGATCTGGTGATCTACGGCGTGGTGCTGCCGATGCTGATGAAAGAGTGGGGGCTCAGCCCTCTGCAGGCCGGTGCGCTGGGCAGTTATGCCCTGTTCGGGATGATGTTCGGGGCGCTGTTTTTCGGTCCGCTGTCGGACAAGATCGGCCGTAAGAAAGCCATCACCCTGTGCGTGATCCTGTTCAGCGGTTTTACCGTGCTCAACGGTTTTGCCCGCAACCCCACCGAGTTCGGTCTCTGCCGGTTCATTGCCGGGTTGGGCATTGGCGGGGTGATGCCCAATGTGGTGGCGCTGATGAACGAGTACGCGCCGAAAAAAATCCGCAGCACCCTGGTGGCGATCATGTTCAGCGGCTACTCGGTGGGCGGCATGCTCTCGGCCGGGCTGGGCATCGTGCTGATCCCCAGCTTTGGCTGGCAATCGGTATTTTACGTGGCACTGCTGCCGCTGCTGCTGTTGCCGCTGATCATGTATTTCCTGCCCGAGTCGGTGGGTTTCATGCTGCGTCAGGGACGCCATGCAGAAGCACGCAAGGTGCTGGAGCGAATCGACCCTGCTTACGTCGCGCAGACCGACGATCAACTGCACATGAGTGAAGTGAAGGGCACCGGCACACCGGTGTTGCAGCTGTTCCGCGAAGGGCGGGCACTGCGCACGCTGATGCTGTGGTTGGCATTTTTCTGCTGCCTGCTGATGGTCTACGCCCTGAGCTCCTGGCTGCCGAAACTGATGGCCAACGCCGGTTACAGCCTTGGCTCGAGCTTGTCGTTCCTGCTGGTGCTGAACTTCGGCGCCATCTTCGGTGCGGTGGGTGGGGGGGTACTGGGTGACAGGCTCAACCTGCCACGGGTGTTGGCGGTGTTTTTCGCCATGGCGGCGGTGTCGATCACCTTGCTCGGCTTCAACAGCCCGATGCCGGTGTTGTACCTGGTGATCGCCATTGCCGGTGCCACCACCATCGGTTCGCAAATTTTGCTGTATGCCTGCGCCGCGCAGTTCTACTCCATGACCATTCGCTCCACTGGCCTGGGCTGGGCCTCGGGCATTGGCCGTAACGGTGCCATCGTCGGCCCGCTGTTGGGCGGTGCCTTGCTGGGGATCAGCCTGCCGTTGCAACTGAATTTCATGGCGTTCGCGTTGCCTGGGGCCGTGGCGGCCATCGCCATGACGGTGTTCGCCATCAGCAGTCAGCGTAGCGCCAAAGGGCTTGCCCAGGCGATGACAGCGACCAGCGCCTGACCCGGGCTGTCCGTTGATGTTCCCCAAACAAGAGCGACCGGGCCAGTGCCACGGATTGCCTGATGAGTCTTGCGGCGAGGTGCCATGAACGCGTTATTCCACGACTTTTCCCTGTCTGCCGCGGTCGCCGGATTTATCGCCACGGTGATTTCCTATGCCGGTCCCCTGGTGATTATTTTTCAGGTGGCCGAGGCGGCACACCTCTCGCGGGAAGTGCTGTCGTCCTGGATCTGGGCGATTTCCATTGGCAGCGCGCTGCTGGGCATCGGCTTGAGCCTGCGTTACCGCGTGCCGGTGATCATCGCGTGGTCGGCACCGGGCTCGGCGTTGCTGGTGGCGTTGCTGCCGGGCATTTCCATGCCCGAAGCGGTGGGCGCCTACCTGGTCAGTAGCCTGATCATTTTTCTGGTCGGGGTGTCGGGTGCCTTTGACCGGATCATCGGCAAACTGCCTGCCGCGATTGCGGCGGCAATGCTGGCGGGGATTCTGTTCAGCTTCGGCACCGGGTTGTTTGTGTCCTTGCAGGGCAAGCCGTTATTGGTGCTGGCGATGTTTGCCACGTACCTGGTGTGCAAGCGTGTCATGCCGCGCTACGCGGTGTTGATGGTGCTGCTGGTCGGTTGCTCGATCGCCTTTGTGTCAGGGGAGTTGCAGCGTGATGCACTGGTGATCGGTCTGGCGACGCCGGTCTGGATCTCCCCCGAGTTCAGCCTCAGTGCAACGCTCAACATTGCCTTGCCGCTGGTGATGGTGGCCCTGACCGGGCAGTTCGTCCCGGGCATGGCGGTGCTGCGTGCCAGCGGCTACACCACGCCGGCCAGCCCGATCATCGCCGGCAGCGCGCTGGGGACCGCGTTGTTGGCACCGTTCGGCTGCCATGGGCTGAACCTGGCGGCCATTACCGCCGCGATCTGCACCGGGCGCGAGGCCCACGAAAATCCACACAAACGTTATGTGGCCGGGGTCGTGGGCGGGTTGTGTTACCTGGTGCTGGGGGTCTTCGGCGCGACCCTGGTATCGCTGTTCTCGGCCTTTCCCAAGGAACTGATCGCGGCCCTCGCCGGGCTCGCGCTGTTTGCCGCCATTGCCGGTGCCCTGGGCGGCGCGATGGCCGTGCCGAATGACCGCGAAGCAGCGCTGGTGACCTTTCTCACTACCGCCTCGGGCATGTCGTTGTTCGGCTTGTCCGCCGCGTTCTGGGGGCTGATTTTCGGCATGGTCACGCACCTGTTGTTGAGCGTGCGGCGTCCTGCTGCTGCCCAGGCGGCGGATTCCCGGGAGGTCGCGCGCTGACACCCGTCAGCGTTCGTTCGCTCGGCTTCAACCTGCTTCAGCGTCCCCGCAGCCAGTGCATTGCGGGTGGCGCCCTTCAACCTGTCGATCCATAACAATAAGAGAACAACGATGAAACAGAATCTCCCAACAACCGGTTCCGTGTTGTCCCTGGCGCTCGCCTCGGGTTTTTCCTCTGGTGCACAGGCTGCCGAGAGTGGCTTCATCGAAGACACCAGCGCCACCTTGCAGGCGCGCAATTATTACTTCAGCCGGGACTTCTCCGACATCGTCGGGGCTAACCCGCAATCGAAGGCCGAGGAATGGGCGCAGGGCTTCATCCTCAACGTCAAGTCCGGGTATACCCAGGGCACCGTCGGGTTTGGTATGGATGTCATCGGCCTGCTGGGCCTCAAGCTCGACAGCAGCCCGGACCGGGTCAATACCGGCTTGCTGCCGGTGCAGGATGACGGGCGTGCCGCCGATGACTACAGCCGCCTGGCCGGCGCGTTGAAAGTGCGTTACTCCAGGACCGAGTTGAAGGTTGGAGAGTTGCAGCCGAACTTGCCGATACTGGTCTTCAGCGATATTCGCTTGCTGCCGCCCAGCTACCAGGGCGCAAGTATCAGTTCCAGCGAGATCAATGGCCTGACCGTGCAGGGTGGCCACCTGCGGTCGACCAGCCTGCGTAACGAGGCCGGCGACGAGAAGATGCAGGCCATGCTCGGCCACGTACCACAGCGCCAGGTCAGCAGCGACGGCTTCAACTTTGCCGGTGCCGATTACGCCTTCAATGAAAAGCGCAGTTCGCTCAGTGCCTGGTACGGGCAACTGGAAGACATCTACAACCAGCGCTTCCTCGGCCTCAAACACAGTGAGCCGATGAGCGACTGGGTCCTGGGCGCGAACCTGGGCTATTTCGATTCGCGGGAAGACGGCCAGCAGTTGTTGGGCAACATCGATAACCAGGCGTTCTTTTCCCTGCTGTCGGCCAAGCGCGGCGGTCACACCTTTTATGTCGGCTACCAGGGCATGTTCGGCGACAGCGCCTTCCCCCGAGTGTTTGCCAATATCTCACCGCTGGGTAACGAGGTGCCGACCTATGAGTTCGCCTACACCGATGAGCGCTCCTGGCAGGCCCGATACGACTACGACTTTGCCGCCCTCGGCGTGCCGGGGTTGACCAGCACCGTGCGATACATCAGCGGCAACAACGTCGATACCGGCAAGGGGTATGAGGGCAAGGACCGCGAGCGGGACCTGGATGTCGGCTATGTGCTGCAGAGTGGTAGCCTAAAAGGCCTGGGGATACGTGTACGCAATGCCATGGCGCGTTCCAACTACCGCAGCGACATCGATGAAAACCGTCTGATCTTCAGTTACACCTGGACACTGCGCTGAGCCGGTGACTACAGGCCACTGGTGCAGTTGCCCATGACCTGATACGTCACGCGGTGAATCTGGCCTTGATGATCGACATAGACCATGGTGGCTGGTTCAACGTTGCAGGCCGTAGCGGTGGGCGTGATCGACACCACCCTGGCGATGTCCAGCGGCTGCGCCGGAGGGTAGGGCGTGGCGGCGGACTCAGTGCCGGCGGCCATGGCAGAGGTGGCGATAATCGTCAGCAACAGGCTGATCAGGGTTTTCATCGTTGGGTACTCCGTGTTGATTCCGATGCCTGAAGTCTAAGCTTCGCCCGTCATCGAAAAAGGGCTGGATGCCTGATGCAGCCTTACATGAAACGTAACAGTCACGGCCCCCTGGAGGCTTATGGATTTGCTCAATAACTTGCGGGTGTTTGTTCGTGTCGTGGATTGCGGCAGCTTTACCGCCGCCGCCGATGCGCTCGACCTTTCTACCGCGCAAGTGTCCCGTCTGGTCGCGGACCTGGAACAGCATGTGCAGGCGCGCTTGCTGCAACGCACCACCCGGCGGTTGAGCCTGACGGAGGCCGGCGAGCGCTTCTTGCTGCGCAGCCGGCAAATACTCGAAGAGATGGAGGAGGCCACGGCAGAGGCCCGTGGCGCTCACCTGAAACCCAGTGGCCGACTGCGGGTGCACAGCATGAATGGCCTGGGCGTGTTGATCACGCCGTTGATCGCTCGATACTGTGAGCTGTATCCGGACGTGGTGTTCGAACTGACCCTGTCACAACGCAATCCCGACCCCCTGGAGGAAGGCTTTGACGTGGTGATCTCGATTGCCCTTGAGCTGGCCGATTCGCAATCGGTCGCCCAGCCCCTCGGGCAGATCTACAGCGTGCCCTGTGCCGCCCCGGCGTACCTGCAACGCCAGGGTGTGCCGCAGCATCCACTGGCGCTGAACGATCACTGTTGCCTGCGCATGCTCGATCCCCTGTACAGCGATCAATGGCTGTTTCATGACGCGTCCGGCGAGCATGCCGTCAGCCCGGCCAGGACGTTCCAGTGCAACGTGGCCGAGTCGATGGTCAAGGCCTCCGAGTCGGGCATGGGCATCAGCCTGATTCCGTTTTATGCGGCGACGCGGCCGTTGAGCGACGGCACCTTGTTACGCCTGCTCCCGACCTATCGTCCCCGTGAACGCAATGTGTACGCGCTGTACCCGTCGCGGCGCTTTCTCGATGCCAAGGTCCGCACCTGGGTCGACTTCCTCAAGGTCGAGTTACCGAAGGTGTTCGCCGAGCACGACGCGGTGATCAATGACCCGCGGCACTGGGCCTGAGGTCGAAGGCAGCGCAAAGGGCGGTGTAGACTGACGGCCTGTTCCCGTTCCAAGGAGTCTGACGTGAAGGTCTGCACAGTGGGGTTGCCAGGTGCTGGGCGCGAGAGTGTCCAGCCATGATCGGTGCCGAGTTGCTGTCTCCTGAAAGCCTCACGGTGGGCTGGTTGATCTACGTGCCCGTGCTGGTCTGGGCCGCGTTGCGGGCGCCCTGGGTCGAACTGTTCAGTGACAGTCGCCGCCAGCATTTGCTGTTCGGCACGGTGTTTGCGCTGTTCATGCTGTGGCTGGTGCGACGGGACTTCGAGACGGGCGTGTCCTATCACTTTATTGGCATGACCGCCGTGACCCTGCTACTCGATTGGCCGCTGGCGATAGTCGGTGGCCTGGTCGCCCAGTTGGGGCTGGTGTTGCTGGGACGGCAGGATCTCGCGGCGCTCGGGGTCAATGGTGCCTTGCTGATTCTACTGCCGGTGCTGGTCACCGAAGGCTGCGCGATCCTGGTGGAGCGTGCCCAGCCGCGTAACCCCTTTGTGTACATCTTTTGCTCGGGTTTTTTTGCCGCCGCGCTCTCGGCCTTACTCTGCTTGTTGGCGGCCCTGGGGCTGTTGTGGTTCGACGGGCGCTTTGCGATGCCGGAGTGGCTGGAGGATTTTGTCGGCTACCTGTGGCTGATCATCTTCCCCGAGGCCTTTATCAACGGCATGGTCGTCAGCGCACTGGTGGTGTTCTGCCCCGAATGGCTGGAGACGTTCAACCGTACGCGTTACTTGTCGGCGCCATGGAAGGACGACGACAAGCCTTGATCCTTATCAAGGGATTGGCGCGCAGGCGAACTTATGCTCCGGAAAGTTCTCAGGAGTATCGGTATGAGTGTTTACGAGTGGGCGAGGCAAGAGCTGCGCAACAGTCTGGTATCGGCGCAGGAAGCCGGCTTTGAACCGGGTTTGAGCCTGCGCGCCTTGCTCAGCGCGGTGGTGCAGCAGAGCAAGACGGTACGCAATGCCGAGGATCTGGCCGATGAGCTGCAGTTTCTCGCCGAGAACCTCGATGACGGTGAGGACTACAGCTTCATGCGGCCCTGATCCTCGGTATCAGTGGCGGGGTTCGAAGTCTTCGCTGAACAGATCGTCCTCGGCATCCGGGCTCACCGGGATCTTGTGCTCCTCCGAGGCCCAGGCACCCAGGTCGATCAGTTTGCAGCGGTCCGAACAAAATGGCCGGAAGGTGCTGGATGGGCTCCATTCAACCGGGGCACCGCAGGTTGGACAAACAACGACAGGGGGTTGGCTCATGACTGGCCTCCACGCAAAGTAAGGTAAAAGTTGTGCAGGCGTTCGACTTCGCTGTGCAGCCAGGCGAGGTCGCGGTCGTTGACCACCACATCGTCGGCACGGCTGAGACGATCCTGACGGCTGGACTGGGCCTTGAGGATTGCCTGGACCTGTTGTTCGCTGGTCTGGTCGCGCTGCAGGGTGCGTTCGATCTGCAACTGCTCCGGGGCATCGATCACCAGCACGCGCTGGGTCATGGCCGATTGCCCGGACTCAATCAGCAAGGGTGAGACCAGAATCGCGTAAGGCGATTGGGCGCGGGCCAGGTGAGCAGCGATTTCCTGGGCAATCAGCGGGTGCAGCAGCTTCTCGAGCCAGCGGCGCTCATCCGGGATTTCGAAGATCAATTGACGCAGGGCGGCGCGATCCAGCTGGCCGTCGGCTTGCAGCACGCCAGCACCGAAGTGCTCGGCAATCTGCGCCAGCGCCGGGCGACCGGGTTCTACCACCCAGCGGGCGGCATGGTCGGCATCGACCGTGTGTATGCCCAGCTCGATGAAGTGCCGGGCCGCGGCGCTTTTGCCGCTGCCGATGCCACCGGTCAGGCCGAGAATCCAGGGTTTTTCCACAGGGGTATTCATTTCAAACCGACAGACTGCCAATAGAAGTTAGTTATTTGACCACCCCAGAGCAAGGCAATCCAGCCGGCAATGACCAGATAAGGACCGAAGGGGATCGGCGTCGAGGTCTCGACCTGTTTCAAGCGCAACCAGATCACCCCCGCGACCGCGCCCACCAGCGACGACAGCAGGATCGTCAGGGGCAGGATCTGCCAGCCACCCCAGGCGCCGAGCAGCGCCAGCAGCTTGAAGTCACCGTAGCCGATGCCTTCCTTGCCGGTGATCAGCTTGAACAGCCAATACACCGACCACAACGCCAGATAGCCCGCGACCGCGCCCCACAGGGCATCGTGCAGCGGCACGAACAGCCCGAACGCGTTGACGATCAACCCCAGCCACAACAAGGGCAACACCAGCACGTCCGGCAGCAACTGATGGTCGGCGTCGATCAGGCACAGCGCCAGCAACCCCCAGCTCAAGACCAGCACCATGACCGCCTGCCAGCCGAAGTCGAAGTGCCAGGCGATAAATCCCGACAGCACGCCACAGGCCAGTTCGGTCAAGGGATAACGGGCACTGATCGGGGCCTTGCAGCTTGAGCAGCGGCCGCGCAGGAGCAGATAGCTGAGCAGCGGAATGTTTTCCCAGGCGCGCAGTGGATGCTGGCAATGCGGGCAGTGCGAGTGCGGTAGCATCAGGTTGTAGGCGGGGCCCGGTGTTTCGCTGGGCAATTCCAGCACTTGCCGAGCCTGTTCCCGCCATTCGCGCTCGAGCATTTGCGGCAGGCGCCAGACCAGTACATTGAGAAAACTGCCGATCACCAGCCCGAGCAAGCAGGCGGTGGCGGTAAAGGCTACGGGGTAATCGGCGAATAAGTCACTCAAGGGCATGTTCAGATCGCTGAGCCAAGTTGGAAGATGGGCAGGTACATGGCAACCACCAGCCCGCCGACGATAACGCCGAGCACCACCATGATGAGGGGTTCCATCAGGCTGGTCAGATTATCGACCAGCGAGTCGACTTCCGCTTCATAGTAGCTCGCGACGTTGTCGAGCATCTCCTCCAATGCACCCGATTCCTCGCCAATGGCCGTCATCTGCACCGCCATGCCGGGAAACACGCCGCTGGTACGCATCGAGAAGTTCAACTGCATGCCGCTGGCGACATCCTGCCTGATGCGCAGTACCGCTCGTTTGAACACGCTGTTGCCGGTCGCGCCGGCCACGGCGTTCAGTGCCTCCACCAGCGGCACACCGGCGGCGAAGGTGGTCGACAGGGTACGGGCATAACGGGCCACCGAGGACTTGCGCATGAGCGTGCCGACCAGGGGCAGCCTCAGCCATTGGCCGTCCAGCCAGTCGCGAAAACCGGGTGAGCGTCGATGGGCATGGCGCAGCCCCAGTGCGCCGGCAATCAACCCTGTCAGCAGCAGCCACCACCAGCGCTGCAGGAGTTCGGACAGGCCGATCACCATCAGGGTGAACCCCGGAAGTTGCGCGCCGAAGCCGGCAAACACCGACTGGAATTGCGGTACCACGTTGATCAGCAGGATGGCACTGACGATCATTGCGACCAGGACCACGGCCAGCGGATAGGTCATGGCGTTCCTGATCCTGGCCTTGAGGCTCTCGCTCTTTTCCTTGTAGGTCGCGACCCGTTCCAACAGCGTGTCGAGGGCGCCGGCCTGTTCACCGGCGTCGACCAGGTTGCAATAGAGTTCGTCGAAACAGTCCGGCTGTTTGCGCAGTGCGTTGGCGAAGCTGCTGCCGGCCGCGACGTCCTTTTTAAGTTCGCCCACCAGGGTGCGCATACCCGGGTGGTCGAAACCTTCGCCAATGATGTCGAACGACTGCAACACAGGCACCCCGGCCTTGATCATGGTCGCCATCTGCCGGGTGAAGACGGCAATATCCTGCGCCTTGGGCCGCTGTGTGACGCTGAACAGCGAGATGGACTTCTTGCGTACCTTCCCCGGGACAATCCCCTGTTTACGCAACCGGGCCTTGATCAGGGCCGGGCTATGGCCGCTCAACTCGCCGGTGACGGCATGGCCTTTGCTGTCACGGCCTTCCCAGGTGTACACGCTGATCTTTGCTGCTTTGACCGCCATGGCTCAATCCTTGGTGACCGGGTTGATTGCTTCAAGGCGGGTGCCGCCTCCGGCTGTGCAGGCCTTGGGTTCGTAGATCCTGAAACGACGGATGCGTTCCCGTGGCGGTTATCCTTGAGAGGCCATAGATCCGCAAGCCTAGCCAAAGGACGGCAAGGCGTGGGCGCTCTTGAGGTGACAAATAGTGTCAGTTAGTGCGGTTTTTCAGAGCCGTTTAGCGGCAGCGGTCGACCGGACCCCATCAAACACAGGGCGTAGGGGTTGGCATGTGCTGTGCTTCGACCGGTCCAGATCATGAGATTTCAGCTCATGCAGGGGGGGCTAGATGTATGAAGCAACAAAACGGTTTTACCCTTATCGAATTGCTGATCGTGGTAGCGATCATTGGCATCCTGGCGACCGTCGCCTTGCCGATGTACTCCAAGTATCAGGCGCGTACCAAGGTCACTGCCGGACTGGCCGAGATTTCGGCATTGAAGGTGCCCTTTGAGGACGTGATCAACCAGGGCGATGACCCGACACTGGAGCGGCTCGGCGGACGGGCCAGCACCAGTAACTGCACCATCACCGCTTCAGGAACCGCATCCACTGGTGCCGGCAGTATCGGCTGCACGATTGTCAGTGCGCCGGGGGCGGTGCTGAGTAAAACCATCACCCTGTCGCGTACGCAGGACGGTGGCTGGACTTGCGTGACCACGGTGGCGTCGGACTATTCACCCAAAGGCTGTACCGCCAGCGATACCTGAGTGCCTGAGCGTTTTTCGGGATGCCTTGCTTGAAATGGCGAGGCATTTTTGTTGGGGCGATGGGAGGGCGGCGGAGCATGAGACTTCGAGTGGTTCATGACTTTTGGCCTGCGATAAACCCGGCAACTTGCATGTCGAGAATACCCGGATCATGCAAATTGCATGATCGCGGGGTATGGGATTTTTTATAACTCATTGATTTATAAGGCGGTAATTGTTGGTCGGGCGTTGGCACAACCTTCGCACTATCCTTGTTAACCCTGCTGGGAATGCACACAGCAGACTTTCTGGTTAACAGGAGTTACTCGTATGAAGAAGTTCGCTATCGCTGCTGCAACGGCTACCGCTCTGACCCTGACCATGGCCAACGCTGCTTTTGCGCAGACCACTCAAACCACCCAGTCACCCATGACGCTGGCGGCCGGAGAGATGGATAAAGCTGCCGAAGCTACTTCCGATACCTGGATCACGACCAAAGTCAAAAGCGATCTGATCACCGAGAAAGGCATTCCGGGCACCGACATCAAAGTCGAAACCAACAAGGGGGTCGTGTCATTGTCCTCGACTGTCGCACTCACCGCCGCCCAGAAAACCACCGCGGTGAACATCACCAAGAGCATCAAGGGCGTCATGGCCGTATCGGCTGATGGCCTGAAAACCCAGTAACAGGCAAGGCTTCTCGCCTGGACCGGGAGAAGACGCGACAAGCGGGCCGAGCCATACGCTTGTCGCAACTCTTAGCCCACAGGCTGTGCTCATGACAGGCCCCGGCATGCATGTCGGGGCCTGTTTTTTGAGGGAGGGGGGAATGAGCCGGTGCGCTTACTCGGCGTCCAGGTGCATCGGTGTGATGACCCGGCCATCGCTCTGGGCCTGACCCAGGTTGGCATCAATGAAGTACACCCGGTCATCGGCCAGTTGGCCTTTGTCCACCAGGTAGTCCTTGATGCTGCTGGCGCGGTCCTGGCCCAGTTGACGCAAGAGCACGTCGCTGGAAGCCCAGAAATTGATCACCCCTTCACGCATTTTCGCCGCACGTTCTTCCTTGCCCAGTTCCTTCCATTCGGCCGGTGGCTGGGTTTTCAGACGGATGCGGTAAATGCCTTCCAGCAGTGGTGTTTTTTCACTCTCGGGGACTTCCAGCAATGAAGCCTGGGCGGGCACTTTGTCGCCGCGACGCTGGAGTATCTTGTAGTAGGTGTACTGGTACTCGCGCTCCAGTCGTTGCTCGGCAATCAATGGGCCGTCGCTGCTTTGTGCGGCGGTGCCTTCGATTTCCAGGCGCAGGGCCGGGCGTTCCTTGAGTGCGCTGGCCAGTTTGACCAGTGCGCCTTCGGCGTCTTTGCTCAGCTCGCTGGAACCCGGTGCGAACGAAACGGTGCCCAGGTCCTCGGAACCGCCACCGGCAACCAGCCCGCCAATGAGTTTGAAAGGGGCGGCAGCAGCCTTCACGATCAGGTTGCGCAGGGTTTGCCAGACAATCGGCATCACGCTGAATTGTGGATTGTTCAGGTCGCCGGTGACCGGAAGCTCGATGGAGATCTTGCCATCGACATCCTTGAGCAGGGCGACGGCCAGTTTCAGCGGCAAGCTCACGGCGTCCGGGCTGTCGACTTTCTCACCCAGTTCCAGCTGTTCGACCACCACTTTGTTCTCTGCCTTGAGCTGGCCCTTGGTGATCAGGTAGTGCAGGTCGAGATTGAGCCGGCCCTTGCGGATCCGGTAGCCGGCGAACTTGCCGGAGTAGGGCGTCAGGGTGGTCAGCTCGACCCGTTTGAAACTGGTGGCGATATCCAGTGCCGCCATCGGGTCGAACGGGTTGACGCTACCCTTGATGGTCACCGGGGCGTAGCGGTCCACCTTGCCTTTGACGTCAACGCTGGCAGGTTTGGCCTTGCGGCTGTCGATGGTGCCGATCTGGCCGTTGAGTTGCTGGATGGCAGTGGCGAAGTTGGGCGTCAGGCTGAAGTCGGCGAAGTTGGCCGAGCCGTCGTTGATCGCAATGCCGCCGATGTGGATGCCCAGCGGCTTGTCCTTGCTCGCGACCGGTTTCGCCGCGCCGGTCTTGGCGCCGCTGTCGGCGGGTTGCGGGATCAGCAGGTCATCGATGTTGGTGGTGCGGTCTTCGTTGATCATGAAGCGCGCATAGGGTTGCTGCAGGTTGATCCGGTCGATCGACAGGCTGTCGCCATGCTGGTAGTTCAGCCCGTCGACCATGACTTTCTGCCATTTGAGAAAGTCGCGGGACTTCAAGGTGTCGAGGGTGTGCAACTGATCGACCTGGGCCTTGCCGGTGACGTTGAACGCCAGGGGCTCAGTGCTCTTCAGGTTAACGGCCAGGTCACTGCCGAGCATCCCGGAACGCAGTTCCAGGAGAATGAACGGGTTGATGTAGGACTGGGCGACCCGCAGGTCGATGTCCTGGGTCTTGACCTTGAGCTGGGCGCTGACGGGCGCCAGGTTGACCTCGCCTTCAGCCATCAGCTTGCCTTGCTTGCCCAGGCCGGTGTCGAGCTTGAGGGTAAATGGCGAACCATTGAGGCTATCGAAGTTTTTCAGGTCCAGGTTCAGCGGGCCCAGCTCCAGCGCGACCGCAGGTGTTGCCTGGCGATCGGCCAGATGCACCTGATAGTTGCGCAGCTCGACGTCCTTGAGCAGCACCTGCCAGGGTTTGCTCGGCGCGGTAGGTTCCGGTGTTGCTGCGGGTGCTGGTGCGTCGACGGAAACCGGAGCGCTGCTGGCCTGGGCTTTTACCGCAGGCTTGGCCGGTTGACTGGCAAAGAGTTTCTGCCAGTCGAGTTGGCCATCGGCTTCGCGGGCGGCCCAGGTTTCGAGTTTCTGGCTGCGGATCTTGCCAACGACCACTTGCTGTTTGGCCAGGTCGACGGTGGTTTCACTGACGTCCAGGCGCTCCAGGCGCACCAGCGGTCGACCATCCGGTGTCTTCATGGCGAAGGGCGCGACATTGACCGAGGCGTTGCTCAGCAGCAACTCGGTTTCCTTGGCCAGGTTGAGCGTGTAGTCGGTGCTCAGGCTTAGGACGCCATCTTCCAGGACCAGCGGCAGCGCATCACGGACATAGGGCCAGAAGGACTTCATCTTGCCGTCGGTGATTTTCAGGCTGCCTTGCGAGGCGATGGGCACCAGGCTGAAGTTACCGGTCCACTCCACCTTGCCCCCCGCCGGGCCGATGGCAACCAGGTTCATGTCGGCGTTGTCGTCGGGCAGGGTGCTGAGGTGCTTGAGTTCGAAATCAAGCTTGTCGTAGATGAACTCGATCGGCTCGCTGGGGCGCAGATCCTGGAAGTGCACATAGCCGCGGTTCAGGTCGATGCGGTCGACACGCAGCGGGAAAGGCTGGGCATCCGGGTCGGCGGGGGTCGGTTCACTGGCCGGCAACTTGAACAGCCGGGTGAGGTTCAGGCTGCCGTCCTTGCTGAACAGGAGTGCGGTCTTCGGCTTGTCCAGTTGCACGTCAGCCAAGTGCACGGCGCGGGTCCAGAGGCTGTCGAGCTGCAGGTCGGCATACAGGCGCTCAAACCCGACTTGCTCGTTGCCGGGTTCACCGATGTTCAGGCCCCACACGGTCAGCTCAAGGCTGAAGGGGTTGAGTTCGATCCGCTGGATGCTCGCGGGCACCGTTGCGTAGTGGGCCAGTTGCTGATTGGCGATCCGCAGGGCGATGCCCGGCAAAATCAGAAAACCCAGCAAGCTGTAGAGGGCCAGAGCAGTCAACAAGGCGCCGATGGCGCGAATCAATCCTTTGGGCATGTGTGGCTTCATCTGTCTGAATCGGAAGTGCCTTGGAGTATGGCATGCGACTCTGGTTCCAAAGCAATGACCTTGATCAGGAATGTTCAGATTTTGCCGGGGATTTCACAGCTGCAAAATCAAGGTCTTGAGCGGTGGTTGCTGGTCCATCGATGGAAAGTCGCTGCCCGGTGTCAGCACCTTCCAGTCGCGAACGGTGCGCCCGGCTTTTTCCGCGCAGCGCAGCACCTGCTCGCGCCAATCGTCCAGGCTGACTTTTGCCAGGTTGTTGCAGCAGATCAGCACACCGTCTTCGGCCGTGGCCAACAAGGCCGGCTTGAGCAGGCTCTGATAGTCGCGCAACAGGTCGACCGTGCCGAATGCGCTTTTGGCCCATGCCGGCGGGTCGAGCAGCACCAGGTCATATTGGCGTTGCTCCAGACGCGGGTAGCTGGGCAGTTTTTGCCCGCGCCGCTGGCTGATGGGCAGGCCAGCGAGCTGGCGGATGGCTGGAAAATAGTCGGACTGTACGAACTGCATGGTGGGCAGCTGCGGATTCAATAGGCCGTTCTCACGCCCGACCGCCAGATTACCCTCGGCGAAATCCAGGTTGCACACTTCACGCGCAC
This sequence comes from Pseudomonas sp. FW300-N1A1, assembly GCF_058789115.1. NCBI lineage: Bacteria > Pseudomonadati > Pseudomonadota > Gammaproteobacteria > Pseudomonadales > Pseudomonadaceae > Pseudomonas > Pseudomonas sp. FW300-N1A1. Next base: position 35,455 of record NZ_JBYTBK010000008.1, on the reverse strand, counting down.
CGCCTGCCGCGGCGCTCAGGCCAACGCCGCAGGTGTAGGCAAACAGGTTCAGTACGCTTTTGTCGGCACTGTGTTCCTTGACCCAGCCACGGGCGTTGCGCAGGTCGAGAAACAACAGAGGATCCTGTCCGGCATGGCGACCGCGAACCCGGTAGTTCAGACCCCATTCGTGGCCGATCTGGTCGGCAAGGGCGGCTTCGTCGGCACGGTAAACCGTGTCTTCACGGTCGATCCGCGAGTTGCCCCGGGAACGGTCGTTATAGACCAGCAGCAAGTCGAGGCCCAGGTGTTGATTGATGGCGTCGTGCAGTTGCAACAGCGTTTCGCGCTCCAGCGACTGGTGAAAACTTTGCACCAGCAGTTGCGGGCCATAGCGGTCGATGGTCAGGCCGCCGGCGCCTTCCTGGCTGCCATGGAACAGGCGGTAGCAGTCCGTGCCTTGCGCGTGCAGTTCGGCGAGCAAGTCTTGGCGATGATCGAGGGCGGCGCACAGCGCCTGATTCAAGGAAGACATGCGAAGCGCCTTGCTGGGGAATTTGGCGCGAGAGTTTAACAGGATTGTGCTCGATGGTTTCCCTGTGGCGAGGGAGCTTGCTCCCGCTGGAGTGCGAAGCACTCCAAAATCTATCAACCGAGCCTTTCAGGTAGAACCCAGTCGAAGGCTTTACGGCCGCTGCGCGCCCGAGCGGGAGCAAGCTCCCTCGCCACAGGTAAGCGCTCGGCGACGGGCTGCAGTCCCGGTTCAGCAGATTCAGCTCGGCAAACCCATACGCCGTTTGGCGCGCTGCACCGAGCCATTGCGCACGGCCCAGCGCAGCATCGGCGCGCTGCGGTTGACGCTGGCGCGTATCAGCTTGCGCTGGATGGGGCTCTGACTGACACCCAGCATGGCACTGGCCCAGTCGGGTAGCAGGTCGATCCCGGCCTGCATCATCAGCCCGCCAAAGGGCTTGGCCAGACGGCTGGGAGAGGGGGCATTCAGCAGCAGGCGCAACACTTCGCGGCTGCGCTCATCACACAGTAACTGCGGGCGGATTCGTTCAAGGTAGTCGGCGACTTCGCGGCGCGAGCGCGGTACATCGCGGGCGCCCAGACGCTCGGCGATCAAGGCGATTTCAGCGTAGTAGCGGTCCTGGTCAGCGGCTGAAAGCTGTGGGTTGCGATAACGCAAATGGGCGGCGAGGAAGTTGCTGACCTCGGCCACATGCACCCAGGTCAGCAGGTCGGGATCGCTGGCGGCGTAGGGTCGGCCATCGGGCGCGGTGCCGGTCACTTGCAGGTGAATGGTACGGACTTTCTCGATCAGCCAGTCGGCGTCCTGTCGCGAACCGAAGGTGGTGCCGGAGATGAATTGCCCGGTGCGGCGCAGGCGCCCGAGCATGTCCTCGCGAAAGTTCGAGTGATCCCAGACGCCGGCCAGGGCCAGTGGGTGCAGGGCCTGCAGCATCAAGGCACTGATCCCGCCGATGAGCATGCTGCTGAAGTCGCCGTGTACCTGCCAGCTGACCGAGTCGGGACCGAAGAGGCCGGGGTCGCCCTTGGGGTTCTCCAGGTCGAGTTTGCCCAGGGAAAGACCGCTCAGGCTCATGATCTGGGTTTCGATGCGGGTGCGAATGAATTCCATGGCGACTCAGTGATAGAAAGAAGGCGCGACCATTTCTGGCCGCGCGTGGATTACGGGTTCAGGCGCTTGTCGATCAATCCCTCGACCACACTTGGATCGGCCAGGGTCGAGGTGTCGCCGAGGCTGTCGAGTTCATTGCAGGCGATCTTGCGCAGGATACGTCGCATGATCTTGCCCGAGCGGGTTTTCGGCAAGGCTGGCGCCCACTGAATCAGGTCCGGTTTGGCGAAACTGCCGATTTCCTTGCTGACGTAGGCCAGCAGTTCTCCTTTCAGGGCCTCGTCCGGTTCGGTGCCGTTCATGGGGGTGACGAAGGCATAGATGCCCTGGCCTTTGACATCGTGGGGGTAACCGACCACCGCGGCTTCGGCGATGCTGTCGTGCAGCACCAGCGCGCTTTCGACCTCGGCCGTGCCGATGCGGTGGCCGGAGACATTGATCACGTCATCGATGCGTCCGGTGATCCAGTAATCGCCATCTTCGTCGCGGCGGGCACCGTCGCCGGTGAAATAGTAGCCGGGGTAAGGTTTGAAGTAGGTATCGACCATCCGTTGCGGGTCACCATAGACGCTGCGTATCTGAGCCGGCCAGCTGGATTTCAACGCCAGCACGCCGCTGCCGGGGCCGCTGATTTCCTTGCCTTGCTCGTCGAGCAGCACCGGTTGTACGCCGAACATCGGCCGGGTTGCGCAGCCGGGTTTGATCCGCTGTGTGCTGACCAAGGGGCTGAGCATGATGCCGCCGGTTTCGGTCTGCCACCAGGTATCGACGATCGGACAACGCTGCTCGCCCACCGCATTGAAGTACCACTCCCAGGCTTCAGGGTTGATCGGCTCACCGACGGTGCCGAGCAGTCTGAGACTGGCGCGGGAAGTTCCTTTCAACGGCTCGGGGCCTTCACGCATCAATGCGCGCAGGGCGGTCGGGGCGGTGTAGAAGATGTTCACTTTGTGCTTGTCGATGACTTGCCAGAAGCGTGAGGTACTCGGATAGCTCGGCACGCCTTCGAAGATCAACGTGGTGGCACCGTTGGCCAGCGGGCCGTAGACGATGTAGCTGTGCCCCGTGACCCAGCCAACGTCGGCGGTGCACCAGAACACTTCACCGTCGCGGTAGTCGAGTACGTACTTGAAGGTCATCGCCGCTTGTAGCAGGTAACCACCGGTGGTGTGCAGCACCCCCTTGGGTTTGCCGGTGCTGCCGGAGGTGTAGAGGATGAACAGCGGGTCTTCGGCGTCCATCGGCTCGGGCGGGCAATGATCGCTGACATCGCGCAGCGCCTGGTGATACCAGAGGTCGCGCCCCTCGACCCAGTTGACCTCACGCTGGGTGCGTTCAACCACGATGACGGTGCTGACCGCCGGGCAATTGAGCAGGGCGTTGTCGACGTTCTGTTTGAGCGGTACATATTTACCGCCACGCACCCCTTCGTCAGCGGTAATCACAGTGCGGCAGTCGGCATCGAGGATCCGGTCGCGCAGGGAGTCGGGAGAGAACCCGCCAAAGACCACCGAATGCACCGCGCCGATGCGCGCGCAGGCGAGCATGGCGTAGGCGGCCTCCGGGATCATCGGCATGTAGATGCACACCCGGTCGCCTTTTTTCACGCCACGGCTTTTCAGCACGTTGGCCAGGCGGCAAACGGAGTGATGCAGTTTCTGGTAGGTGATATGCACCGATTCGGCCGGATCGTCACCTTCCCAGATGATCGCGGTCTGTTCGCTGCGTTTGGCCAGGTGACGGTCAATGCAGTTGTAGCTGACGTTAAGCTGGCCGCCGGCGAACCACTGGGTCTTGCCGGTCCTGATGTCTGATTGCTGAACGGTTTGCCAGGGTGTGGACCAGTCGAGGAAGCGCCTGGCCTGTTCGGCCCAGAAGGTGTCGGGTTGCTCGATGGATTGGCGGTACAGGCGCTGATAGTCGTCCTGACTCAGCTGTGCAGCCCGGCGGACGGCATCGGCGATGGGGAAGGTGCTGATATCGAACATGACGGCTCCTTATTCTTGTTTTGCGACAAGCAATAAAGATGCGCCGAGTGACTATCGGGTTCAAGTTGTACATGGATCCAGTGTGGGAGCAACTGTCTTGATCGCATGGTTTGCTCTGGCAACGCAGAGGAGCGCCGAACACCTACCCCGTGGCGAGCGAGCTTGCTCGCGCTGGGCTGTGCAGCAGCCCAAAAAACGGTCAGCGAAGTTTGTCTGAAGGTCTGCAATAGCCTTGTTGGGGGCGCTTTGCACCCCAGCGCGAGCAAGCTCGCTCGCCACGGGGCAGCGTTCATGTTTGATTGCGCGGCATGCGATGTGGGAGCGAGCGGACGGAACGCCGCCCGGCTCTCTCCCACAGGGTTCGGCGCTGGATCAGCCGCGGTGACGACCACGGAAGTAGTTGATCAGGCCCTGGGTGGACGCATCATCGGCAGGCGCTTCGTCGCTGCCCACCAGACGGTTGTAGACGCCTTTACCCAGCTCCTTGCCCAATTCCACGCCCCACTGGTCAAAGGCGTTGATGCCCCAGACCACGCTTTGCACAAACACCTTGTGTTCATACAGGGCCACCAGCGCACCCAGGCGACGCGGGCTGATGCGCTCGACCACCAGGGTGTTGCTCGGACGGTTGCCCGGGATCACCTTGTGCGCGGCCAGCTTCTGCACGTCGGCGTCGCTCATGCCCTTGTCACGCAGTTCTGCTTCGGCCTCGCTGCGGGTTTTGCCCAGCATCAGGGCCTGGCTTTGCGACAGGCAGTTGGCATACAGCCACTGGTGGTGGTCGGACACCGGGTTGAAGCTGACGATGGGCACAATGAAGTCAGCCGGGATCAGTTGGGTGCCCTGGTGCAGCAACTGGTGATAGGCGTGCTGACCGTTGCAGCCCACGCCACCCCAGATCACCGGACCTGTATCGGTGGAGACCGGTGTACCGTCCTGGCGCACGCTCTTGCCGTTGGATTCCATGTCCAGTTGCTGCAAGTGCTTGGTGATGTTGCGCAGGTAGTGGTCGTACGGCAGGATCGCGTGGCTTTGCGCGCCCCAGAAATTGCCGTACCACACACCCAGCAAGGCCATCAGCACTGGCATGTTCTGTTCGAACGGAGCCGTCTGGAAGTGCTGGTCCATGGTGTAGGCGCCGGACAGCAGTTCCTTGAAGTTGGACATGCCGATGGCCAGGGCAATCGGCAGGCCGATGGCCGACCACAGCGAGTAACGCCCGCCGACCCAGTCCCACATCGGGAAGATGTTCTCTTCGCGGATACCGAAGGCCACGGCGGCGGCGTTGTTGCTCGATACGGCGATGAAGTGGCGATACAGCTCGGCTTCCGAGCCGCCCTGAGCCAGGTACCAGGCACGTGCGGCCTGGGCGTTTTTCAGGGTTTCGAGGGTATTGAAAGACTTCGAGGAAACAATGAACAGCGTGGTCTCGGCCCGCAGCTTCATGGTCAGCTCGTGGAACTCACTGCCGTCGATGTTCGCCAGGTAGTGGCAGCGCACGCCTTTCTGGGCGTAGGACAGCAGCGCTTCGGAGACCAGTTCGGGGCCGAGGAACGAGCCACCGATGCCGATGTTCACCACGTCGGTGATCGGCTTCTCGGTGTAGCCACGCCACAGGCCGTCATGAATGCGGCCGACCAGGTCGGTGATCTGGTTCAGCACCTTGTGCACGTCCGGCATCACGTTGACGCCATTGACCGACAACTTGTCGCCCACTGGGCGGCGCAGGGCGGTGTGCAGGGCCGGACGGCCTTCGGAGGCGTTGACGATCTCGCCGCTGAACAATGCCTTGATCGCGTCCTGCAGGCCGACTTCGTTCGCCAGGCCCACCAGCAGGTTGCGCGTTTCGGCGGTGATCAGGTTTTTCGAATAATCCAGAAACAATCCACAGCTGCTGAGGGTGAATTGCGTGAAGCGCTGCGGATCGGCATTGAACGCTTCGCGCATGCTGAAATCCTGCATGGCCTGGCGGTGATCATTCAGCGCCTGCCAGGCTGGCAGAGCGGTAACGTCTTGAGGAGTGCGGTAATACGCCATCGCTGCGGGTTTCCTTTTACTTGAACTGCCTTTAGGACACTGAAAAACCCGGAATGTGCTGTCCGAAGGCAGGCATTGTCCGGTCAAACTGCGAATAAACGATTAAATAGTGCAGGGCGCTAACAGTAAACCTTGGCGCAAGATCTGTCTTGGCGTTGTCCGACCCGCGACCGGTACCATTTTGTACCGGCGTATCGGAGTGTCGGACGGATTTTCTGTGTGCAGAGTACGGGGGAGGGCTCAGGCGACCTGGACCGGGATGGCGTTGCTGGTGTGGCTCAGTTCATTGCCTGGCGCCATGTAGAGCATGCGTGGCTTGAAATCCAGCAGCTCGGCTTCGCTGTAATGCGCGTAGGCGCAGATGATCACCCGGTCGCCGACCTTGGCCTTGTGCGCCGCGGCACCGTTGACCGAGATCATGCGCGAGCCTTCTTCGCCACGAATGGCGTAGGTGGTGAAGCGCTCGCCGTTGTCGACGTTGTAGATCTGGATCTGTTCGTATTCACGGATCCCGGACAAGTCCAGCCACTCGCCGTCGATGGCGCAAGAGCCTTCGTAGTCGAGCACAGCGTGGGTAACTTCGGCGCGATGGAGCTTGGCCTTGAGCATGATGGCGTGCATGAGTGATTCCTTGGGCTGATCCGAACGGCGGGCAGTTTGCCCGAAGCCTTTGCGGCCGGCAATACAGCGGGTGCGTTGTGCCAGGAGGGCGCGCGGCCCCCTTGGCACGGGTACATCCCACCGTCGTCTTGCCGTGTTCAGGCAGGTAAGTCGAGGTTCAAGTGCAGGTTGTCGATCAGTCGGGTGGTGCCCAGGAAGGCGGCCACCAGAATGACCAGGTCGCGATCCTGCGCCGTGGCCGGACGCAGGGTCAGCCCATGGCGGATTTCCAGGTAGTCAGGGCGCAAGCCGGCGGCCTGCAACTGCTCGACTTTCCCGGCCAGCAGTGCCGGGTAATCCCGTTCACCCTGTTTGATGGCCTCGGCGATGTCACTCAGCGTGCGATACACCACGGGCGCGATGGCACGTTGCTCTTGGCTGAGGAAGCCATTGCGCGAAGACAGCGCCAAGCCATCGGCGGCCCGTACAGTCGGTTCGCCAATGATCTGGATCGGCATGTTCAGGTCATGAACCAGGGCACGAATCACCGCCAACTGCTGGTAGTCTTTCTGACCGAAGACCGCCAGGTCCGGCTGGACCATGTTGAACAGTTTGCTGACCACGGTCGCCACGCCTTCGAAATGCCCGGGCCGGCTGGCACCGCACAGGCCTTCAGCCAGCTGTGGAACGCTGACGCGGGTCTGGCCGGCCATGCCGTCCGGGTACATTTCTTCGACGCTTGGCGCGAACAGCAGGTGGCAGCCAGCCTGGAGCAATTGCTCCTGGTCGGCGGCCAGGGTCCGCGGGTACTTGTCGAGGTCTTCGCCAGCGCCGAACTGCAGCGGGTTGACGAAAATGCTCGCCACCACGAAATCCACCCGCTGGGCGGCCTTGGTCACCAGCGCAACGTGACCGCTGTGCAGGTTGCCCATGGTCGGCACGAAGCCGATACGTTTGCCTTCGCTGCGGGCGCGGGCTACGGCGGCACGCAGTTCGCGTACGGTCTTGACGGTGTTCATGCCGAGAATCCGTGTTCAGCGCCCGGGAAGGTCGCGGCTTTGACTTCGCTGACGTAGGCGCTCAGGGCCGCCTGGATGCTGTCCTGGCCTGCCATGAAGTTTTTCACGAACTTGGGCGCGCGACCGGTGAGCGACAAGCCCAGCATGTCGTGCAGGACCAGGACCTGGCCGTCGGTGGCGTTGCCGGCACCGATGCCGATCACGGGGATCTTCACGGCCTGGGTGATTTCCGCGGCCAGTTCGCTCGGTACGCATTCGAGCAGCAGCATCGCCGCGCCGGCCTGTTCCAGCGCGATGGCGTCGGCACGCATCTGCCGTGCCTGGTTTTCATTGCGGCCCTGGACTTTATAGCCCCCCAGAATGTTCACCGACTGTGGGGTCAGCCCCATGTGGGCACAGACTGGAATGCCGCGTTCGGCCAGCAGGCGAATCGAGTCGGCCAGCCACAGCGCGCCTTCGACTTTGACCATGTGCGCGCCGGCCTGCATCAACAGGGCGCTGTTGACCATGGCTTGCTCATTGGTGGCATAGGCCATGAACGGCAGGTCCGCAAGGATCAAGGCATCGGTGTTACCGCGCTTGACTGCTGCGACGTGGTACGCCATTTCGGCGGTGGTCACAGGCAGGGTGCTGTCATGTCCCTGCAATACCATGCCGAGGGAGTCGCCCACCAGTAACACTTCAACGCCGGCTTCATTGCAGGCGTGAGCGAAGGTAGCGTCATAGCAGGTCAGCATGCTGATCTTTTCACCTTTCTGCTTGAGGCTCTGCAGGGTGGTGAGGGTAATAGCTGGCATGTAAAGGATCCTCATTCAGGCGCTTGGAAAACTACTGCGAGTAACGCGCGTGATTCTTCATTTACTCAGGCGCACGGTCTTTTGTCGTGCTTGAAAAGCCTGGATGGCGCCCTTTAGTGCCGTGTTGGCGGCAGCGGGACGCCTATAGTCGTGAGGAGAACTCGGGAAGTCAATTGGATGTGTTACCGCAAGGTTACTGCCTGGGTGTTACCGGCGTTACTGATGCGATTCAGCAGAAACCGTCGCAGTACCCTCGGCCTGTGGGCGCGATGCCCCTACAGGCTGGGGGTGCGCTCTAGCCCGACGAACGGGCAGGCCGCAAGCAGGTCGCGTAACAGACGGCCATCTGCCAGTTGCAGATCGGCGGGCGCCAGTTCGGCCAGCGGGTAGAGGACAAAGGCCCGTTCCTGCAGGTGGTAATGGGGCACCTTGAGGCGTGGTTCGTCGATCAGGCGATCGCCGAACAGCAGAATATCCAGGTCCAGCGTGCGCGGCCCCCAGCGTTCGAGGCGCTCGCGGCCCTGATCGTTTTCGATGGCTTGCAGCGCGTCGAGCAGTTCAAGCGGCGCCAGCAGGCTGTCCAGCGCCGCTACCGCGTTGGTATAGCGCGGTTGGCCAGGCAGCAAGGAGTCACTCTGATAGAAGGTCGAGACCCCGGCCAGCGTTGTCCGGGGCAATTGCGCCAGCGCTTCAACAGCGCTGCGCAACTGTTCAGCGGGGGCCGCGAGGTTGCTGCCCATGCCTATGTAGATGCGTTCCATCGACTTACTCGCCTGACGAGTTCGTGCTACCTGCGGCACGTTTGCGCTTGGCGCCACCGCTGCGGCGACGTTTGCGCGGTGCACCGCTGGCGCCCTCGTCCTTGCCACTGAGGTCGCGAATCATGTCACGACGCTCACTCTCGTTGGCGTCTTGATAGTCCGTCCACCACTCGCCCAGGCCATCGGTCGGCTCGCCGGCGCTTTCGCGCAGCAGCAGGAAGTCGTAGCCGGCGCGGAAGCGCGGATTGTCCAGCAGCAGATCGGCGCGTTTGCCGCTGCGACGTGGCAAGCGTTCCTGCATGTCCCAGATCTCGCGGATTGGCAGGGTGAAGCGCTTGGGAATCGCGATTCGCTGGCACTGCTCGCTGATCAGTTCGTGGGCGGCTTCCTGCATCGCCGGAATCGGCGGCATGCCGCGGTCCTGCAGGCGCAGTACGCGGGCTGGCAGGGCCGGCCACAGGAGGGCAGCGAACAGGAAGGCAGGGGTCACCGGCTTGTTCTGCTTGATCCGCAGGTCGGTGTTGATCAGCGCTTCACTGATCAGGGTGTGGGTATAGGTCGGATTGTGTTCCAGTGCTTCGGCGCTGGCCGGGAACAAGGGATCGAACAATTGCAGGTCGACCAGCATCTCGAAGGTATCGGCCGCATGCCCCGAGAGGAACAGCTTCAATACTTCTTCGAACAGGCGCGCCGACGGGATCTCGCGCAGCATCGGTGCCAGGCCGCGAATCGGCAGGGCGCTGTGCTTCTCGATGCCGAAGTCGAGCTTGGCGGCGAAGCGCACGGCTCGCAGCATGCGCACCGGGTCTTCCTGGTAGCGCTGGGTCGGGTCGCCGATCAGGCGGATCAGGCGGTTGCGGATGTCGTGTACGCCGTTGGCGTAATCGAGAATGCGCTCGCTGACCGGGTCGTAATACAGGGCATTGATGGTGAAGTCGCGGCGTTGCGCGTCTTCTTCCAGGGTGCCGTATACGTTGTCACGCAGAATGCGCCCGCTTTCGTTACGCGAGGACTGGTTGCTGTCTTCCTCTTCGTCGTTTTGCGGGTGATTGGCGCGGAAGGTCGCGACCTCGATGATTTCGCGGCCAAAGTGGATGTGTACCAGTTTGAAGCGGCGGCCAATGATCCGTGCGTTGCGAAACTCGGCGCGGACCTGTTCCGGCGTGGCGCTGGTGGCGACGTCGAAATCCTTGGGGGTGATGTTGAGCAGCATGTCGCGCACGCAGCCGCCGACCAGATAAGCCTGGTACCCGGCGTTCTGCAAGCGTTCGACGATGTTCACCGCATAACGGCTGAACTGGGCCTTCTGCAGCGAATGTTGGCCGCTGTTGAGGACTTCAGGCGTGCTACGAATGTGTTGCGTACGACGCAAGGGAGAACGGAATGACTGGAACAGCTTCTTCAGCATGGGATGCACTGTTTGAAGGAATGTTCGGCCATAACGAAGAATGACCGCATGATGGGCGGGGATTCTAGCATTTAGTCGAGGGATGGTGTAGGACACAGCAAATATGAGCTGCAGGCCATGGCTACAAAGGTAAAGCGCAGGGGGAGGGGGCTGAATCGCGGAAGCTACAAAAGCTACAGAAACCACAAGGGGAGCCGAAGCTCCCCAAGAAGTAGTTGCGTGCTCTATTTTTATTATTGGTTTCGGGCTTCTTGTTTTTGTGTCGCGCCCTTGTCATGAGGTTTTCCCTTCATGACCCTCCCAATCGGGAGCCAAGAGCAAACGGATTGCTTTGATCGCTGTGTTGCAATGATCGATCCGATCCAACCAGTTCAGGCTCTGCCTTAGGGCAGTTTTTGTTGTTCTCGGCCTGGTTGTGGGGCAAGCCCCAAATACAACGCCTCTCCAAAAGAATCAGTTAGCTACGCCTCTCGCCGTCTTGTTTTTATTGTGCGTGAGTCGATTCGTCTTATTTTTATTGTCTTTTGCATTGCTTGTTATTGTTCTTGTACCAGACATATAGCAGGAGCCGTGCCAACTTTTGTGATCCCCAGCAAAACAAGGGGTTAGGTGGGTTTTGCGCTTTGTTTCAGGCGAAAAAAAACCGGGGCTTCGTTACCGTAAGCCCCGGCTTCTGTTACGAAAAAAGCTGCGGTAACAGTTTTTTCACATGTTCAGGTGTTACTTGCACATTCGACAGGTGACATTCAGCTCTCGCTGGCTACACCGGTCTTGCGCCGTGGGATACCCAGGCGCTGGCGACGTTCCCACAGGCATTTACGGCTGACCCCGAGTTTGCGAGCCAGCTCGGTTTCGGTCATGTGGTCCTGGTGTTCGAGCACGAAGTGCTGGAAGTAGTCTTCCAGCGACAGGTCTTCGGTGGGTTCGTGACTGGTGTTGGTGGCACTGCCCTGTTGCGGTGCCAATCCGATGAATTCGTCTTCTTCCAGGTCACCGAGTTCAATGTCGATGCCCAGCAGCTCGGCAGAAATCTCCGGGCTTTCGCACAGAATCACCGCACGCTCGACAGCGTTCTCCAGTTCGCGCACGTTACCTGGCCAACTGTAGTGACGAATCGCCTGCTCGGCGTCGGGGGCGAACTTCAGGTCGCTGCGATTGACCCGTGCGCTTTGGCGCGCGAGGAAGGCATTGGCGATTTCGTTGACGTCGGCGCCGCGCTCACGCAAGGCCGGCAGTTTCAGGGCGATTACGTGGAGACGGTAATACAGGTCCTCACGGAACTGGCCGATCTTGGCCAGGCTCTTGAGGTCGCGGTGTGTCGCCGCGATCAGGCGGACGTCGACCTTCTGCGATTGAACCGAACCGACGCGGCGGATCTCGCCTTCCTGCAGTACGCGCAGCAAGCGAGCCTGGGCTTCCAGTGGCAATTCGCCGATCTCGTCGAGGAACAGGGTGCCACCGTCCGCGGCTTCCACCAGGCCTGCGCGCCCGGCGCTGGCACCGGTAAAGGCGCCTTTCTCGTGGCCGAACAGTTCGGACTCGATCAGGCTTTCCGGAATGGCCGCGCAGTTCACCGAAATCATCGGAGCCTTGGCGCGCTTGGACAAGTTGTGCAGGGCGCGGGCGACCAGCTCCTTGCCGGTACCGGATTCACCCTGGATCAGCACATTGGAGTCCGTCGGCGCCACTTTGCGGATTTTGCTGTACAGGTCCTGCATGGGCGGGCAGGAACCAATGATGCCGATTTCGCCATTGCTGGTGTCGACCCCGGGCTTGTCGCTGCCATTGACTGCTTTGCCAGCCGGGCGTTCACCAGGCGTGCTCTGGGCGGTTTGTCGGTCGCGCAGAATGCGTGCGACGGCCTGGAGCATTTCGTCGTGGTCAAAAGGCTTGGCGATGTAGTCCACCGCGCCCATCTTCATCGAGTCGACCGCCGAGCGCAGGCTGGCGTAGCTAGTCATGATCAGCACCGGAGTGCCCTGGCCGAGCTTGATCAGCTCGGTGCCCGGAGCGCCCGGCAGGCGCAGGTCACTGACAATCAGGTCGAACGTGGGAATGCTGAAGCGTTCTTGTGCTTCCTGCACTGAACCGGCTTCGCTGACCTGGTACTGGTTACGTTCCAGCAGGCGGCGCAAGGCGGAGCGGATAATGGTTTCGTCTTCGACGATCAAAATGTGCGGCATTGATTCGATTCTCTCGACGGTCTCAGTTCACAGCGGACGTCGCTTCGACATGACGCGGTAGAGTCACCCGGATACGGGTGCCGCGTTGGCTTTGTGTGTCAGCCGGGCTGTCGATGGTGATTTGTCCATAATGCTCTTCAACGATGGAATAGACCAGTGCAAGGCCCAGACCGGTGCCTTCGCCAGGATCCTTGGTGGTGAAGAAGGGTTCGAACAATCGGTCCATGATGCTCGAGGGTATACCGCTGCCTTCGTCTTCGACGATCAGATCGATCGTGTGTTCGCTGGCTTCGCTCTTGACCCGTACCGCACTGCCGGCCGGCGAGGCGTCACGGGCGTTGGACAGCAGGTTGATCAGGACCTGGGCGAGCCGTTGCGGGTCGCCGTCGACCCAGTGTTCAGGGTCGCACAGGTTAAAGAACTGGACTTCGAAGTTGCGCCGGTTCAAGGCCAGCAGGCCAATGGCGTCCTGGGCCACTTCGGCCAGGCAGACCGGTTCGTCATTGTGCTGGTGGCTGCCGGCGTGGGCGAAGCTCATCAAGGATTGCACGATGCGTGACACGCGCTTGGTCTGTTCGATGATTTGCCCGCTGATCTCCGTGATTTCGCCGTCTTCTTCACGTTCTTCGCGCAGATTCTGCGCCAGGCAGGCGATACCGGTGATCGGGTTGCCGATCTCGTGGGCCACGCCGGCGGCCAGGCGACCGATGCTCGCCAGGCGTTCGGAATGCACCAGTTTGTCTTCGAGCATCTGGGTTTCGGTCAAATCCTCGACCAGCAATACCAGGCCGCTGTTGCCCGGCGCGAGGGGTTCATCGATCGCCGCTTTGTGCAGGTTCAGCCAGCGTGTCTGGCCATCGAGGGCCAGATGCTGTTTGTGCAAGTGTTCGTCCGGCACGTTGATGAAGCCTTGCAGCAGTTCTTTCCAGGGCTCGCTTAGGGTGCTCAGGCGTGAACCGACCACGCGCTGCGCGGCAATCCCGGTCAGCTCCTCCATGGCTTTGTTCCACATGAGGATTTCCTGGTCCTTGGCCAACGAACACACACCCATCGGCAATTCTTGCAAGGTCTGGCGGTGATAACGGCGCAGGGCATCGAGTTCGGCGGCAAGGCCGGTAAGCCGCGAGTGGTAATCCTCGAGGCGGCTTTCGATGAAGTGAATGTCCTCGGTGACGTAGTTTTCGCCGCCGGCCTTGTACGGCAGGAAGGTTTCCACCATGTCCTGGGCAACACTGGGGCCCATCAGGCCGGACAGGTTGGCTTCGATCCGGTCGCGCAAGCGGCGCAGTGCGTAGGGGCGACGCTCATCGAACGGCAGGTACAGGTCGCGCAAGGCTTGCTCGACTTCTTTTTGCGCGGCCTTGGCGCCCAAGGGCTTGGCCAGTTGGGTGGCGAACTCCTGGGGTGAGGCGGCGTGCAGTTCGCGGCGCTGCGGACGGCGCACGTTGTCTACCGCGCAGGCTTCCGCAGCACTGGCTTCTTCGGTGCTGGCGTTGGTGAACAGCGAGACCAGCGTGAATATCAGTACGTTGGCGGCCAGCGAGGCAATCGCCGCCATGTGCCAGCTGGTGTCGTCGAGCACATAGATCATGTTCAGCAGCGGTATGTAGAACCCCTGCAGATTGCCCACCAGCGGCAACAGCATGGTCACCAGCCAGACCAGGACCCCCGCCATCAATCCGGCGATAAAGCCGCGACGGTTGGCGGTCGGCCAGTAAAGAACGGACAGCACGCCCGGCAGGAACTGCAGGGTGGCGACGAACGCGACGATGCCCAGGTTGGCCAGGTCTTGCTCGGCGCCCAGCATCAGGTAGAAACCATAACCGGCCATGATGATCGCGACGATCAGCGCCCGGCGGGTCCACTTCAGCCAGCGGTAGATGTTGCCTTCGGCAGGCGGCTGGTACAGCGGCAGCACCAGGTGGTTCAGGGCCATCCCGGACAGCGCCAGGGTGGTGACGATGATCAGGCCGCTGGCGGCCGACAACCCGCCGACATAGGCCAGCAGGGCCAGCGCCTTGTTGTTGGCGGCGATGCCGATGCCGAGGGTGAAGTATTCCGGGTTGGTGGTGGCGCCCAGCTTCAGGCCGGCCCAGAGAATCAGCGGCACGGCCAGGCTCATCAGCAACAGGAACAGCGGCAGCCCCCAGCTCGCACTGACCAGCGAGCGCGGGTTGAGGTTTTCGGTGAAGGTCATGTGGTACATGTGCGGCATCACGATGGCCGAGGCGAAGAACACCAGCAGCAGGGTGCGCCATGGACCTTCTTGCAGCGGGGTGTGCAGGGCGGCGAGGGCGGTCTGGTTTTGCAGCAGCCACAGCTCCAGCTGTTGCGGGCCGTCGAACACGCCGTACAAGGCATACAGGCCGACGCCGCCAATGGCGATCAGCTTGATGACCGACTCAAAGGCAATCGCGAACACCAGGCCTTCGTGTTTCTCCCGGGTCGCGATGTGTCGCGAGCCGAAGAAAATCGTGAACAGGGTGATCAGGGCGCAAAAACTCAAGGCGACCCGGTGCTGTACGGGCTCGCGGGTGAGGATGCCGATGGAGTCGGCGACTGCCTGGATCTGCAGGGCAAGCAGGGGCAGCACGGCAATCAGCATGAAGATCGTGGTCAGTGCGCCAGCCCAGGTGCTGCGAAAGCGAAACGCAAACAGGTCGGCCAGCGACGACAGCTGATAGGTGCGGGTGATTTTCAGGATCGGGTACAGCAGCACCGGTGCCAGCAGAAACGCCCCGGAAACCCCGAGGTAGCTGGAGAGAAAACCGTAGCCATACTGGTAGGCCAGGCCGACCGTGCCGTAGAACGCCCAGGCGCTGGCATAGACACCCAGTGACAGGGTGTAGGTCAGCGGGTGGCGAATGATCGCTCGCGGGATCATTCCGCGTTCACTGACCCAGGCAACGCCGAACAGCACCGCGAGGTACGCGGCGCTGATCAGGATCATCTGGGTCAGGCTAAAGCTCATCGGCATCTTTTTGGCTCTGCAGGATGAAGGTCACGACGATCAGGATCAGCCACAGCAAGTACGGCCGATACCAGGCGCCAGTAGCGTCGATCCACCAGTCCATGATGGCGGGGGAGAACAGATAGATCCCCACTACCAGGAGCAGGACCAAGCGATAGATGTACATCCCGGCCTCTCTTTATTGTGTGCGTGCCCGAAAACGTGCGGCGATGGTAACGGATGGGCGCCAACCTGCAAGCTTAGTCAGCGTAATTGCGCTTCGGGCAGTGTCAGTGTGCGGGGAATCAGCAGCGCATCCCAGTGCCCGATCCCCCACTTGAGCACCTCGGCGGGCGTTGCGCTATCGAGTGCCGGGTCCGGCTGTTGTCCCAATGCGCGCAGGGCGCGCAACAACAGCGGGGTCGCCTGGTCTTCGGTCAGTGGCGGCGAACGGTAGGATTTGCCGAGTTTGTTACCGTCCGGCTGGGTAATCAATGGCAGGTGCAGGTAACGCGGTTGCGCCAGCCCCAGCAGTTCCTGCAGGTACAGCTGGCGCGGGGTGGAGTCGAGCAGGTCGGCACCGCGCACGATGTCGGTGACGCCTTGCCAGGCATCGTCCAGTACCACCGCCAGTTGATAGGCGTAGAGCCCATCGCGGCGGCGAATCACGAAATCACCGACGTCGCGGCCCAGGTGCTGGCGGTACTCGCCTTGCACCCGGTCGGTGAAGTGATACTCAAGCTCTGGAACCCGCAGGCGGATCGCCGCGTCTTCGCGGGCGTGGCCGGCGTTGCGGCACAGCCCCGGGTAAATCCCGTGGTAGGGCGCCAGTTGTTTGCGCGAGCAGGTACAGGCATAGGCCAGACCATGGTTGAACAGTTGGTTCACGACCTGCAGGTAGGCGTCGTGGCGTTCGCTCTGGCGGACCATCTCGCCGTCCCATTCGAAGCCGTAGCTTTCCAGGGCCTTGAGGATCGCGGCCTGGGCGCCGGGTTCTTCCCGGGGTGGGTCGAGGTCCTCCATCCGCAGCAGCCAGCGGCCGCCGACGGCGCGTGCGTCGAGGTAGGACGCCAGTGCCGCGACCAGCGAGCCGAAATGCAGGTGCCCGCTGGGGGTGGGGGCGAAGCGCCCGATGTAGGGGGAGGTGGTGGCAGTCATGAGGGCGATGTTACTTGTATGGGCTAACACGGACCACCTGTGGGAGCGGGCTTGCTCGCGAAGGGGTCATCAGCTTCAACACTTATGCTGACTGATACACCGCTTTCGCGAGCAAGCCCGCTCCCACAGGGTTTGTGGCGTGGCAAATGCCGGAAACAAAAAACGGAGCGTTCGCACGCTCCGTTCTTGAGTCAAATCGACGCTTATTTGCCGACTTGTTTTTCCTTGATTTCTGCAAGGGTCTTGCAATCGACGCACATGTCGGCGGTAGGACGGGCTTCAAGACGGCGAATGCCGATCTCGACACCGCACGACTCGCACCAACCGTACTCTTCGTCTTCGATCAGTTGCAGGGTCTTGTCGATCTTCTTGATCAACTTGCGCTCACGGTCGCGGGCGCGCAGTTCGAGGCTGAATTCTTCTTCCTGGCTGGCACGGTCGGCCGGGTCGGGGAAGTTGGCCGCTTCGTCTTTCATGTGATCAACAGTGCGGTCGACCTCCTGCATCAAGTCCTGTTTCCACTTGTTCAGGATCTTGGTGAAGTGATCGCGCATGGGCTTGCCCATGTATTCCTCACCCTTTACTTCTTTGTAGGGTTCGAAGCCGCTGATCGACTGGTTTGGCTGCTGCTTTGCTTGGGTGGGCATGAAATGGACCGCCTCTACTCTTGTAATCCATTGCGCAGGATTGCTCCATCACCGACACCTGCCGGCCCTGCGGCTGCAAGCGGGCGAACTTACCAGATCAAATCAGACCGCGCTACTCCCTGATGCCGAGGCCACGGTCCGTAAGGCTTGCAAATGGTTGCAAAGCCTTGTCTGGCGGCTCTGGAGACCTGATCAATTATTGATTTTAGTCAATCCTGACACTTGTGCAGGTACTCACTTGCCAGTGAGCCCGGGCTTTGTGACTGTATTAGGTTCTCGCTTGTTCCCGCGCTTGGGTAGAATCAGGTTTTTACCCCCGTTGAAGGAAGGCTAATGGCCCAGCCCTACAGTGCGCGCAGCCGCGCTATCGAACCTTTCCACGTCATGGCATTGCTGGCGCGCGCCAATGAGTTGCAAGCGGCCGGCCATGACGTCATTCACCTGGAAATCGGCGAACCGGACTTCACCACGGCCGAGCCGATCATCAAGGCCGGCCAGGCGGCACTGACGGCGGGGAAAACCCGTTACACCGCGGCGCGGGGCATTCCCGAGCTGCGCGAGGCCATTTCCGGCTTCTATCAGCAGCGTTACGGCCTGGACATCGACCCGCAGCGCATCATGATCACCCCGGGAGGCTCTGGCGCGTTGCTGCTGGCCAGCGCCTTGCTGGTGGATCCGGGCAAGCACTGGTTGCTGGCCGACCCGGGTTATCCATGTAATCGTCATTTTCTACGCCTGGTAGAAGGCGCCGCGCAGCTTGTTCCCGTAGGGCCGGACGTGCGTTATCAACTGACCCCGGACCTGGTTGAGCGTTACTGGGACCACGACAGTGTCGGGGCCCTGGTGGCCTCGCCCGCCAACCCGACCGGCACGATTCTGACCCGCGACGAACTGGCCGGGTTGTCCACTGCGATCAAGGGGCGCAACGGTCATCTGGTGGTGGACGAGATCTATCACGGCCTGACGTACGGCACCGATGCCGCCAGCGTGCTGGAAGTCGATGACAGTGCCTTTGTGCTCAACAGTTTCTCCAAGTATTTCGGCATGACCGGCTGGCGCCTCGGTTGGCTGGTGGCCCCGCAAGCCGCCGTCGGCGAACTGGAAAAGCTTGCGCAAAACCTCTACATCAGCGCGCCGAGCATGGCCCAGTACGCGGCCCTGGCCTGTTTCGAGCCTGCGACCTTGAGCATTCTCGAAGAGCGGCGTGCGGAGTTCGGGCGTCGGCGCGATTTCCTGCTGCCGGCCTTGCGCGAGCTGGGCTTCGGTATCGCGGTGGAACCGGAAGGCGCGTTCTATCTGTATGCCGATATCAGCGCCTTTGGCGGTGATGCGTTTGCCTTCTGTCGGCACTTTCTGGAAACCGAGCACGTCGCGTTCACGCCGGGCCTGGATTTCGGCCGGCACCAGGCCGGTCATCACGTTCGTTTCGCCTACACCCAAAGCCTACCGCGTCTGCAGGAAGCGGTGGAGCGGATTGCCCGTGGCCTGCGGAGCTGGCAAGGCTGATGCGCTTCGATCCTCCCCTGGAAAAAGGCCGGCTGATTCGACGTTACAAGCGTTTTCTCGCCGATATCGAAACCGTTGGCGGCGAGATGATCACGATTCACTGTCCGAACACCGGGTCGATGTTCAACTGCATGGTCGAGGGCGGGCAGGTCTGGTTCAGTCGCTCCAACGATCCGAAACGTAAATTGCCTGGCACCTGGGAAATCAGCGAAACCCCGCAAGGGCGGCTGGCCTGTGTCAATACGGCGCGGGCCAATGCCTTGGTCGAGGAGGCGCTGAAGGCGGGGGTGATCACCGAACTCGACGGCTTTACCGCCCTCAAGCGTGAAGTGCCCTACGGTCAGGAAAACAGTCGCATCGATTTTCGGCTCGACTACCCGCAAGGGCAGGCCTTCGTCGAAGTCAAAAGCGTGACCCTGGGCTTCGACGGTTCAGCGGTCGCGGCGTTTCCGGATGCCGTGACCCTGCGAGGAGCCAAGCACTTGCGCGAATTGGCGTGCCTGGCGCGGGACGGCATTCGCGCGGTGCAACTGTATTGCGTGAATCTGACGGGGATCGACGCGGTTCGTCCGGCCGAGGAAATCGACCCGGGGTATGCGGCCGCCCTGCGTGAGGCGAAGGCGGCCGGCGTCGAGGTGTTGGCGTATGGCGTGAGCCTGAGCGCTGAAGAAGTCCGCATCGAACGCCGGCTGGAGGTGCTGCTCGGCGCTTAAGACTGCACCCAGATGCCCTGAGTGTCTTCCCGGCATGCCAGGGCGCTGAGTGACTGGCCGGCGCAAGGACCGGCCACGCATTCGCCGCTTTCGATCAGGAACAGCGCGCCATGTGTGGCGCACTGGATCAGGCTGGCACTCGGGTCGAGAAACTGGTCGGGGTGCCATTCCAGTGCGACCCCGCGATGGGGGCAGCGGTTCTCGTAGACATAGACCCGGCCTTCGCGGCGCACGGCAAACAGCCGTTGGCCATCAATCTCGAACCCGCGGCTGCTGGCATCGACCAGTTCGGCGCTGGTGCAAAGAAACTTCATGACTGTCCTCTTGTGCCACAGGCTTGGGCCTGAAGGCGGTTATGCGGTGGGCGGGTACTGGTTAGCAAATGTGTCAGTGCTTGACGTGCAAATGTTAACAATTATCAAATGCCGGCTCTGCCCGTGGTGAGCGCGTTGCTGAGTATGCTTCGATTCTGCGGGAAAACTGTGCAAAGGAAACCCTGTTATGCGCCTGAGTACCCGCGCCATTGCGCTCTGTGTCGGACTTTTGGTCAACCATGGGGCCGTAGCGGCCGAGTTGCCGCAACGCTGGGTCAGTGCCGGGGGCGCGTTGTCGGAATGGGTGAGCGCACTGGGCAGTGAGTCCAGGCTGGTCGGCGTCGACACCACCAGCCAGCACCCTGAATCGCTCAAGGCCTTGCCGAGTGTTGGCTATCAGCGCCAGTTGTCGGCCGAGGGCATTCTGAGCCTGCGTCCGCAGATTTTGATCGGCACCGAAGAAATGGGCCCGCCGCCCGTGTTGTCGCAGATTCGCAGTGCCGGGGTGCAGGTGGAGTTGTTTTCGGCACAACCGGACCTGGCCACCCTTGAACGCAACTTGCAGCACCTGGGCCGGTTGCTCGGCAACGAAGCCCAGGCCACGACGGTGTTCCAGGATTATCAACAGCAAATCGAGCAGCAGCGGGCCTGGGTCGCGGCGGCACAGGTCAAACAGAAGGCACCGGGGGTGCTATTACTGCTGGGGCATGCGGGTGGCAAGCCGTTGATCGCCGGTAAAGACACAGCGGCCGATTGGCTGTTGCAACAGGCGGGCGGGCGTAACCTGTCCACCCATACGGGCTACAAGCCGTTTTCCGTCGAGTCACTGGCCGGTCTGACCCCGGATGTCCTGGTGTTCTCCGATCGCGCACTGACTGGCGACGCCGCCCGTTCGGCGTTGTTCAAGGAAAACCCGATACTGGCCTCGACGCCGGCGGCCAAGGCCGGGCGCGTCCTGGAGCTGGATCCGACCCTGTTGGTCGGTGGCCTGGGACCGCGCTTGCCGCAAAGCCTGGCCACGCTGTCGGCCGGGTTCTATCCCGCTGAGACTTCCGCGGCAACTGCGGCCCAATGAGCACTCTGGTCAAGCCGCGTTCGCTGTTCATTGGCCTGAGCCTGCTGTGTGTATTCGCCATTTGGCTGTCATTGGCGCTGGGGCCGGTCAGCTTGCCGTTGCTCGATACCTTGCGCGCGGCGATGCGCCTGATCGGCTTGCCGGTGGCGGCTGAAGGCCTGGAGCAGGCCGAACTTATTCTTGGGCAGATTCGCCTGCCGCGTACCTTGCTGGGTCTCGCGGTGGGCGGTGTACTGGCCTTGTCCGGCGTGGCGATGCAGGGGCTGTTCCGCAATCCACTGGCGGATCCCGGGCTGGTGGGCGTCTCCAGTGGTGCTGCCCTGGGTGCGGCGATCGCGATTGTTGGCGGCTCGCTGTCTGGCGGTCTGCCCGAGGTGATCGGTCCTTACGTGTTGTCAGTGTCTGCGTTTCTTGGCGGGCTCGGGGTGACGGCACTGGTGTATCGCCTCGGCCGGCGTAACGGGCAGACCAATGTGGCGACCATGTTGCTGGCGGGTATCGCGCTGACCGCACTGGCCGGCTCGGCGGTGGGCTTGTTCACCTATCTGGCGGACGATGCGACCTTGCGCACGCTGACGTTCTGGAACCTGGGCAGTCTCAATGGCGCCAGCTATGCGCGGTTGTGGCCGTTGCTACTGGTGAGCGTGGCGGTGGCGCTCTGGTTGCCACGCCGGGCGGCGGCGTTGAATGCGCTGTTGCTCGGCGAGTCCGAGGCCGGCCATCTGGGGATCAATGTCGAGCGGCTCAAGCGCGAACTGGTGTTTTGTACCGCGCTGGGTGTGGGCGCTGCGGTGGCGGCGGCGGGAATGATCGGCTTTGTCGGGTTGGTGGTGCCGCATCTGGTGCGCTTGCTGGCCGGTCCCGATCACCGTGTGCTGCTACCGGCTTCGGTGTTGGCCGGCGCGAGCCTGTTGCTGTTTGCCGACCTGGTGGCACGCTTGGCACTGGCTCCGGCCGAGTTGCCGATCGGTATCGTGACCGCGTTCATCGGCGCACCGTTCTTTCTCTATTTGCTGCTGCGAGGTCGCGCCTGATGCTGCGAGTGGAGAATCTGCAGATCCGCCGTGGCCGGAAAATCGTGCTCACGGACATCGATCTTGAGCTCCGGCCGGGTGAAGTGCTGGGTGTGCTGGGGCCGAACGGTGCGGGCAAAAGTACGCTGCTCGGCGCCTTGTGCGGTGAGCTGCGCCCCGATCAGGGGCGGGTCTGGCTTGATCAGCGCGAACTGAGTGATTGGCAGGGGGCGCTGCGGGCCCAGCGCCTGGCCGTACTGCCCCAGGCCTCGACCCTGGATTTTGCCTTTCGCGTCGAGGAAGTGGTCGGCATGGGCCGCTTGCCTCATCAAACAGGCCGGATACGCGATGCGCAGATCATTGCCGCCGCGCTGCAGGCTGCCGATGTCGGGCATCTGACCGGGCGCAGCTACACAGCGCTGTCCGGTGGCGAGCGTCAGCGGGTGCACCTGGCGCGGGTACTGGCGCAGCTCTGGCCGGGCGAGGCGGGGCAGACCCTGCTGCTCGACGAACCGACCTCCATGCTCGACCCGTTGCATCAGCACACCACCTTGCAGTCGATACGCGAGTTTGCCGATCACGGCGCGGCGGTGTTGGTGATACTGCATGATCTGAATCTGGCCGCACGCTACTGCGACCGCATTCTGCTGCTCGAAAATGGCCGTCCCCATGCGCTGGATACGCCGCAGCAGGTCTTGCGTCCTGAACCGCTCAAGGCCGTGTTCGGGCTGGATGTGTTGGTGCAGCCGCACCCGGAGCGTGGGCATCCGCTGATTATTGCCCGCTGAAAGAAAGGGCGCCGGATGGTCGTGGGGGGATCACTGTTGGGTAGGCAAAAAAAGACCCGGCAAGAGCCGGGTCAAATAACCGTGATTAGCCTGATGAGGAGATAATCTGAGAGTCCGAACCAAGGGCCTTTCAGAAGATCAGCTGGTCTCGCGACCAGATGCGATAATCATAACGATTCTCATTTCTAAGTCAACCAGTGTTTTTCGATTATTTTTGCCTTTTGCCAAACGCTTGTCTGGATTGACCCTCAGATGCGGATTGCCGGGCCAATACGTTGCTCAATTCTTGTGCCGTGACGATATGGCATCCAGTTGTTTGTTGAGGGCGTCCTTGCGTTCGGCGGGGATGTCATTCCAATGCACGTCCATCAGTGCTCCCTCAATGGCATACAGCAACACCTTCGACGCGCGAAAACCGCGGGTGCGCACCGCCCGGTAAGCGTCCACCGCCCCCAGGCGGCGCAAATCCGAGGCGCTGTGAATGCCTACGGCATGCAGCCATTGGGCTGACGTCTTGCCAAGGTTTTTCAGATGCTGCAGTTCATCATTCATCAAGCCTCCTTGCGACGGCCGAGAGTGCGTGGGGCGAGCTTCAAAAGAGTGTAGCGGTCAGTAGGAAAAGCGTGGTTCTTTGGTCGGTTTGAACGCAAAAGCTTCTAAGGCGATGTGCCAGATGGCTCTGCAGGAGGCTTTAGAAAGCCTGGGTTGAGTCGTAAAACGGTCGCGCAGATCCGGCGCGGGTTGGGGCACCGGACGTAGGCGGACATCCCGCGCGTTAACGGGTGCGGTAGCGCAGGCGAGTGCCGAAATTCATCGACATCAGAATTTCGTCGGCCGAGAGTTCAGGCGGGAAGTAAGTGCCGGAGATTTGCGCGTGGGCCAGGCTCGCGCCTTCCAGGGAGGCATGGCGAAAGTCGATGCCGCGCAGGTCGGCGGAACGGAAGTAGGCATCACTGAAGTCGACACCTTCGGCGTTCAGTTCGCGCAGGTCGAGGCCGCGAAAGTCGCCGCCCACCATGTCGATGGGGCCGGTTTTTGGCCTTTCGCGATTAAAGCCTGTGATGTCGTCTTTATGCAGCAGGGCGTACAGCGGGGTGTCGAGAAGTCTTGGCTGGCTCATGGGGCGTCACCTGTTGGTTTTATGACGCCAGTATAGTGCCACTATCTTGCAAGCGCGAAGCCGGTCAGGGCTTCGCGCTTGAAATAGTGCTTACAGGCCCGGCAGGCGCTGGCGGACTTGCGCCACTACCGTGTCGAGGGTGCCGCTTTCATTGGTCTGTACCCGTTTGCTGCAGAGGATTTCTGCGGGTGTCAGGGCCTCACGATTGGCTTGCTGCGCGGCGATGACCGCCAGGTTGGCGTCGGACGGATCGTTCTTGTCTGCCTGACGTTGGGCCAGCCAGCTCTCGATCACCGCTTGAGGGGCGTTGCAATCGAGGATCAGGAACGGGGCGCCGGTGGCCTCGGCAATCTTCGCCGCGCCGTCGCGTTGTTCACGCTTGAGGTACGTTGCGTCGAGCACGACCGGGAAGCCGGCACGCAGGATCACACCGGCAATCTCGTGCAGGCGGGCGTAGGTCGCCGCACTGGCATCGCTGCTGTAGATACCGGCTTGCGGATCGTTAGGCACATGCTGTTCGCCGAACAGGCGCTTGCGCTCGACATCGGAACGCAGGCGGATAGCGCCCAGGGCTTCGACCAGGCGCATGGCGACGCGGCTTTTGCCGACGGCGGAAACACCATGGGTGATGGCCAGGAAGCGTGACGGGATGGTGCTGTAGCTTTCCGCCAGGTTGGCGTAGTTGCGGTATTGGCGCAGGGTAGTGGCGCGCTGCACCGGAGTGGCGTCGGCGGGCATGCTAAACAGGCTGACCTTGGCGCGAACCAGTGCACGGTAGGCCTTGTAGAAGTTCAGCAGTTCAAGACCCTGGTAGTCGCCGGTCAGTTCCAGGTACTGGCTCATGAAGCGGCGGGCCAGGCTTTTCAGGCCGCGGTCTTCCAGGTCCATCGCGAGAAACCCGGTGTCGGCGTAAACATCGGTGAAGCGGAAGGGTTCGTTGAATTCGATGCAATCGAAAATCACCACGTTGCCATCGATCACGGTGGCATTGCCCAGATGGATGTCACCGTGGCATTCGCGGATGAAACCTTCGGCCTTGCGCTGGGCAAACAGCGGCTTGAGGCGTTCGAAGCTGCTCTCGGCCCAGGCTTGCAAGGCTTCGAGTTGCAGCAAATCGGCCTTGTCGCTGAGGAATGGGCGGATCTGTTCGAAGTTCTGGCGCACGGGGGCCATGACGCTGTCCGGGGTGCCGGCTTCATGGTCGGCCGGAACGCGCGGCGCATTGAGGTGGAAGCGGGCAATCTGGCTGGCCATCTGGTCGATGTGCGCAGTGGTCAGTTCGCCGTTGGCCTGCAGGGTGCTGAGCAGTTGGCTCTGCGGGAATTGGCGCATCTTCAGGGCGTAATCGAGCACCGGGCCGGTGCCGCCCAGTTGTGGTGCCTCGATGCTCCCGGTGATCGGCAGCACTTCCAGGTACAGGTCGCTGGTCAAGCGCTGGTTCAGGCGCAACTCTTCGCCGCAGAAGTGCTCGCGTGCATCCAGTGCGGTGAAGTCGAGAAAGCCGAAATTGACCGGTTTCTTCACTTTATAGGCATAGGGGCCGGTGAGCAGCACCCAGGAGATGTGCGTCTCAATGACCTGGAATCCATCCACAGGATGCGGATAAAGGGCCGGGTTTTGCAGGGCAGCGATCAGGGATTGGCTCACGGGCGATCCTTCAGAGTCTGGGGAAATTCAAGGCCGCCATTATGGCCGCAAGTGGGGCCAACGCAAACCTCGCGGGGCTCATGTTGATCAGGAACAAAGTGCGTATAATCCGCCGCCATGACTCGTACCCGATCCCCCCGTACTGCTAAAAAACGTCCCTCCAATGGCCCGCGCCCTTGGCTGGCCTGGGCTTTGAAGCTCAGCCTGGTCGGTCTCGTGGTGCTTGCAGGGTTCGCCGTTTATCTCGATGCCGTGGTTCAGGAGAAGTTCTCCGGCAAGCGCTGGACCATTCCGGCCAAGGTTTACGCGCGCCCGCTCGAGCTGTTCGTCGGACAGAAGCTCAGCAAGGAAGATTTCCTCATTGAGCTCGATGCCCTTGGCTATCGTCGCGAAAGCGTGGCCAATGGTCCCGGTGCAGCAGCGGTCAGCGGCAACACTGTCGATTTGAATACCCGTGGCTTCCAGTTCTATGAAGGCCTGGAGCAGGCCCAGCCGGTGCGCGTGCGCTTCTCGGGTGACTATGTCGCCGAGCTGTCGGCGACCAACGGCGCCAAACTGTCGGTGGTGCGTCTCGAGCCACTGTTGATCGGTGGTCTTTATCCGAAAAATCTCGAAGACCGCATCCTGATCAAGATCGATCAGGTGCCACCGTACCTGCTCGAGACCCTGGTGGCGGTAGAGGATCGCGACTTCTATAGCCACTTCGGAGTGTCGCCCAAGTCGATCATGCGGGCGGTCTGGGTCAACACCTCGGCCGGGCAGATGCGTCAGGGTGGCAGTACCTTGACCCAGCAGTTGGTCAAGAACTTCTACCTGACCAACGAGCGCAGCCTGAGCCGCAAGCTGACCGAAGCCATGATGGCGCTGCTGCTCGAGTTGCACTACGACAAGCCCGAAATTCTTGAGGCTTACCTCAATGAAGTGTTCGTCGGTCAGGATGGCCAGCGTGCGGTGCACGGTTTCGGTCTGGCCAGCCAGTTCTTCTTCAGCCAGCCGCTGGCCGAGCTGAAGCTGCATCAGGTGGCGTTGCTGGTGGGCATGGTCAAGGGGCCGTCCTACTACAATCCGCGTCGTTATCCGGAGCGCGCGCTTGAGCGCCGTAACCTGGTGCTCGATCTGCTGGAACAGCAGGGCGTGGCCACGGCCGAGCAGGTCGCGGCGGCGAAGAAAATGCCGCTGGGCGTGACCAAGCGCGGCAGCCTGGCGGACAGCTCGTTCCCCGGTTTCCTCGATCTGGTCAAGCGCCAGTTGCGCGAAGACTATCGCGACGAAGACTTGACCGAAGAAGGGCTGCGGATTTTCACCAGTTTCGATCCGATCCTGCAGATGAAAGCCGAAGCCTCGGTCAGCGATACCTTCAAGCGCCTTGCCGGTCGCAAGGGCTCGGATGAAGTCGAGGCCGCGATGGTGGTGACCAACCCGGAAACCGGTGAAGTCCAGGCCATGATCGGCAGCCGCCAGGCCGGATTCGCCGGTTTCAACCGGGCGCTGGACGCGGTGCGGCCGATTGGCTCGCTGATCAAGCCGGCGGTCTACCTGACCGCGCTGGAGAAGCCGAGTCAGTACACCTTGACCAGTTGGCTGTCCGACGAGGCCTTTTCGGTGAAGGGCGCCGATGGTCAGGTCTGGAAACCGCAGAACTATGATCGTCGCTCCCACGGTACGGTATTCCTGTACCAGGGCCTGGCGCATTCCTACAACCTGTCGACAGCGCGCCTGGGGCTTGAAGTTGGCGTGCCGAACGTCCTGAAGACCCTCGGACGCCTGGGTGTGACCCGTGAGTTCCCGGCGTTCCCGTCGATGCTGCTGGGGGCCGGCGGCCTGAGTCCGATCGAAGTGGCCACCATGTATCAGACGCTGGCCAACGGCGGTTTCAATACCCCGATGCGCGGGATTCGCAGCGTGCTGACCGCCGAAGGCGAACCGCTCAAGCGTTATCCGTTCCAGATTCAGCAGCGCTTCGATCCGGCGTCCATCTACCTGATCCAGAGCGCCATGCAGCGAGTGATGCGCGAAGGTACCGGTAGCTCGGTCTACAACGTGCTGCCCAAGACATTGACCCTGGCGGGCAAGACCGGTACCAGTAACGACTCGCGAGACAGTTGGTTCGCAGGTTTCAGCCAGGATCTGCTGGCGGTGGTCTGGCTGGGCCGTGATGACAACGGCAAGACGCCGTTCACCGGTGCCACTGGTGCGCTGCAGGTCTGGACCAGTTTCATGCGCAAGGCCGACCCGCTACCGCTGGATATGCCACAGCCAGACAACATCGTTCAGGCCTGGGTCGACTCGCGTACCGGGCAGGGCTCGGACTCCAGCTGCCCTGGCGCCGTCCAGATGCCGTATATTCGTGGCAGTGAACCACCTCCCGGCGCCACCTGTGGTGGCGTAGACCCCGCGGTTGATTCGGTGATGGATTGGGTCAAGGGATGGATGAATTAAGCAAAGAGGGATTCAAGTGAACAAGTGGTTTATTCCAGCGGTGACGGTGACCGCTCTGGCTTTGCTCAGCGGTTGCTCCTCGGTGCAGCGTGGCTCGATTCCGGTGGTCGATTCGGGGACTACCGTTTCCAACAGCGAGCGTATCTCGGCCAATGGCGGCTTCCGTAAAAGCACCGTGACGCGTCCGGCGCAAGCGCAGACCCAGGCCATTCCCCAGGGCGATACCGGCGTGGTGGTGATGGTGCCGGGTGGCGGCGCAACGACATCGACGCCGATCAGTACTCAGCCGATCACGCCTGGCCCGGCCAGTTCGGGTCCGATTACCCCGGGCCCGGTCGACAGTGGGCCGATCAACCAGGGCAGCTACAGCATGCCGTCCTCGCCAAGCGGGATTCCTTCGGCGAACAGCGGCGTCGGAGGCTTGTCTGCCGATGAACAGCTGGACGGCCCGGTGCTGGCCTTGTTGACCACTGCCCAGCAGCAACAGGCCAGCGGTGACCTCAATGGTGCCTCTTCCAGCCTTGAGCGTGCCCAGCGGGTTGCCCCGCGCGAGCCGCAGGTGCTCTATCGCCTGGCGCAGGTGCGTATGGCCCAGGGCGATGCCGCGCAAGCCGAGCAGTTCGCCCGTCGTGGCCTGACCCTTGCCAATGGTCGTCCTGACCTGCAAGCCAGCCTGTGGGCGCTGATCGCTGAGGCTCGCGAGAAGCAGGGTGATGCCGCCGGTGCTGCTCAGGCTCGCCAGAAAGCCAAGGTTGCGCTCTGATGGATGTCCGTTTTTCGAAAATCGCCGACCAATTGTTGCTGATCGAGCGTGAGCTGCGGCTTCAAGGTTGGTGGGACGATGTCCCGCCTAGCGCCGCCGCGCTATCCAGCGTCGAGCCTTTCTCGGTCGATACCCTGGAATTTGAGCAGTGGCTGCAATGGATCTTCCTGCCACGCATGAAGGCGATCCTGGAGCAGGATCTGCCATTGCCCAATGCCTCGGGTATTCAGGAGATGGCCGAGATGGTCTTCGGCGCTCGCAGTCTCCAGGGCAAGGACCGGCAGTTGCAGGTCCTGCTCAAGGAATTCGACCAGCTCATCAGCGCCTCTCGCTGACGCGAACACTGCCAGCGCCCGCTGGCAGTTCCTTCATATTCCTCAAGAAAATCCACTCTGCGAGGGTGCGCCTGTGCGTTCGCATGCCATTTCCTTGCCAAAAATGCGCAATTGAAGTTATCCGACCCGGGGTTTAGAGGTTTTTTCTTGCGTTCTCATGCGCTTAGTTCGAATTAAGCACATTGACGGCTTGACTTGCAGAGGGCGAAACAGAAGAATCCAAAGTCCGCTGTAGAGGGACTGCCAGAAGCAGACCCACTCGGCAGATCATGAGGCGCACACCCGCGCCGACCTGTTACACCCGCAACGCGTTACCTCGCGCTGGGTGGGAAAGCCCCGCAACACTTGGGACGATCCCAATACTTGCTCAGTCAGTGCTGACGTAGTCGGCGACCACCGTCGCTCATGCTCTGCTGGGAAGTAAACCTATTAAGACCCGTCCCCTTATGTGGGCGGTATTCTGGCGTTTTAGAGGTGAACAACGTGGAGCTTTTATCTGGCGGTGAGATGCTCGTCCGCTTTTTGCGTGACGAAGGCGTCAAATATATCTACGGGTACCCGGGTGGTGCTCTCCTTCATGTATACGATGCCCTGTTCAAAGAACCGGAAGTGACTCACATCCTGGTTCGTCACGAACAGGCTGCGACCCATATGGCTGACGGCTATGCCCGTGCCACCGGTAAAGCCGGTGTGGTACTGGTTACCTCCGGCCCGGGCGCAACCAACGCCATCACCGGTATTGCCACGGCCTACATGGACTCCATTCCGATGGTGATCATTTCCGGCCAGGTGCCTAGCACCATGGTAGGCACCGATGCGTTCCAGGAAACCGACATGATCGGTATCTCCCGGCCGATCGTGAAGCACAGCTTCATGATCAAGCACGCGTCGGAAATCCCGGAAGTCATGAAGAAAGCGTTCTACCTGGCGCAATCCGGTCGTCCTGGTCCTGTCGTTGTCGATATCCCGAAAGACATGACCAACCCGGCCGAGAAGTTCGAATACGTCTTCCCGAAAAAAGCCAAGCTGCGCTCCTACAGCCCGGCTGTTCGCGGTCACTCCGGGCAAATCCGCAAGGCGGCAGAAATGCTCCTAGCGGCCAAGCGCCCTGTGTTGTACGCAGGTGGCGGCGTGATTCTCGGTGGCGGCTCCGCGCCGTTGACCGAGCTTGCGCAAATGCTCAATCTGCCCGTGACCAACACCCTGATGGGCCTGGGTGCCTATCCTGGCACCGACCGTCAGTTCATCGGCATGCTTGGCATGCACGGTAGCTACACCGCCAACCTGGCCATGCACCACGCCGACGTGATCCTGGCGGTCGGTGCGCGTTTCGATGACCGCGTGATCAACGGCCCGGCCAAGTTCTGCCCGAATGCCAAGATCATTCACATCGACATCGACCCGGCTTCGATTTCCAAGACCATCAAGGCCGACGTGCCGATCGTGGGTCCGGTTGAAAGTGTCCTGACTGAAATGGTCGCGATCCTCAAGGAAATCGGCGAGACCCCGAACAAGGAGTCCGTTGCCAGCTGGTGGAAACAAGTCGATGAATGGCGCGGCGACCGCGGCCTGTTCCCTTATGACAAGGGCGACGGCAGCAAGATCAAGCCGCAGACCGTGATCGAAACCCTGTGCGAAGTGACCAAGGGCGATGCCTTTGTGACCTCCGACGTGGGCCAGCACCAGATGTTCGCCGCGCAGTACTACAAGTTCAACAAGCCTAACCGCTGGATCAACTCCGGTGGCCTGGGCACCATGGGCTTCGGTTTCCCGGCGGCCATGGGCATCCAGTTGAGCTTCCCGGATGCAGACGTTGCCTGCGTAACGGGCGAAGGCAGTATCCAGATGAACATTCAGGAACTGTCGACCTGCCTGCAGTATGGTTTGCCGGTGAAGATCGTCATCCTGAACAACGGTGTTCTGGGCATGGTTCGCCAGTGGCAGGACATGAGTTACGGCAGCCGTCATTCGCACTCGTACATGGAGTCGCTGCCTGACTTCGTCAAGCTGGCCGAGGCTTATGGGCATGTTGGAGTGCGCATCACCGATTCGAAGGATTTGAAGTCGAAGATGGAGGAAGCGTTCGCCATGAAGGATCGCCTGGTGGTACTCGACATTTCGGTCGATACCAGCGAGCACGTCTACCCGATGCAGATCAAAGACGGCTCCATGCGCGATATGTGGCTGAGCAAGACGGAGCGTACTTAATCATGCGGCACATTATTTCCTTGCTTCTGGAAAACGAACCCGGCGCTTTGTCTCGCGTAGTCGGCCTGTTCTCGCAGCGCAACTACAACATCGAAAGCCTGACCGTGGCACCCACCGAAGACCCGACCTTGTCGCGCCTGACGCTGACCACTGTGGGCCATGATGAAATCATCGAGCAGATCACCAAGAACCTGAACAAGCTGATCGAAGTGGTCAAGCTGGTCGACCTGTCGGAAAGCGCGCACATCGAGCGCGAGCTGATGCTGGTCAAGGTCAAGGCCACCGGTGCCCAGCGCGCCGAGATCAAACGCACTACGGATATTTATCGTGGGCAGATCGTCGATGTCAGCGCCAGCGTGTATACCGTTCAACTGACCGGTACCAGCGACAAGCTCGACAGCTTCATCCAGTCCATTGGCACCGCCTCGATCCTGGAAACCGTCCGTAGCGGCGTAACCGGTATTGCCCGCGGCGACAAAGTACTTAGCATCTAAACCAAATTAGCGAATGGCCTGAACGGCCTGGATATATAGGGGAATTTCATGAAAGTTTATTACGAAAAAGACTGCGACCTGTCCATCATCCAGGGCAAGAAAGTTGCCATCATCGGTTACGGCTCCCAAGGTCACGCTCAAGCGTGCAACCTGAAAGATTCCGGCGTTGACGTTACCGTTGGCCTGCGTAAAGGTTCGGCTACCGTTGCCAAGGCTGAAGCTCACGGCCTGAAAGTGACTGACGTGGCTTCCGCTGTTGCAGCTGCCGACCTGGTCATGATCCTGACCCCGGACGAGTTCCAGTCTGCCCTGTACAAGAACGAAATCGAGCCGAACATCAAGAAAGGCGCCACCCTGGCCTTCTCCCACGGCTTCGCGATCCACTACAACCAGGTTGTTCCGCGCGCTGACCTCGACGTGATCATGATCGCGCCGAAGGCCCCGGGCCACACCGTGCGTTCCGAGTTCGTCAAAGGCGGCGGTATTCCTGACCTGATCGCGATCTACCAGGATGCTTCGGGCAACGCCAAGAACGTTGCACTGTCCTACGCTGCTGGCGTTGGCGGTGGTCGTACCGGCATCATCGAAACCACCTTCAAGGACGAGACCGAAACCGACCTGTTCGGCGAACAAGCCGTTCTGTGCGGCGGTACCGTTGAGCTGGTCAAAGCCGGTTTTGAAACCCTGGTTGAAGCTGGCTACGCGCCAGAAATGGCCTACTTCGAATGCTTGCACGAACTGAAGCTGATCGTTGACCTCATGTACGAAGGCGGTATCGCCAACATGAACTACTCGATCTCCAACAACGCCGAGTACGGCGAGTACGTGACCGGCCCTGAAGTGATCAACGCCGAATCCCGTCAGGCCATGCGCAACGCCCTGAAACGCATTCAGGACGGCGAGTACGCCAAGATGTTCATCAGCGAAGGTGCTACCGGCTATCCTTCGATGACCGCCAAGCGTCGTAACAACGCTGCACATGGCATCGAGATCATCGGCGAGCAACTGCGTTCGATGATGCCGTGGATCGGCGCCAACAAAATCGTCGACAAAGCTAAAAACTGAGTCGCGAATGAGTACGAAAAACGCGGCTTAGGCCGCGTTTTTTCGTTTGGATGGCTGGTTCTGGTATAAAGCTGCATCGTTTGCGCTACGAACCGTTGCCGCAGACACCTGTCGAAACTATCCACACCGTTGCAAGGTAATGTCCATGAGCGAACGTCCCGAAGAGCCAAACAAGGCCTCTGACGCCGATAGCCTGCTACCGATCGATGAGCATGTCGAAGAAGGGCATGATGCTGAAGGCCGTAAAGTCCGGCATCGTGGCATCTATCTGCTGCCCAATCTGTTCACCACTGCGAACCTGTTCGCGGGTTTCTATTCCATCATCAACTCCATGAGCGCCCAGAGTGCCTTGAGTGCCGGTGATGCTGCCGGCGCAAGCAAGTACTTTGCTTTCGCGGCAATCGCCATCTTCGTCGCCATGGTGCTGGACGGCCTCGATGGCCGGGTTGCACGCATGACCAATACGCAAAGCGCGTTTGGTGCCGAGTACGACTCACTGTCGGACATGGTGGCCTTTGGTGTCGCGCCGGCCCTGCTGGCATTCGGCTGGGCGCTGGGCGACATGGGCAAGGTCGGCTGGATGGTTGCCTTCATCTATGTCGCGGGTGCGGCGTTGCGTCTGGCGCGCTTCAATACCCAGGTCGGTACGGCGGACAAGCGTTACTTCATTGGCCTGGCCAGCCCGGCGGCTGCCGGTGTGGTTGCCGGGATCGTCTGGGCCTTCAGTGACTACGGCATCCAGGGCTCCAAGATGTCGTTCCTGGTGGCGCTGATGGTGGCGGCGGCTGGCATGCTGATGGTCAGCAACATCAAGTACAACAGCTTCAAGGAGCTGGACTTGAAAGGGCGCGTACCTTTCGTGGCGATTCTGGCGGTGGTGCTGGTGTTTGCAGTGGTCTTCAGTGATCCGCCACGCATTTTGCTGCTGGTATTCCTCGTTTACGCCGCGTCCGGTCCGGTGCAGTACCTGTTGCACCTTCGTCGTCACAAAAACGTCGAGTGATGTAATTTCCCCCATACTCCGCAGTCTATTGGTGCATCTGTCCTCCAATGCTGCGGAGTTGCCATGTTATTCAAGTTCCCCAAGCCGTCCGACTGCCATGAGTCGGACGTCACGCCCGAATCCCTCTACCTCTCTCGTCGTAACGTTCTCGGTGCCGCTGTTGCCGGTTTGGCCGTGAGCAGTCTGCCGCGTTGGGCCAGTGCCGGTGATGTCGCGCGTTATGCGAATGTTGAGCCTGGCAAGGCGCCTCTCTGGTTTGCCGAGAAGCTTCCTTCTACCCAATGGGGCGCGGTCAACGTCAAGGACGAGGCGATCACACCATTCAAGGATGCAACCCACTACAACAACTTCTATGAGTTCGGCACCGACAAAGGTGACCCGGCCGCCAACGCTGGCGCTCTGAAAACCGAGCCATGGAGTGTGGTGGTGGACGGGGAAGTGGGTAAGCCCGGTCGATATGCGCTGGAAGACTTCATGAAACCGTATCAGTTGGAGGAGCGCATCTATCGTCTGCGCTGCGTAGAAGCCTGGTCGATGGTGATTCCCTGGATTGGTTTTCCCATCTCGGCATTGCTCAATCAGGTCGAGCCGACCTCCAAGGCCAAATACATCCGCTTTGAAACCTTGCAGGATCCCAAGAGTATGCCGGGGCAGCGCTCTGGGTTCGCCCTGATCGACTGGCCTTATGTCGAAGGGCTGCGCCTGGATGAAGCGATGAATCCATTGGCGATTCTGGCGGTCGGGATGTATGGGCGTGAACTGCCTAATCAGAATGGCGCGCCATTGCGTTTGGTGGTGCCGTGGAAGTATGGGTTCAAGAGCGTCAAATCCATCGTGCGTATCAGTCTGGTCAGCGAGCAGCCGAAAACCACTTGGCAGAGTATTGCGGCCGATGAATATGGTTTTTACGCAAACGTGAATCCGACAGTTGATCATCCGCGCTGGACCCAGGCCCGGGAGAGACGTTTGCCGAGCGGGCTGTTCAAGCCCAACGTGCGTGACACGCAGATGTTCAACGGCTACTCGGATGAGGTCGCTTCTTTATATGCAGGGCTCGATCTGAGGAAGAACTACTGATGCGATATCCGTTCTGGCGTATGGGTGTCTTCATAGCGGCTGCAGTGTGGCCGCTGCTCTGGTTGTACCAAGCCTGGGGGGATGTGTTGGGGCCTGATCCTGGCAAGGTGCTGGTTGATCGGTTGGGTCTGGGCACGCTTGTACTGTTGCTGATTACGTTAAGCATGACGCCTTTGCAGAAAATCACCGGTTGGGCGGGGTGGATTGCTGTCCGGCGGCAGTTAGGGTTGTGGTGTTTCGCTTATGTGGTTCTGCATCTGAGCGGTTATACGGCGTTTATCCTTGGCTTTGATTGGTCGCAGTTGGGTGTTGAGCTGCAAAAGCGCCCGTACATTATTGTCGGCACGTTGGGGTTTCTCTGTCTGTTGGCGTTGGCGGTGACATCCAATCGCTATAGCCAGCGACGTTTGGGGGTTCGCTGGAAGAAACTGCATCGGCTGGTCTATGTGATTCTCGGGCTTGGATTGCTGCATATGCTGTGGATCGTTCGCGCTGATCTGAAGGAGTGGGCTGTTTATGCATCTATAGGTGGTTTGCTGTTAATGCTTCGCTTGCCACCTGTAGTCCGTCGAATCCCTCGTCTTAAAGCTCGAAAAACACCTTCTGCAACAAAAGCGTAATTAACCCTTGACGGCAGATTCTGGAAGTCTATAATTCGCCCCACTTCCGGCGCAGTCGAAACGGAAAACTCCTTGGTAAACAAAGAGTTACGCAGTTTTCGGC
>NZ_JBYTBK010000007.1:0-145258 GCF_058789115.1 Pseudomonas sp. FW300-N1A1 | reverse complement strand
GCCCTGATGAAAAACCAGAGCGAATACCACCCAAACTCAGTTATTGGAGCTTCCCCTCAAACATAGAATCTCCCACAGTCGCTTTGTGGTGAGGCAAATACTGCATTCCACCGCGACAAATTGACCCGATAGACAAAAGGCTGACCTGCAACCGTGCCTTTTGCGTCGCGCTCTGAGAAAATGCCCGCACTTTTTTTCCGGATGCCGACATGACTGCCCTGAAGAACGACCGTTTCCTTCGCGCCCTGCTCAAGCAACCCGTAGACGTCACGCCCGTGTGGATGATGCGTCAGGCCGGTCGCTACCTGCCTGAATACCGCGCCAGCCGTGCCAAGGCCGGCGACTTCATGAGCCTGTGCATGAACCCATCGTTCGCTTGCGAAGTCACGATGCAGCCGCTCGACCGTTATCCACAGCTGGATGCGGCGATCCTGTTCTCCGATATCCTGACCATCCCCGATGCTATGGGCCAAGGCCTGTACTTCGAGACCGGCGAAGGTCCGCGCTTCAAGAAAGTCGTCAGCACGATGGCCGACATCGAAGCCCTGCCGATTCCTGATCCGCACAAAGACCTCGGCTACGTGATGGACGCGGTCAGCACCATCCGCCGCGAACTGAACGGCCGCGTGCCGCTGATCGGCTTTGCCGGCAGCCCATGGACCCTGGCCACCTACATGGTCGAAGGCGGCTCGTCGAAAGACTACCGCAAGACCAAAACCATGCTCTACGACAACCCGCAAGCCTTGCACCTGCTGCTGGACAAGCTCGCGCAGACGGTCACCAGCTACCTCAACGGCCAGATCATGGCCGGTGCGCAAGCGGTACAGATCTTCGACAGCTGGGGCGGCAGCCTCTCGGCGGCGGCATACCAGGAATTCTCCCTGGCCTACATGCGCAAAATCGTCAGCGGCCTGATCCGTGAGCACGAAGGCCGCAAAGTGCCTGTGATCCTGTTCACCAAGAACGGTGGCCTGTGGCTGGAAAGCATCGCTGACGCTGGCGCTGATGCATTGGGCCTGGACTGGACCTGCGACATCGGCAGCGCCCGTGACCGCGTCGGCAGCAAGGTGGCCCTGCAAGGCAACATGGACCCTACCGTGCTCTACGCCAAGCCAGAAGCGATCCGCACCGAAGTCGGGCGCATCCTGGCCAGCTACGGCAAAGGCAGCGGCCATGTGTTCAACCTCGGCCACGGCATCACCCCGGAAGTCGACCCGGAACACGCTGGCGCCTTCCTGCGCGCGGTGCACGAGTTGTCGGCGCAGTACCACGAGTAATCGTGAACGGATGAGCAAAACGCCCGGCCGATGCCGGGCGTTTTCATGGGCGCGGATTAAGTTTCAATTCAGCGAGCCTGATTATGCTGGGGCCATCGAAATCAACACGGAATCATCCCCATGAAAGCTCGTTACCTCGCTCTGCTGATTGCCCCGCTGTTCAGTACCGCTGCCTTGGCTGCCGGCTACACCGGTCCTGGGGCCGAGGTGGTGACCACGGTGGCCGCCGCCAACGATGCCGCTGACGACACCCCGGTGGTCCTGCAGGGCTTCGTGGTCAAGAAGCTGAACAACGACGACAAGTACGAATTCAAGGACGCCACAGGCACCGTGACGGTCGAAATCGATAATGAAGACCTGCCAGCCGTCGCCTTCAACGACAAGACCCGGGTCAAGCTGACCGGTGAAGTGGAGAAGGGCTTGATCAAGCGTGAGATCGATGTCGATCTGCTGGAGATCATCAACTGAGACATCGCTTCTTCCCAAGGGCCGCTCTGCGGCCCTTTTTGCGTCAGGCTCTGGCGCTTTCTGCCAGCGTCGGCAACTTCGCCAGTTTCAGTGCCACCCACAAGGCAACCAGCAGCAATCCGCCGATAAACAGACCGATCCCGTTCCAGCCACCCAGGTGCCAGAAGACGCCGCCTGCGGTACCGGCGATGCTGGAGCCGGCGTAATAGCTGAACAGGTACAGCGACGAGGCCTGGCCCTTGGCTTTGGTGGCGCGGCGGCCGATCCAGCTGCTAGCCACCGAGTGTGCGCCGAAGAAGCCAAAGGTGAAGATCAGCATGCCGATGATCACCAGCGGCAACGGGTTGAGCATGGTCACGGCCAGGCCGGCGAGCATCAGCACGATGGTTGCCCAGAGCACTTTGCGCCGCCCCAGCCGGTCGGCCAGCGAGCCGATTTTCGCTGAGCTGTAGATGCCCGACAGGTAAACCACAGACAGCAGGCCGACAAACGCCTGGTCCATGTGGTACGGCGCGGCCAGCAGGCGATAGCCGATGTAGTTGAACAAGGTGACGAACGCGCCCATCAGTACAAAGGCCTCAAGGAACAGCAACGGCAGGCCGGCATCGCGAAAGTGCATGGTGAAACCTTCGAGCAGGCTGCGCGGGTGCATCGAGCGTGAGCGGAAGTTGCGTGACTCAGGAAGGATCTTCCAGAACACCGCGGCCGCGATCAGTGCCAGGCCGCCGATCACCAGCATCGCCGTGTGCCAGTTGACGAAGTCGATCAGCACGCCAACGATCAATCGGCCGCACATCCCGCCAATGGCGTTGCCGCCGATATACAGGCCCATCGCCAAGCCGATGTGTTGCGGATGAATCTCTTCGCTCAGGTACGTCATGGCCACCGCCGCCAGCCCGCTCAGGGACAGGCCGGTCAAGGCACGCATCAGCAGAATCCCCTCCCAGGTCGGCATCATGGCGCTGGCGATAGTGCACAGCGCAGCGGCAAACAGGGCCGCCACCATCACCGGCTTGCGGCCGATACGGTCGGAGATGGGGCCGGTGACCAGCAGGCCGATGGCGAGCATCCCGGTGGCCACCGACAGGATCAGGCTGCTCTGCGCGGCGTTGATCGAAAACTCATGGGAGAACAGCGGCATCATCGGCTGTACGCAATAGAGCAGGGCGAAGGTGGCGAAGCCGCCACTGAACAGCGCCAGCACGGTGCGCATGAACATCGGGGTGCCTTTTTCGATGTACACCTCGTTCAGTTGGGCGACCCCATCGTCCAGAGCGGCAGGCGGTATTTCATGGGCGAGTGGAGCGACAGCAGTTTTCACGGGGGACCTCGGGAGCGCACAGCCGGGCGGGCAATGAAAAAATCATATAGGTGGCTAATATTTCTATCCAATATATTGTTCGACCTGTTTGAGAGCTTTTAC
This sequence comes from Pseudomonas sp. FW300-N1A1, assembly GCF_058789115.1. Classification (NCBI taxonomy): domain Bacteria; kingdom Pseudomonadati; phylum Pseudomonadota; class Gammaproteobacteria; order Pseudomonadales; family Pseudomonadaceae; genus Pseudomonas; species Pseudomonas sp. FW300-N1A1. The sequence goes on along the minus strand of NZ_JBYTBK010000007.1, from coordinate 142,090 downwards.
GACCTAATGGGGTTTTCATGGAATTGCGTCATCTGCGCTACTTCATCGCCGTCGCCGAAGAACTGCATTTCGGCCGCGCTGCACAGGTCCTGGGCATCTCCCAGCCTCCCCTGAGTCAGCAGATCCAGGTGCTGGAGCAGGAAGTCGGTGCCCGCTTGTTCGAGCGTACCAATCGTCGGGTCGAGCTCAGTGAGGCCGGTCGGCTGTTCCTTGAAGAGGCGCGGCTGGTGCTGGCCCAGGTCGACAAAGCCGCCGATGTGGCCCGCCGCGCCCAACTCGGCGAGCTGGGAGAGTTGAAGATTGGCTTCACCTCATCCGCACCGTTCAACTCGACCATCCCCCAGGCCATCTTCTCGTTTCGCCAGCGCTTCCCGGCCGTGCACCTGAACCTGCGGGAAATGAGCAGCACCCAGGTCGCCGATGCGCTGGTGGATGAGTCGATCCAGGTCGGAATCATGCGGCCGTTGCCGCTGCCGGATTCGCTGGAGGTGGTCGAGCTGACACGTGAGCCGCTGGTGGCGGTGCTCAGCTCCAAGGACCCGCTGTCGGTAGGCAGCGAGGAGGGCGTGTTCCTGTCGGCGCTGGCCAATGAGCCGTTCGTGTTCTTCCCGCGCAGCTACGGCAGCGGCCTTTACGCGCAACTGCTGAGCTTGGCACGGGACGCCGGGTTCAGCCCGCACTTCGCCCAGGAGGCCGGCGAGGCCATGACCATCATCGGCCTGGTGGCCGCAGGTCTGGGTGTATCGGTGTTGCCCGCGTCCTACCAGCGGATGCGCATCGACGGCGTGGTCTACCGCCCCTTGCTCGACCCGCTGGCGATGTCGGCGGTGTGGCTGGTGCAGCGCAAGGACCAGAAATCGCCGATGGCCAAGGCGTTTGTGGGGTTGTTAACGCGCAAGGTTGAAGAAGTGAATTCGTGAGCAAGTCGTCGCACTTAGGACATTTCAAGTAATGGATTGAACTTAGTGGTTTTCCCTATTCTTGCGCAGAATCGATTTCTTTAGCCGAGTGCCACGGATGCCACTTCAATATCAACCCAAGGAAGGCAGTGTGCTGATATGTGACTTCAGAGGTTATGAAGTTCCTGAGATGGTCAAGGTCCGACCTGTTGTCGTCATACGAAAGCACAGGAGCAACCGCTTGTTGGTGACAGTTGTTCCGCTGAGTACAACCGCTCCAGACTGTGTGCTTGAACACCATCTGGAGCTGTCCAGTCATTTGCAGGGAGCGAGCCCGACCTGCTGGGCAAAATGCGATATGGTCGCGACAGTCAGCCTCTCCAGGCTCGATCGAATCAAGAGTCGTGATCGCCAAGGAAAGCGTGTGTACGTCATTTCACAACTTGAAACAGATGAGTTTTATGCCATCAAAGTTGCGGTGCGCAGGGCGCTGGGCTTGTGATGCTGTCGAATTTGGCACAGGCAGGCGAGTTGCTATCAGTTGTCCGAGACTCCATTTCGGGCAATACTGCACAGGTTCCCGCAAGGGGCTTGTGAGACTCTGAGGATCCTGGTCAACCAGCCATCGCAGAGCCAGACAGGTAAAGGGTGATGACAAGCCGATCTGTCTGTGAAGGGGCGCCGAAAGGCGCCCTTTGTCGTTTCTGGTGTTACGACCAGCGCTTGAATACCAGCGAAGTATTCACCCCGCCAAACGCAAAATTATTGTTCATCACGTACTGGTTACTCATCTGCCTGAACTCGCCGCGCAGGTAGTCCAGTGCGCCACACTGCGGGTCGACGTTGTCGAGGTTGAGTGTGTGGGCGTACTGGTCACTGTTGAGCATCTCGATGCTGAACCAGGACTCCAGCGCACCGCAGGCGCCCAGGGTGTGGCCGAGGAAGCTCTTTTGCGAGCTGATGGGCATGCGGTTGCCGAACAGGCTGCTGGTGGCCAGGGTTTCGGCGATATCGCCCTGCTCGGTGGCGGTGCCGTGACCATTGACGTAGCCGATATCGGAAGGTTTCAGTCCCGCGTCTTCCAGCGCCAGTTCCATGGCTCGACGCATGGTGGCTTGTTCCGGCCGAGTGGTGTGCTGACCGTCGGCGTTGCTGCCAAAACCGACGAGTTCCGCGTGGATATGGGCGCCACGGGCCAGGGCGTGCTCAAGCTCTTCAAGCACCAGCATGCCGCCGCCTTCGCCGATCACCAGGCCATCGCGGGCGCTGTCGTAGGGGCGCGGGCTGGATTGTGGGGTGTCATTTTTCAAACTGGTGGCGTAGAGCGCGTCGAACACCATGGCCTCGGTCGGACACAGCTCTTCGGCACCGCCGGCGAGCATCAGGGGCAGCCGGCCGAACTTGATCGCCTCGTAGGCGTAGCCGATGCCCTGGCTGCCGCTGGTGCAGGCACTGGACGTCGGGATCAAGCGCCCGGTGAGGCCGAAGAAGATGCTGATATTGGCCGCGGTGGTGTGGGGCATCATGCGGACGTAGGAGTTGGCGTTCAGGCCTTCGGCCACCGAGTTGAGCAGCATATTGCCGAAGGCCTTGATCTCGTCGGTGCTGCCGGTGGATGAGCCGCAGGCAACGCCCATGCGCCCGTCCTTGATCGACTCGTCGCCCAGCAGGCCGGCGTCGGCCAGCGCGCGCTCAGCCGCGCCCACGGCCAGGCGTGAAACCCTGCCCATGCTGCGCAACTGTTTGCGGGTCCAGTGCGCCGGCACCTTGAAGTCATCGATGGGTGCGGCCAGGCGCGTGTTGAGCTCGGTAAAACGATCCCACTCATCCATGCGGCGGACGCCACTGCGGTTGGCCCTGAAGTGCCCCGAGATGGTCGCCCAATCGTTGCCCAGGGACGTGATGCCGGCCATGCCGGTGACGACAACACGTTTCATCAACACAGGCCTCCATTGACGGCCAGCACCTGCCGGGTGATGTACGAGGCTTCCGCCGACATCAGGAAGTTCACCGCGCCGGCGACTTCTTCCGGGGTGCCCATGCGTTGTGCGGGGATCATTTTCATCAGGTCTTCCAACGGCACGTGGTCATCGAGCATCGCGGTGTCGATCAGGCCGGGGGCGACACAGTTGACAGTGATTTTGCGCTTGCCCAGCTCAATCGCCAATGCTTTTGCCGCGCCGATCAGGCCGGCCTTGGAGGCGCTGTAGTTGACCTGTCCGCGATTGCCGATCAACCCGGAAACCGAGGTGATACAGACAATCCGTCCGGCAGCGCGACGCCGGATCATCGGCATCATCACCGGATGCAGCACATTGTAGAAACCGTCGAGGTTAGTGCGCATCACCACATCCCAATCGTCTTCGCTCAGGGCGGGAAAGGCACCGTCGCGGGTCAGGCCGGCGTTGAGCACCACCCCGTAATAAGCACCGTGGGTGTCGACATCGGCTTCAAGGATGGCCTTGCACGCGGCCCGGTCGGAGACGTCGAACTGCAGAATGCGCGCGTTGCGGCCCAGCGCCTGAATCTCGGACTGCACGGCGGCGGCTTCGGTCAGGCCGCTGCGGCAGTGCAACACGATGTCATGCCCGGCTTGAGCCAGGCGCAGGGCGATAGCGCGGCCAATGCCACGGCTGGAGCCGGTGACCAGTACGGATTCAGTCATCACTCGACTCCTTGGGTTGATTCAGATAGTGAGCTGGCTGTGGTGGCCGGAACACGTTCAGCCGGGCGCTGGCGTGGATGCCCGGGGCAGTGATGTGGCATTCGAATATGCCCATGCCGTTGTCGTCTTCCAACGAGCGTGTTCCATGAATGGTCAGCTCGGTGCCCGCCGGGAAGCATTCCACGTTGCATTCGAACTTGCGGGTGCCGAGCAGGAAACCCAGCTCCACGGGATTGCCGCGTTGACGGGCATGGCAACCGGCGTAGGCGGCCACGCTCTGGGCCATCAACTCGATGCCGACCCAGGCTGGCAGGCTGCCGTCCGGGAGGCTGTACAACCCGTCAGGCCTGACGGTGAGCCGGGTTTGAATCTGTTCAGCGTCGAACCCCAGTATCTGCTCGATGAGGATCATGTCCCCGGCGTGGGGCACCAGCTCGGCGATCGGCCAGTCAATCATGGGGCGTCTCCGATAATCAGGCTGACGTTGTTGCCACCGAAGGCGAACGAGTTGCTCATCAGGTAGCGAGGTGCAATGGACGCCAGGCGATCGGCCGGGGTCACCCATTTCAGTGGCGGCAATGCGGGGTCGGGCTGGCCATCCCAGACGTGGGGGGGCAGGGCATGCTCGTGGTTGCCCGGGCTCAGGCTCAACCAGCAGAACGCCGCTTCCAGTGCGCCGGCGGCGCCGAGGGTGTGTCCGGTCATCGGCTTGGTCGAGGAGCAGGGTATGCCGGCCGGAAACAGGGTCGCCACTGCCAGGCTCTCCATGGCATCGTTGTGTTGGGTGGCGGTGCCATGCAGGTTCAGATAGTCGATTTGCCCGGGCTGCAGGCCGGCGCGAGCCAGGGCTTTGTTCATGGCTTGCAGGGCACCGCGGCCGCCGGGTTCCGGCGCGGAAATATGGTGGGCATCGGAACTGGCGCCCGCGCCGAGCAGGGCAATGGCCGGGCTGTCGCCGGTACGCTTGCTCATCAGGAACAGCGCTGCCGCTTCGCCGATGTTGATACCACTGCGGTTGACGGAAAACGGATTGCAGCGCTGCCCGGACACCGCTTCCAGTGCCGAGAAACCGTTGAGCGTCAGCTTGCACAAGCTGTCGACGCCGCCGCACACCACCGCGTCGCACAGCCCCAGGTCCAGCAGGCGCTGGGCACTCATCAACGCGCGGGCGCTGGAGGTGCAGGCGGTGGAGATCACATAGGCCGGGCCGCTCACTTCAAGCCAGTCGGCGAGGAAGTTGGCCGGGGCCCCGAGCTCTTGCTGTCGATAATCATAGCTGGCGGGGAACTGATGCTCACGCAGGTACTGGGCCAGGCCCTGGCTGGCTTCCTCGATGCCCGACGTGCTGGTGCCCAGAACGATGCCGATTCGGTCACGGCCATAGGTCTGGATCGCCTGCTCGATGTCATCGCGAATTTGCAGCGCGGCTTCCAGCAGCAACTGGTTGTTGCGGGTGGCGTGCAGGCCCAGTGCAGCCGGGATCGCTGCCAGTTCGCCCCTGACCGCGGCCACCGGCAGCGAACGCTGGGGGACCCAGCCGGCCTCGGCGCGCATGCCCGAGCAGTCACCGGCAAACAGGTTGCCGGCCACTTCGTGTTGCGTGCGGCCCAGGCTGCAAATCAGCCCGAGGGCGTTGAGGTAGGCAGTCATGGCGTGGGCTCGTGCAGCGGCGTGACGTGATAGGTCGGGCCATTTGGCAGTTTCAATTCAAAGCTCATGGGTTGTGTATAGCGGACTTCCCAGCGCGCGGGCAGGGATCGTTGCGCGCCATGCTGCCAGGCGGCGGGATAGTTGGCGTGCAACTCGCCTGGCGGGGTCAGGGCAAACAGCAAGGCGGCAAACAGCTCCCGGGCTTGCGGGTTGGGCGGCAGCAGCCCATCGGCTTGCCATTGTCGGTCAATCAGACGCTGGCGGGCCTGGGGAATTCCCAAGGGATCCATCATTGACCAGCGAAGACCTGCATCCTCGCGCTGGATCACCAGCAGCCAGTCCAGGCGTTGCTGGTTTTCCTCGCGCTCAATGTGCAGTTGCAGGGGCAACTGCAGGGTCGGGTTTGCTTCGGGCAGCGGCGGCTGGCTGGCGCAGGCGCTCAGCAGCAGGGCACAGCACACCAGCAACAGGCGAATCATCAACGCCTGCCTGCCAGCGGTTTACGGGCGACCAGGCCATTCATGTGGCGTCCCCTGCACAGATTTTCGAAATCATGTTCAGTCGACGCTTGGCCTCACTGACGAACGGATTGCGCTCATCCCAGGCATAGCCGGCGAGGATCGAACTGATCATGCGACGTATATCCGCGGCGCCGCCCTGATAGAAAATCACATCCTGGAAGGTGCCGTTGTACCAACCCTCGACATAGCAGCGGAAGGTGTCGACCCCGCGCTTGAGCGGCTCGGCAAATTCGCGCTGCCAGTCGACCGCTTCACCTTGCAACTGACGGTGCAGTACGCCAGCGGCCATGCTGGCCGAACGCATGGCGATGGTCACGCCGGAGGAGAACACTGGGTCCAGGAACTCGGCAGCGTTGCCCAGCAAGGCAAAGCCTGGGCCGTGCAGGGTCTTGACGTTGGCCGAGTAGCCGCCGATGGTCCTGGCCTCGGTGTCCCACACGGCGTTTTCCAGTACGCGGGCGAGGCTCGGTGTCTCAGCGATGAAGCCGCGCAGGCAATCGTCCAGGTTGTCGGTGCGACCCTGGAAATGCTCGGCCGCCGCGACCACGCCGACCGAGCAGCGGCCATTGCTGAAGGGGATGGTCCAGAACCAGATGTCGCGCTGCGTCGGGTGGGTGGTGATGAGGATCTTCTCGCGCTCGAACGTCGGGCAGTCGATGTGGTCCTCGACGTGGGTGAACACCGCCTGGCGCACCGGGAAATTCGATGCGGCCTCCAGATCCAGCAGACGTGGCAGCACCCGGCCGTAGCCGCTGGCGTCGAGGATGAAGTCGGCTTCGACCAGGTACTGGCTGCCGTCCTCGCGTTGCACGTTCAGATGCGGCTTGGGGCATTCGATGTCAACGTCGACCAGGGTTTCGCCATAGCGGATTTCCACGCCTTGCAGGGCGGCCTGATCGGCCAGCAGCTTGTCGAAATCGGCGCGTTGCACCTGGAAAGTGGTCGGTTTGCCCGGGGTGAAGGTGTCGCCGAAATCGAACGCACTGTAGCGCTCGCCCCAGGCGAATGCCGCGCCGGTCTTGAGCTGGAATCCGGCGGCGTTCACCGCCTCGAGCATGCCGGCTTCCTCGACGAAATCCAGGCAATGGGACAGCAGGCTTTCGCCGATGGAGAACCGGGGAAAATGCTGGCGTTCGATCACCAGCACATCGTGCCCCTTGCGCTTGAGCAGCGCTGCGGCAATGGCGCCGGATGGGCCGGCACCGATGATCACTACCTGACGACGTTCCATTTCAATGATTGGCACGAGGACTCCTGGCCGGGGCGGCGATTTTCAGAGGCGTACGGTGCATGCCGACGAGTGCCGGCAGCAGGGTGGCGATCAGCCCCATCAGCATCAGCGCGAAGTACAGCGCCGGGCTGATGAGTTGTTGTTGCAGCAGCAGATTGAGGAAGACGATCTCGCTCAATCCGCGAATGTTCAGCAGCACACTTTCCCGCCAGCGACTGGCGCCTTCGAAAGAGCGTCCGGCCCAGCCCAGTCCCAGCCAGTTACCCAGCAGTTTACTGGCAATCGGAAACACTAGCAGCGCCGACAGTTGCAGCCAGCCGAGGCTGTCCAGGGCGCTGTGCACGTTGATCTGCACGATACCGAACGTAAGGATCAGCGGGATGGCGATCCAGGTTTGCAGGCGGCTCATCCACACCGTCGGCAATGGCAGTACCAGCGGTACCTTGAGCGCGGCCATGCACAGCAGGTAGCCAATACCAAAAATCAGCGCATTGAGCTTGTAATGCTCGGCCACCACCAGCAGCAGGAAGAAGCCTGCGCTATGCACCAACGGTTGGCGCAGGCGCAGCAGCCGTAGCACCAGCGGCAGGCAGGCACCGGCCAGTGGCAGCAACAGGCTGCTCAGGTGCAGGCTGCCCTGGGCGACGGCGAACAGTGTCCAACAGGTGAGGTCGATGAGGATGGCGGTCTGTACCAGGCGCCGGGCCGCATCCAGTGGGTAGTTGATGTGGCGCAGGTACAGGTAGAGCACCGGGATCGCGGTGATGGCGAACAACAGGCCGACGGCCAGTGAACTGATCCAGGGTTGCGCCGGCAGCAGCCAGACAGCCGTGGCCAGGCCGCAGGCGAAAGGGATGCAGAAACTGGGCAGGGCGATCTTCAGGCTCTGGCGATCCAGCCGCAGGTCGATCACGTCGCTGAGGATATGCCCCAGCAGCAAGGCGAAACCCAGGCTGTAGAGATTTTTCAGCCAGGTCGGGGCGATCAGGTCGGCGCCGCTGAGCTGCCAGTCAGGTTCGATCCAGCCATACATTAAAAGTGGCAGGCCGAAGGTTGCCAGCAGCAACTGGCTGACGATCGGAATCAGGCCGAAGTGACGGCCGACACGGGTGGCGATGGCGAACAGCGCCAGGGCCAGCAGCCAGAACAGCGCGACCATCATACGAGCGACTCCGTGACCGGGGCGGCATGGGCCTGTCGGGCCCAGGGCGCGAGCATGAAGCTGAACGCCAGGCCGAGGCTCACGGACAAGCCGAAGTTGCTCACTGCCGGGGTGCTGGACACGGCCAGCAGCCCGAACGACAGCCAAGTGGTGGCGGCCGCCAGCAAGGTGCCCAGCAGACTCACCGCCGCACCGCCGACCTGCTCACGCATCAGGATGGCGTAATCGACGCTGATCGCCGTGACTAGTAGCAAGCCGAATAGGCTGAACAGGGTCAAGGGTTGTCCCAGCCAGCCGAGGCTGGCCAGGCTGCACAAGGCCGCCAGCAGCGGCAGGGCGACGATCCGCAGTGCGCCACCGAAGCCAAATGGCGCCACCAGCACCAGCACGATCAGCACGCAGGAGGCGAGCTTCAGTTCGGCGGCGCTGATTTGGGTCTTGGCGAAAACCGTGTTCAGTTCGCCGAGGCGATCCACCAGCACCACACCCGGCAAGTCCTGGGCCTGCACTCTCAACAAGGCGGGATCGTTCAGGCCTTGCAGGCTGGTGATCGCCGCCACGCCTTCGTCCGTCGGGCCCAGCCACAGGGCGCGATAAGGCTCCGCCAGCGGGCCACGCAGCGCGGCATCGATGTCTTCGACGGGCAGCGCCTGCAAGGCGGCCAGTTCGGCTTGCAGCGCCTCGGCCGGAATCCCCAGTTCAAGCAGTGGCTGCCAGAACTGCGGCAGTTTGTTCAGTGCCGTGCGCACCTGTTGCTGTTCGCTCGCCGAGCCGCTCAGTTGATCGAGTGCCAGATAGCCATCGAGTTTGTCCAGGTTGACCAATTGCTCCAGGCGGTCGCTCAGGGCGCCTTGGCGTTCGAGCAGTTGTTCCTGGTTGGCCGCGCGCACCAGGAAGAACTGGCTGGTGGGTTGATGGCCGGTGATGCGGGCAATGGCCTGGGCTTCATCGGTCAGTTGCTGGGGCGCACTGACCCATTGACGAATATCGTTGCGGGTCTGGAGTTGCAACAGGCCGCCGATGCAAAAGGCAATCAGTAGCCCGAGCAAGACGGGCGTACGAAAACGCTGGAGCAACGCTTCACGCAGGCTCAGCAGCGCCTCGCAGACCCGCAGCGGCCAATGGGCCGGACGCAGGTCGACGCCCTTGAGCAGCGCTGGCAGCAGACACACCGCCGACAGGTAGGCGCCGAGCAGTCCGGCGGCGGAGAACACGGCAATCTGGGTCAGGGCCGGGAAGGGGGTCCAGGCCAGGGCCAGGTAGCCGATGCAACTGGTGATCAGGCTCAGGGTCAGCCCCGGCAGGGTCAGGCGCAAGGCTGGCCAGCTGTGCCACGGTTTCAGGCGCCAGCTCTTGGACAGGTAGTGCAACGGGTAGTCCACCGCCACGCCTATCAGGCTTGAGCCGAGCACCAGGGTCATCACATGCATGTGGCCGAACAGGGCCACGCAGGCCACCGCGCCAAACAGCATGCCCACCAGCACCGGAACGAACGCCAGCAACACTCGCCAGCGGCGAAACGCCAGCAACAGCAGCAAGAAAATGCCCAGGGTGGCGCCACCCCCGACCCAGGTCATCTCCTGGGTGGCTTGTTGCTGGCCGGCCGCGGCATACAGCAACCCACTGGCCGCGAGTAGCTGCACGTCATCCCTGGCCGCTGCTTCGCGACTGTGTTTGAGCAGGTCGGCCACTTGCAGTGGCAAGTTCATGTCGAAGGCATTGCCGGTAGTGCGCGCCCGCAGCAATACCCAGCTCTTGCCGTCGGCATCGGCGATCAATGCCCCGCTGCCGATGTCCAGTTGCACGGCACCGTGTTGCGGCTGGCTGTTCTGGATACGTCCGGTCAGGCCCAGCCAGTCCTCCTGGCTGGGCACCAGGCTGAAGCCGCCGAAGGGATCGAACAGCGCCTGGACCCGCTGCTGGATGAATGCATCGGGATGTTCGATCAGCAACTGCCGGTCAGCCGTCGACAGCATCGCCAGGCGACCTTGCAGCAACTGCGCACGCAGGGCCGGCAGGTCCGCTTGCAGGGTCCACTGGACCTTTTCGAACAGGCCGCTGGCCTGCCATTGGTTGCCAAGCTGTTGGGCCATGGCGATGGCTTGCGTTCGGTCTTTGTGGCCGACCAGCACCAGTATTTCCCGGTTCAACGGTTCTTGCATGCGCTGTTCGGCACGCTGCTCCAGGGCATCTGGCGTGGTACCGGGCACCAGCTCCATCAGGTTGGCCGACAAAGGGGCGCCATCACGCCATTGCCAACCGCCGAGTGCGAGCACTGCCAGCAGCAGGATCAGGAACAGCCAGGGGAGCCTGCGTTCACTTGGCAAAGTCATGTTGTTCCGCATCGCTCAAGGGTTGGTGGCGGGTGCTGTCTTGCATGCGTAGCACGGTGCTGTCGCCCTGGGTCTCCAGCAGTTCGATGCGCTGTACCAGTTCGCCGCCGTCGATGTTGATCTGATTGAACACTTGCTTGAGCAACATCGAACGCGGGATCAGGGTCAGTTTCCAGTGCTGTGGATCACCGGTCAGTGACAGCTCGAAATCCCGCTGCAAGCCGCTGCTGTCACCTTGCAGCACGGCGAGGAACAAACGGTTCTGCTCGGCCCCGGCACTTTTTCCCGGCAGCCTTTGCCAGCTGCTGCCGTCACGCCGGGCAATCCCCTGGGTGTCGATGCGGTAGTCCTGCTGCAGCGGTGTCTTGAGCAGCCACAGCAGCCCATGGTCCCTGGCCAGCACAAAGGTGCCGGTGCTGGTCAGCGGCTGCGGCAGGGCGCGCAGGTGTTTTTCCTGAATGAAACTGCCGTGGATCACTTCGGGCTTGGCCAACTGGTCGCTCAACTGTTGCAGGTCGAAGGCCTGCGCCCACGAGGAAAAGCCCAACAACGCGACCAGCATCACCACGACCCTGTAGCCGCAGCGTGTGGCGAGGGAGCTTGCTCGCACTGGAGTACGCAGCGCTCCCAACCCCAGACGATGGTGTTCTCCAGGGGGGATCGAGTCGCCAGATTTGCCGGCGCTACGCGCCGGAGCGGGAGCAAGCTCCCTCGCCACGGAGTAGCGATCCACTAGGCTGCTCAGGGGCATGGCAGCATCCTCTCAACCGCATCGATCAGCACCTTCGGCGAGGCCAGTTGCATTTCGCGGCTGGCGATGTGCACCGCGACCTGCACGGAGCTGGCGCGGGTCAGGCGTTCACCGCTGGCCAGGTCGCTGATCAGGTAGTTGATCTTCAGCCGGTTCTCCCACTCCACCAGGCTGGCGCGCACATTGAGCGTCTGGCCGAACACGGCGCCGCGTACATAGCGCAGTTGCAGGTCGATCACCGGCCAGGCGTACCCGGAGGCATGCATGGCGTTGTAGTTGTGGCCGAGCCTGTCGAGCAGGGCGCAGCGGGCCATTTCCAGGTACTTGACGTAGTGGCCGTGCCAGACCACGTGCATGCTGTCGACGTCGAAGAACGGCACGAGGATTTGCGTGTCGGCGTGAAGCACTCCCTTGCTACGCATGCAGCCTCCAGTGTTGTGCAGCGATACGTTGCAGGCACAGGCGCAATTCGCCTTCCAGGGCGCGGTCTTCAATGACCGGCGGGAAGTCTTTGGCCAGTGCTTCGTGCATGGCGGCCAGTGCCGGCGGCAACGGGCGGGCACCGGGTGCCTGGCCGCGCAGCCACACCCCCTGGTTGGCCGCGAGTAAGGTGGCGGCGGCGACTTGCTCGGTCAGCTCCAGTACGCGGATCGCGTCGCGGGCGGCGATGGTGCCCATGCTCACTTTGTCCTGGTTGTGGCATTCGGTGGAGCGCGAAAACACGCTGGCTGGCATCGTATTTTTCAGTGCCTCGGCGGTCCAGGCGCTGGCGCCGATTTGCACCGCCTTGAAGCCATGATTGAGCATCGCCCGCTCGGCGCTGGCGCCCGACAGGTTACTCGGCAGGCCGTGGTTGTAGCGTTCGTCTACCAGCAGTGCGAGCTGGCGGTCGAGCAAGTCGGCGACGTTGGCCACGAGGTTTTTCAGGCTGTCCATGGCAAAGGCAATGTGCCCACCGTAGAAGTGTCCGCCGTGCAGCACGCGCTCGGCTTCAGCGTCGATGATCGGGTTGTCGTTGGCGCTGTTGAGCTCGATTTCGATGAACGAACGCAACCAGTTCAGGCTGTCCGCCAGCACGCCAAGCACATGGGGGGCGCAGCGTAGCGAGTAGCGATCCTGCAGGCGGTGCAGCGGTGCGGTTGGCGCATCGATCGCCAGGTCCTTGCGCAGCCATGCGGCGACTTGCATCTGCCCCGGGTGCGGCTTGGTGGCGAACAGGCGCTCGTCGAAGTGTTCCGGATTACCTTGCAGGGCGACCACATTCAGCGCCGTGATGCGGGTGGCCAGTTGCAGCAGGTAGTCGGCGCGGGCGTAGGCCAGGCAGGCGAGGCCGGTCATCACCGCGGTGCCGTTCATCAACGCCAGGGCTTCCTTGGGGCGCAGCACCAGTGGCTCCCAGCCGAGCTCGCGGTGCACGTCCGCGGAGGGGCGGCGCTCGCCGTTGAACAGCACGTCGCGTTCGCCGGACAAGGTCGCGGCCACATAGGACAACGGTGTCAGGTCACCGCTGGCGCCCACCGAACCTTCTTGCGGGATCAGCGGCAGAATGTCGTGTTCCAGGAACGCTTGCAGGCGCTCCAGCAATTCCACGCGCACCCCCGATACGCCGTGGCACAGCGACTGCAAGCGCGCTGCGAGCACGGCGCGGGTGGCCTGGGCGTCGAGCAGTTGGCCCAGGCCGCAACCGTGGAAGGTGTACAGATGACGGGGCAGGGCTTCGACGTGGTGCAACGGTACCGCGACTACGCAGGAGTCGCCGTAACCGGTGGTCACGCCGTAGATGACGCCTTCCTTGTCCAGCAACGAGTCGAGGAACCGCGGGCCCTTGGCGATGCGCTCGCGAAAATCGCTGTCGCCTTGCAGTCGCACAGGTGCCTGGCGGTTGGCCACGGCCAGCACGTCTTCGATGCGCAAAGGAAGTTCGCCGAAGGTTACCGGCTCAAGCATGGGCGTCGTCATCGGTTTTCCAGAAAGGGTAGAAGTTGAACCATTGTTGGGGCGCGTCGAGGCAATAGTGACCCAGCCGCTCGGCATAGCGGGAGGCCCACTGATGAATGACCTGTTCGCGCTCGCCGCGTTTCCAGGCCACGGCTTCGGCGAACGGTTCGAGCGTCAGTCGATAGCCACCCGTGGGTTTCTTCAGGCACAGCAGCAGGTTGACCGGACATTTCAGCAGCCCGGCCAGCAGCCACGGGCCTTGTGGGAATGCCGCCGGATGGCCGAGGAAGTCCACTGTCACGCGGCGTCCGCCATGCAGTGGTACGCGGTCGCCGGCAATCGCCAGCCATTCGCCACGTTCCAGGCGCTCATGGAGCTGCAACATGATCAGTGGGTCCAGCTCGCTGACCTGTATCAGCCGCAGGTTGGTAGCCCCGGCTTCGCCCAGCAGGCGGTTGAACCGTTCGGCGTGCTTGGTGTGCACCAGTACGTTCATGGTGACTCTTTCGCCGATCTCCGCCAGGGCCCGGCAGACCTCGAGATTGCCCAGGTGTGCGCCGACCATCATCTGCCCCCGGCTGCCGCGCAATTGATTGCGCAGCAGTGCCGGGTCGATGATCTCGATCTGTTCCAGGCCCAGCTTGCCATTCCACACATCGAGCTTGTCGAGCATGGAGTCGGCGAAGGCCATGAACTGACCGAACACTCGCCAATGGCTGGGACGCAAATCGCGGCGACCGCTCCAGTCAGCGAGCCGCTGTTGGTACTGCCAGGCACTCTGGCGAGCGTTGCGGCCGAACAGGAAGAAGTACAGCACAATGCCGTACAGCAGCGGGCTCAACAGGCGTCGCCCCAGCACTTTGGCGGCGGTTGCCGTGAACTTCATCAGCCAGAAGCTACCGCGTTCCTCGCGGTCGGCCCAGTGTTTGCGGTCGATGTTACCGCTCATGCTTGCCTCCGCCGCCAGAGGATCACCGGCCAATGCAGCAACATACCGATGCACAGCCGGGTGTGCATGCTGGTAATCAACAGGTTGTCGTGGACCATCCGGAAGTGCGAAACGCCGTCCAGCGGGTAGTGCACCCGGGTTTGCAGCCATTGCATGGGTTGATTGCGCCAGGCCAGGCGCACCAGGATGTCGGAATCGAAGTCCATGCGCTTGCCGACCCTTGCCGAGTCGATCACCGCCAGGGTCGGCGGCAGCGGATAGACGCGAAAACCGCACATGGAGTCGCGAATCTGCAACGACAGCGTGTTGATCCAGACCATCACGTGAGTCAGGTAGCGAGCGTACAGGCGCCCCTTCGGCACGCTGGCGTCGTACAGCGGATAACCGCAAATCAGCGCTTCGGGATGGGCGCGCGAGTGTTCGATGAACCGGTCGATATCCTGCAGGTCGTGCTGGCCATCGGCGTCAACCTGCAACGCGTGACTAAACCCCAGGCGGGATGCTTCGCGCAGGCCGGTCATGACGGCGCCGCCCTTGCCCTGATTGACCGGGAGCCTGATCAGGAACACCTTGTCGCGTCGTGCCAGCTGGTCCAGCACGGCCGCACAGGCCGGGTTGCTGGCGTCATCCACCAGAATGCACGGCACATGGCAGGCGAGCAGCGCATCAACCACGGTGGCGATGGCGGTTTCGTGGTTGTAGACCGGGATGACGGCGCAGGGGTTATGCATCTGCAGCCTCGAGCACGATCCGCCCGCTGGAACAGGTGGCGGTTTCATTACGATAGGTGAAGTACAGTTTGTTGCGCGTCGGGTCGAAGCGCAGGTGCAACTGGACTTCATCGCCTGGCCGCAGCAGTTGCTGGAACTTCAGCACTTCCATGCCGGCAAACTTCTCCGGCAGGTCCATCAATTGCCGACCCAGGCTCAGCGCCCAATCCACCTGCACCACGCCAGGCAGTACCGGTGCTTGCGGGAAGTGGCCGCTGAAGTAGGCAAGATCGGGCGGTACCGATAATTGCAGGCTCCATTGCCCATCGGCTTCAACCTGTTCCAGTACTTCAGGGGTCTTTGGACGCGGAGCCAGCAACAGGGCATCGATGTCCGCCTGGGGCAGTTTGCCCTGGGGGTTCAACGGCAGTTGCCGGAGCAGGCGCCAGCGTCGTGGCAGGGCCAAGGCTTCGCAATGCTGGCTGAGGTGTTGGCGCAGCGTCTGGGTCAGGCTGCGGCGTCCCTGGTTGCGCAAGGCGTACAGGCCCGATTCGGTCAGCACCAGCGCCGCTCCCAGGGAGGCGCGGTTCTCCTGAACCACCCCCAGGCGTGCTTCGGCGACCCATGGGTGGTCCATCAGGGCCCGTTCGAGCATGGGCAACGAGATGCGTTTCTCTTCCAGTTTGACGATCCGGTCCAGCCGTCCCAGCAGCTCGAAACGGCCGTCCGCAGCGATGCGTGCCGCGTCGGCCGTGTGTTCGATATGCCCTTGGGGCAAGTACGGCGAGGCAATGAGCAACGCCCCGGCGCTGTCCAGGCTCAGCTCGACGGCCGCAAAGGGCTGCCAGAGCTCACGGCCCTGGCGCCAGGCAATGCCACCGGTCTCGGAGCTACCAAGGATTTCCGTCGGCCATTGTTGTAAACGCTCGTGCAGGCGTTGTGCGGCTTCGCCAGGCAGCGCACCGCCTGAGGAAAATACCTGGCGCACGGCACTCAAGGCTGGCCAGTCGAGATTGTCGCCCATGCGCTTGAGCAGCGCCGGGCTGGCGACCCAGGCAAACGCCGGGTATTCGCGACTGGCGCGCTGCAGGTCTTCCGGGAACGCCAGTTGCTTGCGCACGAAGGGGCGCCCCGCGCACAGGGGCCACAGTACCCGGAACAACAAGCCGTAGATGTGTTGAGTGGCGACACTGCCAATGATGCAGGCCGTGCCCAGCCCGGCACCCCACAGGTGCTCCAGGGCCTGGACTTCATTGGCCAGTTGCCTCAGGGTTTTGTCGATGCGTTTGGGTTCGCCACTGGAGCCCGAGGTGCACAGGCTCAGTTGGCAGAGGTCCAGATCCAGTGCCGCAGCCGCCAGTGGCGCATACCGGTAATCGCGGATGTGTGTGTCGCCGGCTTGATCGGTTAGCCACAGATCGACTTCGCTCGCCCAGCGCTGGCGGGTCGGAACGTGCAGGTCAGCGGGCAGCAGCACGCTAACCCCGGCACGCCAGGCGCCGAGCAATGCAATCGCCAGGTCGGCGGCGTCTTCAACGTGCACGGCGATGCGCTGTACGCCCTGGTCCCGCAGTCCGGCCGCCAGGCTCAGGGCCTGTTCGCACAGTTGTCCATGGTTCAGTGTCGGGTCGGCCGTAACGGCGCGTTCCGCTTGAGCCTTGAGCAGCAGGTGCTCAAGCTTTATCCAGTTCATGGGTGGCCTCGTACCCGTTGTCGTATGAGCCACTCAATGGCAAACATCAGACCAATCAGTCCATAGGAGATCAGGCCGGTGTACAGCATCCACCAACTCAGTGGCGCCCAAAGGGTCAGGGCTGCTGCGCACAAGCCGTTACAGAAAAAGAACACACACCACGCCAGCGTGACGCGTCGGGTATAGCGAATCGCTTTCGGTGGCAACTGCGGTTCCCGCAGGCGGGCCAGGCGTTCCACCATCGGCGGGCCGTACTTCAGGCTCAGGCCGAACAGCAGCAACATCAGCACGCTGATCAGCACGGGATACCAGCGCAGCAATCCCGGGCTGTCGAACAGCGCCAGCAGCAGGCAAAACACAACGGCCGCGCTCGCCATCCACAGGCTCCCGGGGCGGCGTTTGCCGGTCAGTGCCCTGACCAGCCACAGGCTGCCCAGCAGCAGGCCGAACTGCCACGGGGCAAAGTGCTCCATGCCGTAATACACCGCAAAGGGGTACAACAAGCCCGCCAGCAGAAGGCCGAGGCCGATCAGTCGGCTCATGCGGCCGGTTGAACCAGGCGGTAGACCGCTTCAACCACATCGCCGACGGTGCGTACCGATTTGAACTCGTCGGCCGCGATCTTCTTGCCGGTCTGGCACTTGATATGGTCGATCAGGTCGACGGCATCGATGCTGTCGATCTCCAGGTCCTGATACAGGTTGGACTCAAGACTCACGCGCGCGGGATCCAGCTCGAAGAGTTCGACCAAGGCATCGCGCAAGGTGTTGAAAATATCGTCACGAGTTTGCATGGTCCGGTCTCAAGCTGCCTGTTTTGCAGTGACGAACGCCGCAAGGCTCGCCACGTTACTGAAGTGGTTGCGGGTGTCCTTGGCGTCGGCGTCGATTTTGATGCCGTACTTTTTCTGAATGGCCAGGCCCAGTTCCAGGGCGTCCACCGAGTCCAGGCCAAGGCCTTCGCCGAAGAGCGCCTGGGTGTCGTCGATGTCGTCGACGCCGATGTCTTCAAGGCCCAGGGCATCGATGATCAATTGTTTTATCTCACGGTTCAGATCGCTCATCTTCGGCGAGCTCCTTCAAATAGTAATGATGCAAGTAATCGTTGAGCTTGCGTGAGGCCTGAGGAGCCGGGCCTGTCGTGGCGTAGGCCTGTGGGTCTATATCGGCCCCCACGCGGAAACTGAAATGCACGCGGCGTTTGGGGATCCGATACCAGGGATCGGCCTTGGTCAAGGTGCTCGGACTGACCTTGATAATCACCGGGGTGAGCATTTTCGCACCGCGCAAGGCAATTGCCGCACCCCCCCGATGAAAGGCTGGTGGTTGACCAGGTCGGGTGCGGGTGCCTTCAGGGAAGATGATCAGTGTCTGACCACTCTTGAGGGCGTCCGCTGCAGTGTCGAGCATGTCCATGCTGCCGTCGTTGCTGATGTATTGGGTGCGGTGCAGGGCTCCACGGGTGAAGGGGTTCTCCCAGAGGCTCTGCTTGACCACGCAATTGGCGTGGCGCACCAACCCGATCAGGAACACCACGTCGATCAGCGACGGGTGATTGGCCATGATCATCTGGCCGGGACGTCCGAGCCGTTCCGCACCCTGGATATCGTAGGTCAGCACGCCGGTTCGGGCCATGAATCGGATAAAAAACCAGAACACACGACTGACGGTGTGACGTGCCCGTTGCCGATGCTCCAGGGCATCACCGGGCAGACAGCTCAGCAGCGGGAAAACAACCAGCCGCAGGCATAGCCCACCGAGCCCGAACAGGGCGAAGCTGGTGGCGGTCGCCAGCAGGCGCCAGTAGTAGGCGTCACGTTTTTTTTCGGTCACAGGTTGCGTTGCCAGGTCCATAGACGATTTTTCCAGGCATGTTGGCAAGCGGCATCCTGGTTGAGCAGGGTTCGCAACAGGCTCAGAGGGTGGGGCCATTGGGATTTTGACAACGAATCCCGGGTGCTGTTCAGGGACAGCTGCCAGTCATTTCCGGGGGTAATCAGCAGCCCGACCGCGTAGGGGAACGGGACGTCGTCGATCCAGGCCGAGTAGGCGGTTGGCGGTTGTTCCTCGGTGACGACCAGCAACACGGCGGGCGCGCCCTCTTCAAGCAGCGCCGCGGCCTCCAGCATGCCGTGTTCCAGGCCGTCACCCGCGGCGGCCAGGGCGGTCATCTCACTGGTTTCTCCGCGCATGATCGACCACAGGCCAATGATTGCGTTATGAACCGAGAGGCTGAACTGGGTTGGCGACAAAGGCTGTTCGTGGCTCAACTCGCTGAGGACTTCGAAGGTGCGAGGCGTTTCACCGTGGCGGGAAACAAAGACCAGCGGCAGCTGTTCACGGCCTTCGGCCAGTGGCCAGCCTACGCTGAAGGCCATTCGGGCCAGGCGGCTGAGGCGTCGACGCTGCATGGCAGGCAGAAAGGACACATCGGGAGCGACATCGCTGGCTGGAAGCACGATCGGGTGTCGGCTCCAGGCTTGCCAATCGTCCACGCTCTCGAGCCCGGGAGCCCAGGCGCGCCATTGGGCGATGTTGAATGTGATCACTGAGTGTTCATCCCGCCCCTGCGGGCTTCCTAGACGCGGTGAGTCGTTTTTGACCTGCGACTGACTGGCAACGGCGCTGCGGCCGAGTGTCGCGCATTATCCCGGTGTGACTGGCTTGTAGCAAATGCTGGTTACATTCTGCTCAAGCGGGTGTGCAGCGTCTCGACTTGAGGCGCGCCTGCCAGTTTCCGGTTTCTGGCGGCGGTGTCTGCCAGTCAATTCCCTGATTAATATCAGAACTCGGTGAGTTTTTTGCGGAGATTGCTGCTGACCGCGCAGTCCGCTTGACTTCGAGGTAGCTAAGCGACGGCATCGGCTACTACACTCGGTCATTCTTTGATACACGGAGGTTTTGACATGCGGCGCGTGGTGTTCAATCAGAAAGGTGGCGTGGGCAAATCCAGTATTGCCTGTAATCTGGCCGCGGTCAGCGCCAGCGAGGGCTATCGCACCCTGCTGGTGGATCTCGATGCCCAGGCCAACTCCACTCAGTACCTGACAGGACTGACCGGCGACGATATTCCCATGGGTATTGCCGACTTCTTCAAGCAGACCCTGTCATCCGGGCCGTTTTCAAAGAAAAATAGGGTCGACATCTACGAAACCCCGTTCGACAACCTGCATGTGGTGACCGCCACCGCCGAGTTGGCCGACCTGCAGCCCAAGCTTGAGGCCAAACACAAGATCAACAAGCTGCGCAAACTGCTCGACGAATTGTCCGAAGACTACGACCGGATCTACCTCGATACACCGCCCGCGCTGAATTTCTACGCGGTTTCAGCCTTGATCGCTGCCGATCGCGTGCTGATTCCCTTCGACTGTGACAGTTTCTCCCGCCAGGCCCTGTACGGCCTGCTAGCGGAAATCGAAGAGTTGAAGGAAGACCACAACGAGGCGCTGCAGGTCGAAGGCATCGTGGTCAACCAGTTCCAGGCCCGCGCCAGCCTGCCGCAGCAGATGCTCGCCGAGCTGATTGCCGAAGGTTTACCGGTACTGCCGGTGTATCTGGGTAGTTCCGTGCGGATGCGCGAATCCCATCAGGCGAACATGCCGTTGATCCATCTCGATCCCCGGCACAAGCTGACCCAGCAATTCGTCGACCTGCACGACCTGCTGGAGCATGCCTGACAGGGCGTTGTCAGATTCCCTGGCCGCGCAACCAGTCCATCAACTGCGCTAACGGGAAGGCGCCGCTCTGGCGCGCCACTTCCCGGCCATTCTTGAACAGAATCAGACTGGGGATCGAACGTATCCCCAATTGCGCTGACAGTGACTGATTGGCCTCGCTATCGAGCTTGGCCAGTCGACACTTGCCCACCAACTGCCCGGCAGCCTGCTCGAATACCGGTGCAAATGACTTGCAGGGCCCGCACCAGTCCGCCCATACATCCACCAGCAAGGGTAGATCGCCTTTGATCTGGCTGGAGTAATCACCCTGCCTCAACTCAAAGGACTTGCTCAACAAGACGGGTGCCTTGCATCGGCCACACTTGGGCTTATCACTCAGGCGCTCACCGGGAATACGGTTGAGGCCGTTGCAGTGGGGGCAGGGGATGAGTAGGGGGGCAGACATGGAAAGCTCCGGGGCATGGGCAATGAAACCAATCTGGAGCCACTGCGGTGGATTATCAAGGTGCCTCGGTGTGTGATGCGGCTTAAGGAGGCTGTTGTCACAGCGACTCACACAAATTCAAATGCCCCCGACATCCCCCGTTCTACGCTAAATCACGCCAGTAATGAGTCTCTGCAGGTCGCGCCGCTGGTCGGGCTTGGCGTATAGCAAGTTGCGATAATCGTCGGCAGTGATTAACCTCAATAGCAAGATGCGATAAGGATGTTGCATGCGAGTAATTACCGAAAAACGAATCTGGGAGGCCAAGGAGCAATGGCCGCGGTCAGCCAGTGCGCTGGATCAATGGTATCGACAGATCAAGCGCAACAGCCCGCATGACTTCGCGGCAATGAAAGCCCAGTTTCCGGCCACCGATAAAGTAGGCGCGCTGCATGTGTTTGATATCGGTGGCAACAAGCTGCGCCTGATTGCCGTCGTGCACTACAAGGCGCAACGGTTGTACATCAAGCAGATCCTGGATCATCGCGACTATGACAAGGGAAAATGGAAGGAGGATCGTCGATGAGCGTTCTGATCAAGCAAGCGGCCGAGCACTGGCACTTTGTATCGCCCCTGCTGCGCAAGCCGAAAAATGAAGCGGATTACGATGTGTTGGTGAAGGCGCTGGATGAGTTGCTGGAACTGATCGGTGAAGATGAATCCAGCCCGCTCATGAGTCTGGTGGATATCCTCAGTGACTGGATCGAGGCTTACGACCAACAGCACCGGCGGATGCCGGTGGCCAGTGGTGTTGATGTGCTGCGTTACATGATGCACGAGCACGGTTTGACTCAAAGCGACTTGCCAGGCGTGGGGGCGCAGTCGGTGGTCTCGGAAATTCTCAGTGGCAAGCGCCAGCTCAACCTGCGGCAGATCCGCTGGCTGGCCGAGCGCTTTGGTGTATCGGTCGAGACCTTTATCTGAGCCGCTTCACGATGAGCAACTGATCTCCAGGTGCTTGCCCCACTCGGGAGGGCGTTCGGCGTAACGCTCCATTCCCGGCTGTTCCGTGAATGGATCACTCAGCACAGCGTGCAAGCGGCGAACCTCTGCATAGTCACCGCTTTCTGCCGCGTCGATGGCCTTTTGCGCCAGGTAGTTGCGCAGGATGTAGAGCGGGTTGACCGCGTGCATGCGGATGCGACGCCGGGCTTGATCGTTGTCGCCGTCACGGGCAGCGCGCGCGCAGTAGCGTTCGGCCCAGGCATCGAAGCCCTTGATGTCGACGAAGTCATCACGCAGCCGGGTGACCGCCAGCTCGGGGGCATGATCGCCCAGGCGGCGGAAGAACAGGCTGTAGTCGACGCCTGCGTTCTGCATCAATTGCAGCAGGTTCTCGACCAGTGTCTGGTCATCGTCTTCGCCAGTGGTCAAGCCGAGCCGGCGGCGCATCAGGTCCAGGTAGTGAGCCTGATACAACGGAAAATACAGACCGAGGGTTTCGCGCAGGGCCTCGACACTGATGAACGGGGTCAGGGCCTGGGCCAGGGCGCTGAGGTTCCACTGGCCGATCGGTACCTGATTGCTGAACGAATAGCGGCCCTGGTCATCGGAGTGATTGCAGATGAAGTGGGCATCGAAGTCATCGAGGAAGGCAAACGGGCCGAAGTCGAAGGTGATGCCCAGGATCGACATGTTGTCGGTGTTCATGACCCCGTGACAGAAACCATAGGCCTGCCATTTGGCGATCAGTTCGGCGTTGCGCTCGACGACTTCACGGAACATCGCCAGGTACGGCTCCGGTTGCTCCAGGCACTCGGGGAAGTGCATCGCCAGGACGTACTCACCGAGTGCCTTCTGCTGCTCGGGCCGCTTGGTGTAGTAGAAGTATTCGAAGTGCCCGAAGCGCACATGGCTTGGCGACAGGCGCAGGAGCATCGCTGCCCGTTCCTGCTTTTCACGCCAGACCGGGGTGCTGGAGCCAATCACGCACAGGGCGCGAGTGGTCGGGATGCCCAAGGCTTGAAGTGCCTCGGAGGCCAGGAATTCGCGAATCGAGGAGCGCAGGACGGCGCGCCCATCGCCCATGCGCGAGTAGGGTGTTTGCCCGGCGCCCTTGAGGTGCAAGTCCCAGTGCTCGCCGGCTTCGTTGTAGACCTCACCCAGCAGCAGTCCGCGACCGTCGCCCAACTGTGGGTTGTAAACGCCGAACTGATGCCCCGAGTAGACCATCGCCCGGGGCTCGGCTTCTGCCCATAGCTTGTGGCCGCTGAACAGTTCGGCGAATACCGGCGTCTCGGCAACGGCTGGGTCCAGGTCAAGCAGCGCCATGGCCGCCGGGCTGGCCACGACCAGGCGCGGCTCGGCAATGGGCTCGGGCAGCACATGGGTTGAGAGCGCGTCGCCCAGGCGGGCGAAGCGGTTATCGAAGGTCAGTTCGTCGAGGGCTTTCAACGGCCATCTCCAGCAGAATGTCCGAGCATTCTGCTGGGGATTGGTTCGTTAGTCGAGCTTGGCCACCGGCGGCTTTTGCCCGACAGTGAGGTCGTTCACGGGAACGATGGTCTTGGCCTCCGGCTCGATCGGCACCATTTTGTATTCCTGGCCGTGAAGGTTCTTGAGGTAGACCTCCATCTGCCGGAACGAGATGTTGATGTGCTGCTTCTTGAACTCGCGGTTGATGAAGCGGTTGATCTCGTCGAGCACCGGGTTGCGGTCGCCGAGGTCACGCACGTGCACGCGCAGTTCGTGATCCAGGGTGCTTTCGCCGAAGTTCAGGAAGTACACGTGTGGCTCGGGCTCCTTGAGCACGCGCGGGTTTTCCCGGGCGGCCTTGAGCAGCAGTTCCTTGACCAGGTCCAGGTCGGAGCCGTAGTCGACCCCGAGCTTGAGCGTCACGCGGGTGACGGTGTCGGTCAGGGACCAGTTGATCAATTGCCCGGTGATGAAGGTCTTGTTCGGGACAATGATGTCCTTGCGGTCGAAGTCGGTAATGGTCGTGGCGCGGATGCGAATCTTGCTCACCGTGCCTGACAGGTTGCCGATGGTGATGGTGTCGCCGATCCGGACCGGGCGCTCGAACAGAATCATGATCCCGGAAATGAAGTTGGCGAAGATTTCCTGCATGCCGAAACCCAGGCCGACCGAGAGCGCGGCCACCAGCCATTGCAACTTGTCCCAGCTCACGCCGAGGGTGGACAGGGTCGTGACAAAGCCGATACCCGCGATCACATAGGTCAGCAAGGTGGTCGTGGCGTAGGCGCTGCCCTGGGCCAGGTTGAGCTTGGACAGCACCAGGACTTCCAACAGCCCCGGCAGGTTGCGCGCCAGGGCCATGGTAATGCCGATGATGATCAGTGCGCCGAGCATGTCGCCGATGCTGATCGGGATCATGCTCATGTTGGCGCCGGTGCCGCTGGTGTATTCGTAGAGGGTGATGTTGTCCAAGTACGAGAACACCGTGATCAGGTCGGCCCAGACCCAGTACAGCGCGGCGATGAAGCCGCCGAGCAGGGCCAGGCGGATCAGGCGCAGGGATTGTTCGTTGACCTTCTCGATGTCCAGCGTCGGCTCTTCGACCACCGCATCGCCGTCACCGGCTTCTTTGGCCGCCTGGCGCTTGGTCAGTGCGCGCTGGTAGGCCAGGCGCCGTGCCGCAACCGCCAGGCCGCGCACGAAGGTGGCTTCGATGACCAGCCAGAACATCAGCAGGTAAAGGGTGTTGATCAGTCGGTCACTGAGTTTCAGGGCGGTATAGAAGTAGCCAAAGCACACGGCAATGAACAGGGCGACCGGCAGCACGGTGAACATCACTCCGACGGCCTTGCGGAACAGCGAGGCGTTGTTGTGGGTCGGGCTGTTGAGCAGCAGGCGGCTGAGCAGCCAGGCCATCAAGGCGTAGCAGGTCAGGACGACAGCGATGCCGAGCACGTCATCGGCGAGCGCGGCCGGTTGCAATTCGGCAACGGCCACCACGGCCACCAGCGCGAACACCACCATCCCGAGACGACGGATCCAGCGCCGCAGGAACTCCACCTGCGGTCGTTCCCAGCGGAAATGCAGCTCTGCCACACCGCCCGGTGCGAGGATCCGGTAGGCGGTGTAGAACACCAGCCACGCCTGGGCGACTTGCAGCAAGGCGGCCCCGAGGTTGGCGTTCTGCCCGCGCGCGTCAATCTGCAAGGCCAGGCCGCACAGTGCCAGGCCCAGGGCAACCGGCATCGCCAGCAACACGTTGATCATGATCGCCTGTGGCGTGTGCCATTGGCTGTCACGCTTGAAGTGGCCGATGTCCTGGTGAACCTTGTTCAATCGGGCATACAGGTATTTACGGCGCCACACCAGAAAACCAATCAGCAGTGCCAGCGGGGTGAACAGCAGCGGTCGCTGGATCAGGCCGTCACTCAATTCGCTCAGGCTTGAGGTCCATGGCAGGGTGTTGATCTGTTTCTCCAGGCGAGCCGGTACGCTGCGCATCCATTCCAGGTCCAGCGGCTTGTTGCTGGGGATCCAGAACATCTGTTCATCGAGCGTCGCGCGCAGATCCTGGGCCGTGGTGAGCAGTTGCTTCTGGTTGAGTTGCAGGGTGATGGATTCGTTGAGCAGTGAGCTCAGTTCACGGTTCAGGCGCTCCAGCAGGTCGGCACGGGTGACCGCCAGTTCCAGCAGGTTCTTGCGCAGTTGCGGGGTGACCTGATCGGCCGGTTGAGCGGCCAGCAAGTTACTCACATAGGCGACGGGATTGCCGAGCAGTTCGCGTTGTTGATTGACCTCGAACTGATACAGGCGAATGTCGGCAATCTGGTCGGCCAGGTCGCGGTCGACCCGCAGGCGCGGCAAGCTTTGCTTCTGCTTGTAGAGAATCTTGGACAGCAGCAGGCTGCCCTTGAGCACGCTGATCTGTTCATCCAGCGCGGCGTCGCTCTGGGTCACGCTGTCGAGTAGCAGCTTGGTCTGCAGGTTTTTCTGGGTCAGTTCGTTGAGGCGGTCGGTGCTTTTGAGCAGGTAGTCCGAGAGCTTCAGGTTGGCGGCGCTTTCAGCGGCGAGCAAGCTACTGCCACCGGCTTTCTGGGCTTCGATGGACTGCTGGGTGACGGTCTCTTGAGACTGGGCCAGGCGCTTCTGGTTGATCAGGTTTTGCAGGTCCTGGATCTCTTGCTCCATGCGCGCGGTGCGTTCCATCAGCAGGTCGCGCTGAGTATTGCCCAGGTCTTGCAGTTGGCTGTTCCCGGCCAGTTCCTGGCGGCGTAGCGGAATCAGCGCGTTCAACGCGGCGAGCTCGGCATTGAGCTGGTCGCGCTGCTCGTTGGAAAGTGCCTTGCCGTTATCCTTGCCCGCCTTGAGGATGTTGTTGATTTGCAGGATGCGGGTCTGGCTGCTGCTGATCTCCGCCTGGGCGCGCTCGGGACGGGTTTGCGCAGTGATGATCAGGCTGTTGGCCTCGGCCAGGGCCTTTTGTAGATCGCTTTGCTGGGTGCTGCGCTCGGTGAGCATTTGCTCGAGCTGCGACACGTTCAGATTGGCGTAGCGCTGGGCGACCGGCACCACCTTGGTGGCCTTGAGGCGTTCCAGCTCGCGCTGGTTCTCGATGTTTTGCTTTGGGGCGGTACTCAGTTGCTGCTTGAGGTCGCTCAGGCGCTTCTCGTTATCGGCCTGGCTGGACAACTGGATCAGCGTCTGTTGCAACACTAATTGCAGGGCCTTTTGATCCGCCTCGGGCAGTTTGCGTTCGGCAATCTTGTCCAGGCTCCTTTGCACAGCCTCGGCGGACGGTGGTTCGGCCGCCTGCAGGGTGCCGACGGAGAGACTCAGCCCCAGCAGGGCGATAGCTATGAATGTGCGCAGGGTTGGCATAAAGACCGATCGAGAACGTAGCGAAAAAAAGAGTTTAGAGGAACAACCCGGGACCTGGGCGACTTCCTTCGGGGAATCTGACGCCCACTTTGGCAATCTTGTTCCCTTCCATGACCGCCACCGTCCAGATGGTGTTGTTCCATTCCACCTGGTCACCGACCACGGGCGCGCCCCCGACTTTCTGGGTAATGAAGCGCCCCAGGGGCATGTCCGGATCGACCCCTTCGAGTTGCAGCCCGTATAGCGCGGAAACCGCGCCCAGCTGGGCGTCGCCTTCCAGGACGAAGTCGCCGAAGAAGCGCAAGTCGAGGCCCCGTTGTGGCGCCTGGCTGAAGAGTTTTCCCAGGGCCGGCAGGTTGTGTTCATGGCCAATGACACAGAGCAAATCGCCGACTTCAAGCACCGTACTACCCGACGGGTGGAGCAGTTGCTGGCCGCGAAACAGTGCCGCGATACGGGTGCCCTCGGGCATTTTCAGCTCGCGAAGGGCTGCGCCGATGCACCATTTCTCGGCACCCAGGCGATAAACGAACAACTCCCACTCGCTGGTGACATGCACTTCCAGCGCGGCGCGGGAGATGGGCGCGGGCTCTGGCGGAACCGTCACTTTCAGCAGCTTGGCGACCCACGGCAGGCTTGTACCTTGCACCAGCAGCGATACCAGTACGATAAAGAACGCGAGGTTGAAGTACAGCTGGGCATTCGGCAGGCCGGCCATCAGCGGGAACACCGCCAGAATGATCGGGACCGCGCCGCGCAGGCCGACCCAGGAAATAAAGACTTTTTCACGGCCATGAAACGCTTTGAATGGCAGCAGGCCGACAATCACCGACAGGGGCCTGGCAAACAGAATCATCCACAACGCCAGCCCCAGGGCCGGCAGGGCAATCGGCAGCAAGTCGTGGGGCGTCACCAGCAGCCCCAGCACCAGGAACATGCCGATCTGCGCCAGCCACGCCATGCCGTCGAGCATATGCAGAATGCCGTGACGGCTGCGCACCGGGCAGTTGCCGATCACCAGGCCGCACAGGTACACCGCCAGGAAGCCGCTACCGTGCAGGGCGTTAGTCAGGGCAAAGACCACCAGGCCACCGGCGATGACCAGAATCGGGTACAAGCCGGCGGCCAAATGGATGCGGTTGACCATTTGCAACATCAGCCAACCACCGCCCAGGCCAATCAGGCCACCGATACCGAATTCACGCAGCAGGTGTGTCAGCAGGCTCCAGTGCAGGCCGGTCTGGCCACTGGCAAGCATGTCGATCAGCGTAACGGTGAGAAACACCGCCATCGGGTCGTTGCTGCCGGATTCGATTTCCAGGCTGGCGGTCACCCGTTCGTTCAGGCCTTTGCCGCCGAGCAGGGAGAACACCGCCGCGGCGTCTGTCGAGCCGACAATGGCGCCGATCAGCAGGCCCTGAATCAGGTTCAGGTCGAACAACCATGCCGCCGCCATGCCGGTCAGCCCGGTGGTAATCAGCACCCCGACCGTGGCCAGCGATAAGGCCGGCCATAACGCCACGCGAAAGCTCGAGACCCGAGTGCGTAACCCGCCGTCGAGCAGGATCACGGCCAGGGCCAGGTTGCCGACCAGATACGCCGTGGGGTAGTTGTCAAAGATGATGCCGGCGCCATCGACGCCGGCAGCCATTCCCACTGCCAGGATGATCACCAGAATCGGGATACCCAGGCGGGAAGAAAGTGAGCTCACCAGAATGCTCGCACCTACCAGCAACGCGCCGATCAAGAACAGGCTGTTGATGGTCGTCGCATTCAAAGGCAGTACTCCAGAAAGCAGAAAGGCGGGCGCAAACGGACCATGCAGTGTGCGTGCCAGCGATTCTAACCTGTTGAAATGTGATGCTGTCAAAAAGCTTTTGACGCACGTAATACCCAGCGGGCCAGGCATGTGATCACTGTGGCGAGGGAGCTTGCTCCCGCTGGGACGCGCAGCTGCCCCAAAGCCAACGTCGCGGAGTTTCAGGCAAAACCTGTACGCAGGTTATGCGGCTGCTCCGCTCGAGCGCGGACCGGTCGACGGGAGCTTGCTCCCTCGCCACAGTGTGATCGGTGACTGTTACAGGTTGAACCGCCCAACCATGGTGTTCAGGTCCACCGCCAGGCGCGAGAGTTCGTTGCTGGCGGCACTGGTCTGGTTGGCACCGGTGGCGGACTGTATCGACAGATCGCGGATGTTCACCAGGTTGCGGTCGACTTCACGGGCCACCTGGGCCTGTTCCTCTGCCGCGCTGGCAATTACCAGGTTGCGTTCGTTGATCTCGACAATGGCACTGTTGATGGTGTCCAGCGACAGGCCGGCACCACGGGCGATGTTCAGCGTCGATTCGGCGCGTTCAGTGCTGTTGCGCATCGAATCGACGGCGTGTTCGGTGCCGCTCTGGATGCTGCCGATCATGCGTTCGATTTCGCTGGTCGATTGCTGGGTGCGATGCGCCAGCGCACGCACTTCGTCGGCGACGACCGCAAAACCACGACCGGCTTCACCGGCGCGCGCGGCTTCGATGGCGGCGTTGAGTGCCAGCAGGTTGGTCTGGTCGGCCAGGCCGCGAATCACGTCCAGCACCTTGCCGATATCACGCGACTCCTCGGCCAGGTTGCCGATCAGGGTGGCGGTGCTTTGCACATCGCCACTCATGCGCTCGATGGCGCTCACGGTTTCCTGCACCAGGTCACGACCGTCACCCGCAGAGGCGGTGGCGTTTTTCGAGGCCTCGGAGGTGCTGACCGCGTTACGTGCCACTTCTTCGACGGCGCTGGTCATTTCATTGACTGCCGTGGCGGCCTGCTCGATTTCGTTGTTCTGCTGGGTCAGGCCACGGGCACTTTCGTCGGTCACGCTGTTGAGCTCTTCGGCAGCGGAGGCCAACTGAGTCGCGGAACCGGAGATACGTTGCAGGGTATCGCGCAGTTTTTCCTGCATCTTCGACATCGCCAGCAACAGGCGACCGGCTTCGTCAGTACCGTCGACCGTGATCGGGCGCGTCAGGTTGCCTTCGGCGATGGCTTCGGCGGCGTTCAGGGCCTTGGCGATCGGCTGAGTGATGCTGTTGGTCAGCAACCAGGCGAAGAGCAGGGTCAGGGCAGTGGCGACCACTAACAGGGCGACTACCAGGTTGAACGCCGAAGCGTACTGGTCGGCGGCTTGCCGATTGGTGTCGAGGCTCCCCTGGGTGTTGATTTCCAGCAACCGGTTGAGCACCGCGTTGACTGCTTCGGAGTTGTTCAGCAGTTCGGTGTTGAGCAGAGTTTGCAGTTCGCTGACCTGATTGTTGCGCGACAGCGTCTTCATGCGCTCTTCAAGTTGGCGGTACTGGCCCAGCAACGTCACATACTGATCGTAGGCTGCGCGCTCCTGCGGGCTGGAGATCAACTTCTCGTAGCCCGTCTGGGCCTCGCGGATCTGCTGGTTGCGTTGGTCGAGCAGGGCGAGCGTCTGTTGTTGGGTGTCTGCTTCGCGGTTGATCAGCAAGCGGTAAGACAGCACCCGCAGACGCAATGTCAGTTGGGTGAACTCATCGAGGCTCTTGATGCTCGGTACGCTGTTCTGGGTAATGTCTTCGGCGGCCCCGCGAATCTTGCTCATCTGGTTCAGGGCGAATACACCGAGAATCAACATCAGCGTGCCAATCAGGGCAAAGCCGGCGAACGCCCGGGGGGCGATGTTCATAGAGCGTAGAGACATGGTTTTTTACCAAACAGACGCGCACGGGCACGAGGGCTGAGAAGGGGTATGCATGACTTATCGGTCATACGACTAAAGTCTTGAGTCGCTGCGTGCTTTTGCCGCAGATCCGCATGCGCTGACGAGCTGTCAGGAACCTGACCGGCCAATCGCAGTCTTTAGCACTCGCAAGCAAAGTTGCCGCCAGGAAAATCAAGGCTTTGCGCCGCAATAACCCTGGCGCCAGTGGTGACTTTTCTTTATCGTACGCGCCCTTTGAAAATGCCCGGAAAATCAAAAATGTTGGAAGCAACCCTGAGTCAATTGGAACAACTGGTCAGCGATCTGGTGCAACAGAACCAGGACCTGCAGACCGCCCATCAAGCCCTGAGTGCAGAGCTGGCCCAGGCCAAGGACGAAAACGAAAGCCTGCAACTGAGCCTGATGGAACAGGAAGAAAAGCAGGGTGCCACCGTCGCGCGCATTCAAGCCTTGGTTGAGCGTGTGAGCGCAGGTCCTGTGAACGCATGAGACAGGGTGCCGATGGGGTAAAAGTCGTCTCGATTCTTGGAGAAGACTATTCGATCAAGGCGCCGGCCGGGGAAGAGCAGACCCTGCTGGACGCCGCGCTCATGTTGAAAGCGGTGCTGGCTGAGACCAAAAAGAAATACCCGACCCTGATCGGGGACAAACTGCTGGTGCTGACGGCGATGAACCTGTGTTCGCAGCAGTTGGAAATGCAAAAGCGCCACCAGCAGGAACTCGACCGTTACCAAGAGCAAGTCAGCGCCACGGTTGAAGTGATCGCCAAGACGATCAACCAGGGTTGACGTCAGCGCTCGCTGGGCTCAAGTCTGTTTAATCAGAGCGCTCTCGATCTACCCGAGAGCGCTCAAGTGAAGCGTTCAGCCCTGTCAGGGCATCATGAGGTAGATCGATGGAGAGTACCCAGCTCCAGATTTGAGGAACAGTTTTTCTCGCACGATGCGGGGACCTCCATCCTGCACCAGGATATTGCCAGCTTGAATCATCCAGAGCATTTCCTCGAAGTTGACGGTCTGCTCCGACACCAACGTAACTTCCCCGATCGAAATCTCGATCAGGAAGCCGAAATCCTTTAGTTTGAACGTTTTCGTGACGACGGATAATTCATCCCCGTTGTGCTGCACTGTGTCGCCCACTTGAACGTTCTGCAGCATGCTCTGAAAGCTGGATATGCTCTCGCCGACTAATACATCTCCTTTCGCTGATGCAAGTGTGTTCATAACGTGTACTCCTTGTTTATGTGCTTGAAGCAGCGAAATCTACGCCTTACTCACCGCGCTGTGACCTATCTGACCTGATAGGTTCCCAGGCTGGTTTTTGTGATAGGGGCGCTGTTGATGGTTGGACCATGCCACGGTTTGTCGTAGGAAATGCTTATTGATTGACGCGGTTTACGCATTGTTTTGTATACAAACGGCATGGCTGTTGCAGTGTTTTTGCCTCTTACTCTTTGAGGGGTGCTCCATGCAGTTCTGGCGACGCAGTATTCAATGGCAGTTGATCCTCAGTATGGGCACCGCCCTGCTGGTCAGTATTCTGATCGTGGTCGGCATTTATACCCTGGTGGTCAACAACCTCGCCCAGCGCTATCTGGTCGAGCAAGCGCTGCCGTCGAGCATCGAGGCGATGCGCAACGACATCGAGCGGATTCTGGTTCAGCCGCTCACCGCCGCCAAGGACATCGCCAGCAACAGCATGGTGCGCGACTGGCTGGCCGAAGGTGAAAACAGTGTCCGGACGGCGACCTTCGCGCAGTATCTGGAAGGCATTCGCGCCGAACACAAGGCGTTCACCGCGCTAATCATCGGCGCCGCGTCGAACCACTACATCACTGAAAAAGGCCTGGATCGCACCCTTAGCCGCTCCAATCCCGCCGACGCCTGGTTCTATTCGTTCATGGACAGCAACCAGCCCCGCACCCTCAATATCGACAATGACACGGCCACCGGAGAATTGGCGCTGTTCATCGACCTCAAGGTCGAGCAGGCCGGTAAAGTCGTGGGCGTTGCCGGGTTGGGCCTGAGCATGAAAGAACTGTCGGAGTTGATTCACGATTTCAGCTTTGGTGAGCGCGGCAAGGTCTATCTGGTGCGCGCGGACGGTTTGATCCAGGTTCACCCCGAGGCGCAATTCAGCGGGAAACGCACCCTGAGCGAGCAGGTTGGCGCTGCGGCGGCGCAAGCGGTCATGGGTCAAAAATCCGCCACCAGCAGCAGCTTTGTCCGCGATGGCGAAGATTTCCTGGCGTTGAGCCTGCCCCTTCGCGATCTCGGTTGGACCCTGGTGGCCGAAGTGCCACAGTCGCAAATCTACGCGGAGGCGCGTCGCGCCATGTGGATGAGCAGCGGTATCGGCCTGGCGGTGGCACTGGTGTGCCTGTTGCTGGTGGTGTTGCTGGCCCGTGGGCTGGTGCGACCAATTCGTCAAGTAACAGCGGCGCTGGTAGCGATTGGTAGCGGTGGTGGCGATTTGACACACAGGCTGGACGCCAGTCGCGCCGATGAGCTGGGTGACCTGGCCCGCGGCTTCAATCGCTTCCTGGAAAACCAGCGCGGCATGATCGGCGACGTGCTGGCCACCAGCGAACGCTTGCGCACAGCTGTCGGGCAGGTGGCGCTGGTGGTGGAAAACACGGCGCAACGCTCCGGTCGGCAGCAGGAAATGACCGACATGGTCGCCACGGCAGTGCATGAAATGGGCCTGACCGTACAGGAAATCGCCCAGAACGCCGGCAATGCGGCGGTCGCTTCGCAGACAGCCCGAGATGAAGCCTTGCAGGCCCGCGAAGTGGTCGGCGGCTCGATCCGCCATATCGAAAGCATGTCCGACGAAATCGGCATTGCCGCCCAGACCGTGGGCGAACTGGCGACTCAGGTGGCGTCTATCGACCAGGTGCTGGCGGTGATCCGTGGGATCTCCGAGCAGACCAACTTGCTGGCGCTCAATGCCGCCATTGAGGCAGCGCGGGCTGGCGACATGGGCCGTGGTTTTGCCGTGGTGGCCGATGAAGTGCGCACGCTGGCGCGGCGTACGCAATCCTCTACCGATGAGATCCAGCAGATGATCGGCAGCCTCAAGCAGGGGGCGGAGAATGCGGTGTCGTCGATGCAGTCCGGACAGGCCGCAACCGGCACCGGTGTCGAGTCGAGCCAGCGCACGGGCGCCTCACTGACGGCGATTACCGGGCAGGTTGAACACATCAGCGACATGAACCATCAAGTGGCGACGGCCACCGAAGAGCAGTCGGCGGTGACTGAAGAGATCAATCGCAACGTGCAGGGTATTTCCGATCTGGCCCGGGCGACGGCGGGGGAGGTCAGGGCTTGCCGTGAGGATTGCCAGACGTTGCAGCGGCTGGCGGATGACCTGGCGCGGCAGATGGGTGGGTTCAAGCTGAGCTGATATGGCGTCTGCGCGAATGGATCTAAGCAGCACTACAAATACTTGGGGTCAGAACCACTCATCCTGCATGCCCAGGCACACATCATCCCGTGCCTCGAGAATCGCCAGCTCATGATGGCAAGCCGGCACTTCCCAGGTCAGGAAGTAGCGCGCTGCTTGCAGCTTGCCTTTATAGAAGCTCACATCCGCGGCTTTACCCTTGGCCAAGCCTTCCTCGGCGCGGATCGCCTGTTCCAGCCAGCGCCAGCCGATCACCGTGTGGCCGAACGCCTTGAGGTACAGCGCCGAGTTGGCGAGGCTGCCGTTGACCTTGCCCTTGGCCAGATCGGTCAACAGGCCGATGGTCACGGTTTGCAGGCGCGCCACCAGTCTCTCCAGCGGTTCGCGCAATGGGGTCAGCGATTCATGGGCGTGGGCCCGTTCGACGGTGTCGGCGATCAAGCGGATCAACTGTTTGAGCCCGGCTCCGCCGTTTTGCGCCAGTTTGCGCCCCAGCAAGTCCAATGACTGAATGCCATGGGTGCCTTCGTGGATCGGGTTCAGGCGGTTGTCGCGGTAGTACTGCTCTACCGGGTATTCGCGGGTGTAGCCGTGGCCGCCGAGGATCTGGATCGCCAGTTCGTTGGCCTTCAGGCAGAACTCCGACGGCCAGGATTTGACGATTGGCGTCAGCAGGTCCAGCAATTCATGGGCCTGCTTGCGTTCGGCTTCGGTCCCTAGCGTCGTGGTGTCATCGAACAGCCGCGCCGCGTATAGGCCAAGGTCGAACGAGCCTTCGACGTAGGCCTTCTGGGTCAGCAGCATGCGTTTGACGTCGGCGTGCTGGATGATCGACACCGGTGCGGTGTTCGGGTCCTTGCTGTCCGGCAGGCGGCCCTGCGGACGTTCGCGGGCATATTCCAGCGAGTACAGGTAGCCGGCGTAACCGAGCATCACCGCGCCCATGCCGACGCCGATTCGCGCCTCGTTCATCATCTGGAACATACAGCTCAGGCCTTGATGCGGCTGGCCCACGAGGTAGCCGACACACTCGCCGTTGTCGCCGAAGTTCAGCGCGGTGGAGGTGGTGCCGCGCCAGCCCATCTTGTGGAACAGCCCGGCCAGCAGCACGTCGTTACGCTGGCCCAGGCTGCCATCGTCGTTGACCAGGAACTTGGGCACGATAAACAGGGAGATGCCCTTTACCCCGGCGGGTGCGTCCGGCAGTTTGGCCAGCACCATGTGCACGATGTTTTCCGACAGCGGATGGTCGCCGCCGGAGATGAAGATCTTGTTGCCCTTGAGTCGATAGGTGCCGTCTGCAGCCGGTTCAGCACGGGTGCGGATGTCCGACAGCGACGAACCGGCGTGGGGCTCGGTCAGGGCCATGGTGCCGAAGAAACGGCCGTCGATCATCGGTTGCAGGAAGCGTCGTTTCTGCTCCTCGGTGCCGAAACTCTCGATCAGGTTGGCGGCGCCCATGGTCAGGAATGGATAGGAAGTCGTCGCCGCGTTGGCTGCCTGGAAGTGCGCGAAGCAGGCTTGCGACAACAGCGTCGGCAACTGCATGCCGCCCGCCTCGAAGCTGCGTGCAGCGTTGAGAAAGCCGGCTTCGAGAAAGGCATCCACGGCGGGTTTCACTTCCGGAATCAGAATCGCCTGACCGTTTTCATAGCGCGGCTCGTTCTCGTCGCCCTTGCGGTTGTGCGGGGCGAAGAACTTCTCGGCGATGCTGCGGGCGGTGCCAATGGCGGCGTCGAAGGTCTCGCGGTTGTGCTCGGCAAAACGCTCACGCTGGGTCAGGCCCTCGGCGTCGAGGACTTCGTACAGCTCGAAAGCCAGATTGCGGGAACTGAGCAGCGTCTCGGACATGGCGGCCTACCTGTTTTGGAATAGGCCGAGTCTAGGCGTGGGAAGGGCGGAGTGAACAGGATGATTGATTTGGGTGATAGAGGGGTAAAACACAACAGCGGAAAGTTTGCGGCGAACATTACCTGTGGCGAGGGAGCTTGCTCTCGCTGGGCTGCGAAGTGGCCCTGAATGCTGTAATCCGGTTATTTCAGATAAACCGCGCCGATCCACGGGCGGCTGCTGCGCACCCGAGCGGGAGCAAGCTCCCTCGCCACGGAATCATCAGCGTCAGGAAAAAAAATAGGCGCCGGTGAGGGCGCCCATTTTGTACAGCTAACGTATCGCGGTTTAGCCGATCGTCATCAGGCTGGCGTTACCGCCGGCCGCTGCGGTGTTGACGCTCAGCGCGCGCTCGATCACCAGACGCTCCAGCGCAATACCGGTTTCGCCCGGCGCCTGGCCGTGAACCCCGACGATGGCGCCGGCACGGGTTGCCACTTGCTGGCAGACCGCGCGCAACTGGTCGGAGTGGCCGTGATGCAGTACCGCATCGATGACCACTTCGTCCTTGGTCCAGTCAGCGACCAGCTTGATGCGTGCTTGCACGTCTTTTGGCAGGCGCGCCAGCAGTGCCTTGCTCAGCTCATTTTCCGGCACGACTGCCGAGCCACCCACGGCCAGTACCGCAGCCAGTTGGGTCAGCAGGTCGCTTTCGATTTCCGCCAGGCACAGCACGTGTTCGCGCGGCAGGATGGCATAGCTGTTGCGCTCGCCGGTCGGGCCAGCCAACACGCGGGTGATACCGCTTTGCGATTGCGCGGCGAACTTCACGCACAGGGCGCTCAAGTCGCTGAGCTTGTGGCTGTCGGCCCAGGCTTGCAGGGCGGTCAGCGGCTTGCTCATGGCATCACGCAGACGGACGTCCGGCGCGGTTTCGGCGTCGGCACGGGCAAAGGATTGCTCGATGGCGTCGCCAGGGCGGGTCGACAGCAGGCGGTACAGGTACAGCGGACCACCGGCTTTCGGGCCGGTGCCCGACAGGCCTTCGCCGCCGAACGGTTGCACGCCGACCACGGCACCCACGATGTTGCGGTTGACGTAGACGTTACCGGCGTTGACGTTGTCGATCACCTTGGCGATGGTCTCGTCGATGCGCGTGTGCACGCCCAGCGTCAGGCCATAGCCGGAAGCGTTGATCTGCTCGATCAGTTGATCGATTTCTTTACGCTTGTAGCGCACCACGTGCAGCACCGGACCAAAGATCTCGCGTTGCAGTTCGTCGAAGCTTTCCAGCTCGATCAGGGTGGGCATGACGAAGGTGCCGCGTTTGATTTCTTCGGCATTGGCGATCGCGACCTGGTACACGTTGCGACCTTTGTCGCGCATGCCCTGGATGTGTTTCTCGATGCCCGTCTTGGCTTCGGCGTCGATCACCGGGCCGATGTCCACGGACAGGCGCTCCGGGTTGCCGAGACGGCATTCAGCCATGGCGCCCTTGAGCATTTCGATCACGCGGTCTGCCGAATCTTCCTGCAGGCACAGTACGCGCAGGGCCGAGCAACGCTGGCCGGCGCTGTCGAAGGCCGACGAAACCACGTCGATGACCACTTGTTCGGTCAGCGCCGAGGAGTCGACGATCATTGCGTTCTGGCCGCCGGTTTCGGCGATCAGTGGGATTGGACGGCCCTGGGAGTCCAGGCGGCCGGCGATGTTGCGTTGCAGCAAGCGCGCGACTTCGGTAGAGCCGGTGAACATCACGCCTTTGACGCGATCGTCGCCGACCAGGCCGGCACCCACGGTTTCGCCACGGCCCGGCAGCAGTTGCAGCACGCCTTCCGGGATCCCGGCCTCGAGCAGCAAGCGCACGGCTTGCGCCGCCACCAGTGGGGTCTGTTCGGCCGGTTTGGCCAGGACCGGGTTACCGGCGGCCAGTGCGGCGGCGACTTGACCGCTGAAAATTGCCAGCGGGAAGTTCCACGGGCTGATGCACACCACTGGGCCCAGTGGACGGTGCGCGTCGTTGGTGAAATCGTTGCGGGCCTGTACGGCGTAGTAACGCAGGAAGTCCACGGCTTCACGCACTTCGGCGATGGCGTTGGCGAAGGTCTTGCCGGCTTCGCGAGCCAACAGGCCCATCAGCGGCTGGATCTCGGCTTCCATCAGGTCGGCGGCACGTTCCAGGATCGCGGCGCGTTCGGCTGGCGGGGTGGCCTGCCAGATCGGAGCAGCGTTCAAGGCGCACTGGATGGCGTTGTCGACGTCTTCGACGGTCGCTTCCTGTACATGGCCGACCACGTCACGCAGGTCCGACGGATTCAACACCGGCACAGGCGTTTCAGTGCTGGAGGCGCAACCGAGCATCGGCGCGGCTTTCCAGTTGTTGTGGGCGCTGGCCAGCAGGGCGCAAGACAAGGAGGCCAGGCGGTGTTCGTTGGCCATGTCGATGCCGCTGGAGTTGGCGCGTTCGCTGCCGTACAGGTCGCGTGGCAGTGGAATGCGCGGGTGCGGCAGGCCGAAGCCGCCTTCCAGCGTGGCCATCTGCTCGATCTGGTTCACCGGGTCGGCTACCAGTTCCTGAATGGAGATCGACTGGTCGGCGATACGGTTGACGAACGAGGTGTTCGCGCCGTTTTCCAGCAGGCGACGTACCAGGTACGCCAGAAGGGTTTCATGGGTGCCGACCGGTGCGTACACGCGGCACGGACGGTTCAGCTTGCCCTCGGAAACCTTGCCTACAACCTGTTCGTACAGCGGTTCACCCATGCCGTGCAGGCACTGGAACTCGTACTGGCCCGGGTAGTAGTTCTGCCCGGCGATATGGTAGATGGCTGACAGGGTGTGGGCGTTGTGCGTGGCGAACTGCGGGTAGATGACTTCCGGTACCGACAGCAGTTTGCGCGCGCAAGCGATGTAGGAAACGTCGGTGTACACCTTGCGGGTGTAGACCGGATAGCCTTCCAGGCCTTCGACCTGGGCACGCTTGATTTCGCTGTCCCAGTAGGCGCCTTTTACCAGGCGGATCATCAGGCGATGACGGCTGCGGCGAGCCAGGTCGATCACGTAGTCGATCACGTACGGGCAACGCTTCTGGTACGCCTGGATCACGAAACCGATACCGTTCCAGCCGCTCAGTTGCGGCTCGAAGCACAGGCGCTCCAGCAGATCCAGCGACAGCTCCAGGCGGTCGGCTTCTTCGGCGTCGATGTTCAGGCCGATGTCGTATTGCTTGGCCAGCAGGGTCAGCGACAGCAGGCGCGGGTACAGCTCGTCCATCACGCGCTCGTACTGGGCACGGCTGTAACGCGGGTGCAGGGCCGACAGCTTGATCGAGATGCCCGGGCCTTCATAAATGCCACGACCGTGGGACGCCTTGCCGATCGAGTGAATGGCTTGCTCGTAGGACGCGAGGTATTTCTGCGCGTCATGCTCGGTCAGTGCAGCTTCACCGAGCATGTCGTAGGAGTAGCGGAAGCCTTTGGCTTCAAATTTGCTGGCGTTGGCCAGGGCTTCGGCGATGGTTTCGCCGGTCACGAACTGCTCGCCCATCAGGCGCATGGCCATGTCGACGCCCTTGCGGATCATCGGCTCGCCGCTCTTGCCGATGATGCGGCTCAGGGACGAGGTCAAGCCTGCTTCGTTATGGGTGGAGACCAGCTTGCCGGTCAGCAGCAGGCCCCAGGTCGCGGCGTTGACGAACAGCGACGGGCTGTTGCCCAGGTGCGGCTGCCAGTTGCCGGTACTGATCTTGTCGCGAATCAGGGCGTCACGAGTGCCCTTGTCCGGGATACGCAGCAGCGCTTCGGCCAGGCACATCAGTGCCACGCCTTCCTGGGACGACAGGGAGAATTCCTGCAGCAGGCCCTGCACGATGCCGGCACGGCCACCGGCGCTCTTCTGATTGCGCAGTTTTTCAGCAATCGAGGCGGCCAGCTTGTTGGTGGCCTCGGCCATTGGTGCCGGCAGGCGAGCCTGCTCCAGCAGCATCGGCACCACTTCCGGCTCCGGACGACGGTAGGCGGCGGTGATCGCAGCACGCAATACCGATTGCGGCAGGATGCTCTCAGCGAATTCAAGGAAGCACTGGTGCGCATGGTCGACTTGAATGTCGGTGCCTTCATCCAGCTCAGGACGGACCGAACCATTGAGTTCGGTCAGGGTTGCACCACCCTCGAGTTTTTCCAGGTAATTGAAAATCGCCTGCTTGATCAACCAGTGTGGCGTGCGATCAATCGAGGTCGCGGCGGCCTTGAGGCGTTCGCGGGTCGGGTCGTCGAGTTTGACCCCAAGGGTGGTGGTAGCCATATTTTTATCCTCATGTTTGCCACGACTGCGTGGCATCAGCTGGCGGCAAGATTAGCCGTGCGCCGAAAGAGGTGCAACCGGGTGCAACCTTTTTTTGCCGGAAAAACAGGCAACTCGTCAGGAAATAAATTCTGGCACGCGGGTGCTGCTCCTGCTTGGTGCTATTTGTCTTGGTTGGCGATGTTTCTTGCTCCGAAAAGGAGCAAGAAACCCTTACCTAAAAAATATTTCCGACTAGGTGCAACTTATTCGGGCGAAACTGGTTGCACCTTATTTGCTTTGTTGAATAGGATTCGCGCCCAAGGTGCAACCGTCCACGAGACAGTTCATCGGCTGATGGCTTTCCTGGGGAAACATCAGTCATAAATGCGCGGATTACCCGATCGTCTTTCAAACGTAATCGTTTGGCGGCGGTTCAGCAGACCGCCGCTACATAAAAACAAAGCCAGGGCGTAACTCAATGAGTGCTAGCAATCCAACCTTGATCACGTTTGTGATCTACATCGCAGCAATGGTGCTGATCGGCTTCATGGCCTATCGCTCCACCAACAACCTCTCCGACTACATTCTGGGTGGCCGTAGCCTGGGCAGCGTCGTGACCGCGCTCTCCGCCGGCGCTTCCGACATGAGTGGCTGGTTGTTGATGGGCCTGCCGGGTGCCATCTACATGTCTGGCCTGTCTGAAAGCTGGATCGCCATCGGCCTGGTCATCGGTGCCTACCTGAACTGGCTGTTCGTAGCCGGTCGTCTGCGAGTACAGACCGAGCACAACGGTGACGCGCTGACACTGCCGGACTACTTCTCCAGCCGTTTTGAAGACAAGAGCGGCTTGCTGCGCATTATCTCGGCCGTCGTGATTCTGGTGTTCTTCACCATCTATTGCGCCTCCGGCATCGTGGCGGGCGCTCGTCTGTTCGAAAGCACCTTCGGCATGTCCTACGAGACCGCGCTGTGGGCGGGTGCTGCGGCAACGATTGCTTACACCTTCGTGGGTGGTTTCCTGGCGGTGAGCTGGACTGACACCGTGCAAGCCACGCTGATGATCTTCGCCCTGTTGCTGACGCCGATCATCGTGCTGCTGGCCACCGGCGGCGTCGACACCACGTTCCTGGCGATCGAAGCGCAGAACCCCGACAACTTCAACATGCTCAAAGGCACTACCTTCATCGGCATCATCTCGCTGATGGGCTGGGGCCTGGGCTACTTCGGCCAGCCGCATATCCTGGCGCGCTTCATGGCGGCGGATTCGGTGAAGTCGATTGCCAATGCCCGTCGTATCTCCATGACCTGGATGATCCTGTGCCTGGGCGGTACCGTTGCCGTTGGTTTCTTCGGTATTGCCTACTTCTCGGCCAACCCGGCCATGGCGATGCCAGTCAGTGAGAACCACGAGCGTGTGTTCATCGAACTGGCCAAGATCCTGTTCAACCCATGGATCGCCGGTGTGCTGCTGTCGGCCATTCTGGCTGCCGTGATGAGCACCCTGAGCTGCCAGTTGCTGGTGTGCTCGAGCGCCCTGACCGAAGACTTCTACAAGGCTTTCCTGCGCAAGAACGCTTCCCAGCTTGAGCTGGTGTGGATCGGTCGTGCCATGGTGCTGGCCGTAGCACTGGTTGCCATCGTGATGGCCGCCAACCCGGAAAACCGCGTACTGGGTCTGGTCAGCTACGCCTGGGCCGGCTTCGGTGCTGCCTTCGGTCCGGTTGTGCTGATCTCGGTACTGTGGAAAGGCATGACCCGTAACGGCGCTCTGGCCGGTATCGTGGTCGGTGCTCTCACCGTGATCGTCTGGAAGCATTTCGAACTGCTGGGCCTGTACGAAATCATCCCGGGCTTCATCTTCGCCAGCCTGGCCATTTTCCTGGTCAGCAAGATGGGTGAGCCAACGGCCGGCATGCTGCAGCGTTTCGCCGCCGCCGAGAAAGATTTCCACCTGAACAAGTGATGGGAAGGGCGAATGCCCTGATCAATCACTGACAAAAGAACGGCCCGCAGCCAACTGGATGCGGGCCGTTTTTTTGTGCCGGCTCGCCCGGCGGATACCAGCCTGGGCGGCGTCCCGGGGCCCGCTCGGCTGCGAACCCCTGACGCTGGGCGCGGTACAGGGTAAACTTCGCCTCCTTCGCAGGAGCAGCCATGAATTATCGTCACGCCTTCCACGCCGGCAATCACGCCGACGTGTTCAAACATCTGACTTTGACCCGCCTCATCGCCTTGATGTCGCGCAAGGAACAGCCGTTTGCCTATCTCGACACCCACGCCGGCATTGGTCTGTATGACTTGCAGGGTGACCAGGCCAGCCGTACCGGTGAGTATCTGGAAGGTATCGCACGCTTGTGGGGCGAGCCGGATCTGCCGCTGCTGACG
Organism: Pseudomonas sp. FW300-N1A1; assembly: GCF_058789115.1. NCBI lineage: Bacteria > Pseudomonadati > Pseudomonadota > Gammaproteobacteria > Pseudomonadales > Pseudomonadaceae > Pseudomonas > Pseudomonas sp. FW300-N1A1. Next base: position 100,007 of record NZ_JBYTBK010000007.1, on the reverse strand, counting down.
GCGGACTACATGCAGGTGCTGCATGAAATGAACCCGGATGGCCAGTTGCGTTACTACCCGGGTTCGCCAGAGCTGGCGCGACGCCTGACCCGCCCGCAAGACAGGGTACTGCTCAACGAGAAACACCCGGAAGACGGCTTGCTGCTCAAGGACAACATGAAGGGCGATCGCCGGGTCAAGGTGCACCTTGGCGAAGGCTGGCATGTTCCGCGTGCATTGTTGCCGGTACCCGAGAAGCGTGGGTTGATGCTGATCGATCCGCCGTTCGAGAAGCTCGATGAGATGCAGCGCTGCGCGGCTTCCCTGAAGGAGGCGATTGGCCGGATGCGGCAGTCGGTGGTAGCGATCTGGTACCCGGTCAAGGACCAGCGGATGTTGCGTCGCTTCTATCAGGACCTGGCCGGTTCGGGCGCGCCGAAGCTGTTGCGCGTGGAACTGCTGGTGCATCCGCTGGATACGCCCAACAGCCTGAATGGCTCCGGAATGGCCATTGCCAATCCGCCATGGGGGCTGGAAGAGGAGCTGCGCGAACTGCTGCCGTGGCTGTCGAAGAAGCTCGGCCAGACCCAGGGCGGCTGGCAGATGGATTGGTTGATTGCCGAATAATGTGTGGCGAGGGAGCTTGCTCCCGCTCGGCTGCGAAGCAGTCGTAAAATCGGTATGTAGGTTCTATCTGAAAGAACGTTGTCGCCGATTTTAGGGCCGCTTCGCGCCCCAGCGGGAGCAAGCTCCCTCGCCACAGGTACTGTGTTCATCCATTAGATCGGGCAGGTCACGCCTGTACCGCCAATCCCGCAATACCCCTCGGGGTTCTTCGCCAGGTACTGCTGGTGGTAGGCCTCGGCGTAGTAGAAGGTCGGGGCTTCTTCGATCTCGGTGGTGATGCTGCCCAGGCCGGCCTTGGTCAGTTCCGCCTGGAACACCGCCTCACTGGCTTTCGCCTCTTCCAGTTGCTCAGGTTTGACGGCATAGATCACCGAGCGGTACTGGGTGCCGATGTCGTTGCCTTGGCGCATGCCCTGCGTCGGGTTGTGCAGTTCCCAGAACATGGCCAGCAGTTCCTTGTAGCTGATCTGGTCCTGGTCATACACCACCAACACCACTTCAGTGTGGCCGGTCAGGCCCGAGCAGACTTCTTCGTAGGTCGGGTTTGGTGTGAAGCCGCCGGCATAGCCCACCGCCGTGCTCACGACGCCTTCGCGCTGCCAGAACTTACGTTCCGCACCCCAGAAACAGCCCAGGCCGAAGATCGCGAACTCCACATTGCCAATGAATGGACCGAGCATGTACTGGTCCTTATTGACGAAGTGTTTCTCCGGCACGGTGATCGGGGATTCGCGGCCGGGCAGAGCTTGTTCTTTAGTAGGGAGCACGTTTTTGTTCACCAGAATTTCCGAACGCAAGACCATGATCGGTCCTCCAGTCAGGTTGGGGATGTCGATAAGTAGAGTGTCAGTGTGCCCGAGTGTTACAGCGCTGTCAGGCGTTTGGGCCGCGTGGATAGCGTTTGAGCTTCTCGATCAGCTTGGCGCCCGGGATCGGCCGGTCGAACAGGTAGCCCTGGCCGACGTCGCAGCGGTGGCGACGCAGGAACGCCAGCTGTTCGGCGGTCTCGATGCCTTCGGCGACTACTTTGAGCTTCAGGTTGTGGGCCATGGCGATCACGGCGGAGGTGATTTCCATGTCGTCCTGATTGTCCGGGATTTCATGAATGAAGCTGCGATCGATCTTGATGATGTCGATCGGGAATTTCTTCAGGTAGCTGAGCGACGAGTAGCCGGTGCCGAAGTCGTCCATGGCCAGGGTAAGGCCCAGGCGCTTGAGTTGGTCGAGTTGCAAGTGGGTGTCTTCGGTGGCCTCCAGCAGCAGGCCTTCCGTCAGTTCCAGCTCCAGCAGTTGGGCGGGCAGTTGTTCGTCCTTGAGAATGCCGGCGATCGACGACACCAGGTCCGGGTCGGAGAATTGCTTGGGTGACAGGTTGATCGCCACCTGCAGGTTGCCCAGGCCGGCAGCGGTCAGGGCTTTGCTCATGCGGCAGGCTTGTCGGGCGATCCATTTGCCGATGGGGATGATCAGTCCGGTCTCTTCGGCGACGCTGATGAACTGATCCGGACGAATCATGCCCTTTTCCGGATGGTCCCAACGTAACAGCGCTTCCATCCCCAGCAAGCGGCCAGTGCGCAGGCACAGCTTGGGCTGGTAGAACACGTCCAGTTCATTTTGCGTCAGCGCACGGCGCAGGTTGTTTTCCACGAACAGCTTGTAGCTGGCCTCGGCATTCAACGCTTCGGTGAAGACCTGGACCTGATGTTTGCCATTGGCCTTGGCCTTGTGCAGGGCCAGCCCGGCATTGCGCATCAGGGTCTGTGGGTCGCGGCCGTGCAAAGGCGCGCAGGCCACGCCCACGGAGCCGGTGACGCTGATCAACTGGTTGTCGACGAACATCGGTTTATCCAGCGTCATCAGCAGCTGGCTGGCAATTTGTTGGCCGACATTCAGGTGGGTGTCGTCCAGTAGCACCGCAAACTCATTGCTGGCGAAACGCGCCAGGCTGCCACTCGGGCTCAGACTGTTGCGCAAGCGTCGCGCCAGGCTGATCAGCAACTTGTCGCCGGTCTGGTGGCCGAGGCTGTCGTTGATCCGCTTGAAGTTGTCGATGTCCACCAGCAACAGGCAGATCGGGCTGTCGCTGTCGCGGGCAAAACGCTCGTCGAGGTTGCGAATGAACGCCGGGCGATTGCCCAGGTTGGTCAGGTTGTCGGTGTAGGCCAGGCGCTCGATGCGTTGTTGAGCGAGCTTGGTCTGGGTGATGTCTTCGTAGATGCCGATGTAGTGAGTCAGTTCGCGGTTGTCGCCGTACACCTTGGAGATCGACAGCTGGCCCCAATAGGGTTCCAGGTTCTTGCGCCGGCTTCTGAACTCACCTTGCCAGCTGTTGCTCTTGGCCAGGCTCGAGGGCGCGTCGAACAGCAGTTCGCTGAGGTTTTCCAGCGCCGGCAGTTCCGACAGGCGATGGCCGTGGACTTCTTCGGTGCTGTACTGGGTGATGGCCGTGAAACTTGGGTTGACGTACTCGACCACGCCGTCGCGGTTGACCAGCAAAAAGGCGTTGGCGCTCTGTTCCACCGCACGCTGGAACAGGTGCAGGGCGCTGGTGGCCGTGCGGCGATTGTGGTTGTTGATGACCTGGGCGAACTGGTCGGCCAGCTCCCCGGCGAAGGCAATCTCGTCCGATTGCCAGGCGCGGGTCACGCCTGTCTGTTCCAGGCAGAGCACGCCCACCACGTGGCCGTCGACGCGGATGCTGGCGTCGAGCATGGCGTTGACGTCGCGCGGGCGCAGGCTCTCGGCCATTTCCCGGGTGCGTGGGTCGCGCATCGCATTATGGGCGTCGATGGCGCGGCTGGTGTGCAGGGCTTCCAGATAATCAGGGAAGCTGCTGACGTCGATCACCTCGGGTAACCGGTACTCCTGGGAGGCGCGGTGGTAGGCGGAAACCGGTACCAGGTGCTGGCCTTCAAGGTTCCACAGGCTTGCGCTGTCTATCTGGTAGATGTCGCAGGCGCTGCGGGTGATCAGTTGGGCCGCTTCCTGCAACGAATTGCCGCTGCTGTAGCGCTGTCGCGTGAGCAGCAGGATCAAGTCCTGCTGGGCGCGTACGCGCTTCAGGTGCAGCAGTTGCTCCTGCTGGGCGCGCTGGTTCAGCTCCAGGGCGATTTGCAGGCGCGAGTTCTGGGTTTCCAGGTCGAGTGCCGACAGTAGCGTGTTGTTTTCGAACAGGCCGTCGACCACCAGCAGATAGCCACGTAGCAGGTGGCGATTGTGCTGTTTGTAGGCCTCACCCAGTTCAAGCAGGCTCAAGGAGCCTTGGGCGGTGTGGAGGGTGTACCGGATCAGGTAATGGGGGCTTTGTGTCAGTTGCTGCTGGATGGTGTCGTGCAATTGATAGCGGGCTTCGGGCTCCATCAGGCTCGCGTAGGGCGAGCCAACCAGAGCGCAGAGCTCGACAGCGGGCAAACCGAACTGGCGTTCGCAGTTGGGGTCGAGAAACAGCAGGGCCCAGCTTGCTTCATTCAGCCGTTCGAAACGCAGCATGCCGAGCCGCGAGGGCACTGGCAACTGCGTCACTACCTCGGCCACCATACGGCTGGTGGCATCGGGATGGCTTTTCATGAAAGAAACTCGCTTCGAAAGTGCTGAACGCGCCGGGCTCACGCCCTCTGTACTGTTGTCTGCGGCAAGGTTGCATGATGCAGCACTGACTGACAATAGAAGATGAAGGCTAAGTGCTATAGGTCTGTATCGGCACAAGAGTGGATTTCTGTAGGAGCGGGTGCATGCAGATGCAGGCGCCATGGTGTGGCGCTCCGACTTGCCAGTGAAGGCGGGATGCCTGACGGATCGCGCGGTCCTGTTCGCCAGCAAGCCGGACCCTGTAGAGGCTCTGGCGTTAGAGAGGAATGTGCAGCGCCAGGTTTACAGCATCCAAATAGTCACCGTTCGAGTCCCGGTACTCCACGCGAATCTTCTCGACGTCGACCGTCAGGTGGGCGAAGTTGTCCTGGCTGATCACCTTGCTCGTCAATTCAAGGCGATAGTCGCCTGTCGCGGTTTGCACCAGTGGCTGATCAAGGATGAAGTTCGACGCTTTGGCATAGGGCAGCCATGCGCTATTGCAAAAGGGTGACGAGACGATGGTGTGCACCTCGAAGTCCGGGTCTTCGCTGTATCGCAGGCGGCTGGTCATCGAGCCATGAACGTCACCCGATACGATGACGACATTCTTGATTTTATGGATGCGGATGGTCTCCAGGATTCGCAGGCGCTGCTCGGGGAAGGCTTTCCAGGCATCGCCGTCATCGCTTTTACTGTCTGGGTAGAACATGACACTGGTGACCAGGAATTTGACCCGCGCCGGGCTATTGATCAGCCACTCGAGCAGAGCTTGCTCCTGGTCTGCATCGAGGATGCGTCGATCATCGACCGCGAGGTTGCGCCGGGTTCGGCTGTCCGTCACGAACCACTCGGTATCCCCTTGCGCAAACCGGTACCAGTAATGTTTCAGTTCGAGAGCGGGTTGCCCCTCTGTGAGCGACTCATGCGCGGGGCTGTGGCTGGCTTGATAGATTTCATACGCCGCCATGGCATTGCGATAAAGCGCGGCGTCATTGCTGTTGGCTTTGGCGGGCCAGTTATCCTCTATTTCATGATCGTCCAGGATCATGTAAGTCGGTACGGATGCCATTAATGCCTGGATATGCGGTTGAGAAAAGGCCGCGCGATACTTGTCGAGTATCTCGCGGTACTCGCGATCAGGGCTGACAAGGTTCATGTCATCTACGTATACCTGATCACCTGTCATGATCAGGGCACTGACCGGAGGCCAGGATTTTTGTACCAGGCGATTGATGGCACCAAAAATCTTGTCGCCCTTTGACGGTAATGACGGGACCCCCAGCGTCATGCGCAAATAGCGACAAGAGCCGACGATGTAGCTTCTAGGTGTGGTGATCTCGCTGGACGTGGTGTGAAAGCGATAAACCTCCTTGGGCCATTGCAATGGCATTTGCCGCAGGGCTTCCGGTGACGGTTTTGTACCGTCGGTGCCGAACCAGCCTGCTTGGTATTCATAGTGAGTGTCGGCGTGCAAGTGGTGGAGTGCGATGACATTCGACAGGTCGCGGAGTGGGTCGAGTTCGGCAAATATGCCACTGGACCACTGTGTATCGCCGATACGGCGATAACGTATCGCGGCAAATACCGAGTCTTTTTTTTGCAGGTCCCCGCGTAAAAATATACGTGTGTGATGAGTTGTCGTATGGCCAATGATTGGGCCGACAGTAGGCTTGAACATATTCGAGTCCATTCGAAATGCAGCGGTGGAAGTTGGGGCGAACAGCAACATCAATGCGCTTCGCCAGAGACGTATCGTAGGGCGCTCAGGAAGATAAATATTGAGGGGCGAGCAGACCTTGAATGTGCTCTGAGTAAGCTGCGGTTGTGGTCTTGAGCGTTATTGCCAGTAGGAAGGGTTACGGATATTTAGCGGGGGTATAACGGGGCGGAGTGTTTCACGGGCAAAAAAAGCCCCGCCAAATTGGCGGGGTTGAGGTACGAGCGTGGCGCTCGGAAAACGTGGAACGCGAGTGGCCCTCCGTTGAGGGAGGGCCGCCCGGTCTTACAGCAGGATAGTGCGGATGTCGCCCAGCAGGTCACTCAGACGCTTGGTGAAACGGGCCGCAGCGGCGCCGTTGATCACACGGTGGTCGTAGGACAGCGACAGTGGCAGCATCAGTTTCGGCTGGAAGGCTTTACCGTCCCAGACAGGCTGGATGGTTGCCTTGGAAACACCGAGGATCGCCACTTCCGGCGCGTTGACGATCGGCGTGAAGCCGGTGCCGCCAATGTGGCCGAGGCTGGAAATGGTGAAGCAGGCGCCTTGCATGTCGTCAGCGGTGAGCTTTTTGTCGCGGGCTTTGGCTGCCAGCGCGGCGGCTTCGGCTGCCAGTTGCAACAGGCTCTTCTGGTCGACGTTCTTGATGACCGGTACCAGCAGGCCATCCGGGGTGTCGACCGCGAAGCCGATGTTCACGTACTTCTTGCGGATGATCGCCTTGCCGCTTGGCGCCAGCGAACTGTTGAAGTCCGGCAGTTCCTTGAGCAGGTGCGCGCACGACTTGAGCAGCAGCGGCAGGATGGTCAGCTTGACGCCAGCCTTCTCTGCAACGGCTTTCTGAGCGATGCGGAACGCTTCCAGCTCGGTGATATCAGCCGAGTCGAACTGAGTCACGTGCGGAATGTTCAGCCAGCTGCGATGGAGGCTCGACGCGCCGATCTGCATCAGGCGGGTCATCGGCACTTCTTCGGTTTCACCGAAGCGGCTGAAGTCCACGACCGGAATCGGTGGAATGCCGGCACCGCTGGTTGCGCCTGCAGCTGGAGCCTCTTTGGCCTTCTGCATCATGGCTTTGACGTAAACCTGTACGTCTTCCTTGAGCACACGGCCGTGTGGGCCGCTTGGGCTCACGGCATTCAGTTCGACGCCGAACTCGCGGGCCAGCTGGCGTACTGCCGGACCTGCGTGCACCTTGGCGCCGCTTGGCGCAGGTGCTGCAACCGGGGCTGGCGCAGCCTCGGCTTTGACAGCCGGTGCCGGTGCCGCAGCCGGTGCTGCCGCTGGCGCGGGAGCCGCCGCTTGCGCTGGCGCAGCCGGTGCCGCAGCACCCGCCACTTTCAATTTGAGGATAAAGTCGCCAGTGCCGACTTCGTCTTCGAGTTTGACCGCGATGCTTTCCACCACGCCGGCAGCCGGCGAAGGGATTTCCATGCTGGCCTTGTCGGACTCCAGGGTGATCAGCGATTGATCAGCCTCGACGGTGTCGCCGACCTTGACCAGCAGCTCGATGATCTTGGCCTTGCCCGATGAGCCGATATCCGGGACGTGGATGTCCTGGATGGTGGCGGCAGCAGGTGCCGCCGCTGGCGCTGGAGCAGCAGCTGGTGCTGGCGCAGCAGCAGGAGCCGCGGCGGCCGGAGCAGGAGCGGCGGCTGGCGCCTCGGGTGCCGCAGCGGCACCCTCGACTTCCAGTTCCATCAGCTCGTCGCCTTCTTTCAGGCGATCGCCCAGCTTCACTTTCAGGCTCTTGATGACACCGGCCTTGGGGGCCGGAATCTCCATGCTCGCCTTGTCCGACTCAAGTGTCAGCAGGCTCTGGTCAGCTTCGATGCGATCACCGACCTTGACCATCAGTTCAATTACTTCACCTTCACCGCTGCCGATGTCAGGTACGCGAATGAGTTCGCTCACAGAGTCTCTCCTCAGCAGTCCAGTGGGTTGCGTTTTTCCGGGTTGATACCGAACTTGGCGATGGCTTCAGCCACGACCTTGGGTTCGATGTCACCGCGATCAGCCAGTGCTTCAAGGGCTGCCAACACCACGAAATGACGGTCGACTTCGAAGAAATGACGCAGTTTCTTGCGGCTGTCGCTGCGGCCGAAACCGTCGGTGCCCAGGACTTTGAATTCCTTGGACGGTACCCACTGACGGATCTGCTCGGCGAACAGTTTCATATAGTCGGTAGAGGCAATGACCGGACCTTTACGGCCGTTCAGGCACTCTTCAACGTAGCTCAACTTAGGCTTCTGGCCCGGGTGCAGGCGGTTGGTGCGCTCAACGGCCAGACCGTCGCGACGCAGTTCGTTGAAGCTGGTAACGCTCCACACGTCAGCGCCGACGTTGAACTCTTCACGCAGGATCTTCGCCGCTTCGCGGACTTCACGCAGGATGGTGCCGGAGCCCATCAGCTGAACGTGGTGCGCCGCTTCGCGGTTGTCTTCTTCGAGCAGGTACATGCCTTTCTTGATGCCTTCTTCGGCACCGGCCGGCATGGCTGGCTGCTGGTACGACTCGTTCATCACGGTGATGTAGTAGAAGACGTCCTGTTGCTCTTCGGTCATCTTCTGCATGCCGTCCTGAATGATCACCGCCAGCTCGTAGCCGTAGGTCGGATCGTAGGTGCGGCAGTTCGGGATGGTGGAAGCCAGCAGGTGGCTGTGACCGTCTTCGTGTTGCAGGCCTTCACCGTTCAGGGTGGTACGGCCGGCGGTGCCGCCGATCAGGAAGCCACGGGTACGGCTGTCGCCAGCGGCCCAGGCCAGGTCGCCGATACGCTGGAAGCCGAACATCGAGTAGAAGATGTAGAACGGCAGCATCGGCTGGTTGTGGCTGGAGTACGAAGTACCGGCCGCGATGAAGGAGCTCATGGCGCCCGCTTCGTTGATGCCTTCTTCGAGGATCTGGCCCTTCTGGTCTTCCTTGTAGAACATCACCTGGTCTTTATCGACTGGCTCGTAGAGCTGGCCGACGGACGAGTAGATGCCCAACTGACGGAACATGCCTTCCATACCGAAGGTACGGGCTTCGTCCGGGATGATCGGAACGATGCGCGGGCCGATTTCCTTGTCCTTGACCAGTTGCGCGAGGATTCGCACGAAGGCCATGGTAGTGGAGATTTCACGGTCGCCCGAGCCGTCCAGGATTGCCTTGAGGGTGTCCAGTGGCGGGGTCGGGATGCTGAAGCTCTTCGCACGACGCTGAGGCACGAAACCGCCCAGTGCGGTACGGCGCTCGCTCAGGTAACGGGCTTCGGCGCTGCCTTCTTCCGGTTTGAAGAACGGCAGGTTTTCGAGTTCGTCGTCTTTGACCGGGATGTCGAAACGATCGCGGAACAACTTCAGGCTGTCGACATCGACCTTCTTGGTGTTGTGCGCGGTGTTCTTCGCTTCGCCGGCGCCGGTGCCATAACCCTTGATGGTCTTGGCCAGGATGACGGTCGGTTGTTCTTTGTGGTTGACCGCTTCGTGGTAGGCCGCGTAGACCTTGTACGGGTCGTGGCCGCCACGGTTGAGTTTCCAGATCTCGTCGTCGGACAGGTCTTCAACCATCGCCTTGAGTTCCGGCGTGTTGAAGAAGTGTTCACGCACGAATGCGCCGTCTTTGGCTTTGTAGTTCTGGTACTCGCCGTCGATGACTTCGTCCATGCGGCGTTGCAGGATGCCGTCGACGTCCTTGGCCAGCAGTGGGTCCCAGAAACGGCCCCAGATGACTTTGGTCACGTTCCACTGAGCACCGCGGAACACGCCTTCGAGTTCCTGGATGATCTTGCCGTTGCCGCGAACCGGGCCGTCGAGGCGCTGCAGGTTGCAGTTGATGACGAAGATCAGGTTGTCCAGCTTCTCGCGGCCGGCCAGGGAGATGGCGCCCAGGGATTCCGGCTCGTCGCACTCGCCGTCGCCCAGGAAGCACCAGACTTTCTGTTTGCCTGGCTGGATGAAGCCTCGGTGTTCCAGGTACTTCATGAAACGTGCCTGGTAGATCGCCTGGATCGGGCCCAGACCCATGGATACGGTCGGGAACTGCCAGAAGTCAGGCATCAGCCAAGGGTGCGGATAGGACGACAAGCCCTGGCCGTCGACTTCCTGGCGGAAGTTGTTCATCTGGTCTTCGGTGATGCGGCCTTCCATGAACGCACGGGCGTAAACGCCTGGCGAGGTGTGACCCTGGAAGTAGATCAGGTCGCCGCCGTGTTCGTCGGTCGGGGCCTGGAAGAAGTAGTTGAAGCCGATGTCATACAGGGTTGCGCTGGAGGCGAAGCTGGAGATGTGACCGCCCAGGTCAGAATCTTTCAGGTTCGTACGCATCACCATGGCCATCGCGTTCCAGCGTACCAACGAGCGAATGCGGCGTTCCATGAACAGGTCGCCAGGCATGCGTGCTTCGTGGGTCACGGGGATGGTGTTGCGGTACGGCGTGGTGATGGCGTAAGGGAGCTGCGAGCCACTGCGGGTCGCAAGTTCGCCCATACGGGTCATCAGATAGTGAGCACGGTCTTCGCCTTCTTTGTCGAGAACCGATTCCAGGGCGTCCAGCCATTCCTGGGTTTCGACGGGATCGAGGTCTTGCATGGCTTGCTCCAGGGCGGAAAGGCTACCAGAATCGGTTGCCTGAGTTAGCGACTGGCCTTGTGGGCAGACGTTATGAATTCTTGGATTGCCGGTAGGTTGACTCGGCGGCGTGTAGTTTTACTACAAATCGTCGGCCATTTCAGCCTTTCGAATGTATATACGAGTAGTAAAACTACAGAAGTACGGCTTGTGGCCTCCTGTTTCGTTGTGAGAATAATCGTTACTCTTGGTCTTTAGCCAACCAGAAAAGGTAAAAGCTTGATGCTGGCTACCAAAAAAACAGACATTTCAGCTATTTCTAACTTTTGTTCGACAGTCCTTTGCGTAGTGCATTTGATGCGATCACTACAGACCGCCCCTTCTACGCCGATCAAGGATAGACCATGAGCCTCCCTTCGCTTGCCCCGCTGCCCGCCATTCTCCTGCCGTTTGTCAGCCGCGCCGAGCAATCCTTTCGCGCCGCCGTCGCCGCGCTGGATAACGATCATGGCCTGTCTTCCTGGACGCCTGAACGCTGGGCGGACTTCGCCCGGGTAACGGCCGCCAGCGACTTTGTCATTGAACAGTGCGTGCGTGATCCCTTGATGCTGCTCACGCTTGCCCAGTCCGGGGAACTGGATCGCGCCTTCGCCCCCGGCGAGCTGTGCGGGCAAATCGCCGCCGCCGCGCAAAGTGCCGCCACGGATGATGAGTTGGGCCGGGTCCTGCGTCGTCAGCGCAATCGGCAGCAGGTGCGGATTGTCTGGCGTGACCTGACCCGCCAGGCCGACCTGGTCCAGACGTGCCGCGACCTGTCCGACATGGCCGATGCCTGCATCGATCAGGCCTATCAATGGTTGTACCAGCGCCACTGCCAGCAATTTGGTACGCCCATGGGCTGGCGCAGCGGCGAGCCGCAGCAGATGGTGATTCTGGGCATGGGCAAGCTCGGTGCGGTGGAGCTCAACCTGTCCTCCGACATCGACCTGATCTTCGCCTACCCCGAGGGTGGCGAAACGGTTGGGGTGAAGCGGGCGCTGGACAACCAGGAGTTCTTCATTCGCCTGGGGCAGCGCTTGATCAAGGCGCTGGACCCGATCACCGTCGATGGTTTTGTCTTCCGCGTCGACATGCGCCTGCGCCCCTACGGCTCGTCCGGTGCACTGGTGCTCAGCTTCAATGCACTGGAACAGTATTACCAGGACCAGGGCCGCGACTGGGAGCGCTACGCGATGATCAAGGCGCGGGTGGTGGCCGGTGATCAGCAGGCGGGCGCGCAATTGCTCGACCTGCTGCGTCCCTTCGTCTATCGGCGTTACCTGGATTTCTCGGCGATTGAAGCGCTGCGCACCATGAAACAGCTGATCCAGCAGGAAGTGCGGCGCAAGGGCATGGCCGACAATATCAAGCTGGGGGCCGGCGGGATCCGGGAGGTCGAGTTTATTGCCCAGGCCTTCCAGCTGATTCACGGCGGCCGCGACCTGAGTCTACAGCAGCGTCCCCTATTAAAAGTCCTTGGCACGTTGGAGGGGCAGGGGTATTTGCCGCCGGCGGTCATCAGCGAGTTGCGCGAGGGCTATGAGTTCCTGCGTTACACCGAGCACGCGATTCAGGCGATTGCCGACCGGCAGACGCAAATGCTCCCCGACAGCGAGCAGGACCAGGCGCGCATTGCTTTTATGCTGGGGTTTGCCAATTGGACGGCGTTCCATGAGCAACTGATGTATTGGCGCGGTCGGGTCGACTGGCACTTTCGCCAAGTGATTGCCGATCCGGATGAAGAGGACGGCGAGGAAAGCGAAGTGGTGGTCGGCGGTGAGTGGCTGCCACTCTGGGAAGAAGCCCAGGACGAAGAGGCCGCTTGCCGCCAGTTGGAAGAGGGCGGCTTTGCCGATGCGCCCAAGGCGCTCAAGGCGCTCGCCGGTCTGCGTGGCAGTCCGCAGTTGCGAGCGATGCAGCGCCTGGGGCGCGAGCGTCTCGATGCCTTTATCCCCCGTTTGCTGGCCCAGGCCGTGGAGCACGCCAATCCGGACCTGGTGCTGGAGCGGGTGTTGCCACTGGTTGAAGCGGTGGCGCGGCGCTCGGCGTATCTGGTACTGCTCACGGAAAACCCTGGCGCGCTGCGTCGGTTGCTGACCTTGTGTGCGGCCAGTCCGTGGATTGCCGAGCAGATCACCCGCTTCCCGCTGCTGCTCGACGAGTTGCTCAATGAAGGCCGGCTGTTCAAGCCGCCGCTGGCACCGGAGCTGGCCGCCGAACTGCGTGAGCGCCTGACGCGCATCCCCGAGGATGACCTCGAGCAGCAGATGGAAGCCTTGCGCCATTTCAAGCTGGCGCACCGCTTGCGCGTGGCGGCCTCGGAAATTGCCGGCAGCCTGCCGTTGATGAAGGTCAGCGATTACCTGACCTGGCTCGCCGAAGCGATTCTGGAACAGGTGCTGGCGCTGGCCTGGCGGCAGACGGCAGCCAAGTATGGCGCGCCACAACGCCCCGACGGCACCCTGTGTGACCCGGGCTTTGTGATTGTCGGTTACGGCAAGGTCGGCGGGCTGGAGCTCGGACATGGTTCGGACCTGGACCTGGTGTTTATCCACGACGCAGACCCTGTGGCCGAAACCGATGGGCCCAAGCCCATCGATGGCGCGCAGTTCTTTACCCGGCTGGGCCAGCGGATCATTCATTTGCTGACCACTCAGACCAACTCCGGCCAGTTGTATGAAGTCGACATGCGCTTGCGGCCTTCGGGGGCGTCGGGGCTGCTGGTCAGCTCGCTCGGCGCGTTCGAGCGCTATCAGGAGAACGAAGCCTGGACCTGGGAGCATCAGGCGCTGGTGCGGGCGCGGGTGTTGGTGGGCAGTCAGGATGTTGGGCAGTCCTTCGAGAAGGTTCGTGCCAAGGTGCTGGGGCGTGCCCGGGACTTGTCCAAGCTGCGGCAGGAAGTCAGTGAGATGCGCGCCAAGATGCGCGACAACCTGGGGACCAAGAGCACCGCTGCCGGCACCGCTGCCAATGCCTTCGAAGCCACGGCGCCGTTTGATCTCAAGCAGGATGCCGGTGGTATCGTCGATATTGAATTTATGGTGCAATACGCTGCCCTGGCGTGGTCCGACACCCACCCTTCGCTGCTGCGTTATACGGATAATATCCGCATTCTGGAGGGGCTCGAGGAGGTCGGGTTGATGCCCGCCGAAGATGCCAGCCTGCTGCGAGAGGTCTATAAAGCCTATCGCTCCGCGGCGCACCGTCAGGCTTTGCAGAATGAAGCCGGGGTGGTGCCGGGGGATCAGTTTGCCGCCGAGCGGCGTGAGGTCCTGCGGATCTGGGCGTGGCTGGGTTTGAGCTGACGAGGCGCCGTCAGGCGGGGCAAGCAAAATGCAGGATTGCCGAGTGGCGTACACTACTCACATAAAGCCTGGATAAATAAGACGGGGAGGCCGCCAGGAAGACTGGTCATGCCTCCCCGCTCGTTTGTGGATAACTATGAGAATTCTGATCGTTGGGCCCAGTTGGGTCGGTGACATGGTGATGGCTCAGACACTCTTCCAGTGTCTGAAGCAGCGTCACCCACAGTGCGAGATCGACGTGCTGGCCCCCGAGTGGAGTCGGCCGATCCTCGAGCGCATGCCCGAAGTTCGCCAGGCCTTGAGCTTCCCGCTCGGTCATGGCGCGCTGGAGTTGGCGACGCGGCGTCGGATCGGCAAGTCCCTGGCCGGCCAGTACGATCAGGCAATCTTGCTGCCCAACTCGCTGAAGTCGGCGCTGGTGCCGTTTTTTGCCGGTATTGCCAAACGCACCGGTTGGCGTGGCGAGTTCCGCTACGGCCTGCTCAATGATGTGCGCACCCTGGATAAAGACCGTTACCCGCTGATGATCGAGCGTTTCATGGCGCTGGCATATGAGCCGGGTACCGAGTTGCCCACGCCGTACCCGCGTCCAAGCCTGCAAATCGATTCGACCAGCCGCCACGCCGCGCTGGCCAAGTTCGGCTTGACCCTTGACCGTCCGGTGCTGGCGCTGTGTCCAGGTGCCGAGTTTGGCGAAGCCAAGCGCTGGCCATCCGAGCACTACGCCAAGGTCGCCGAGACGAAGATTCGCGAAGGCTGGCAAGTCTGGCTGTTCGGCTCGAAAAACGATCACGCCGTCGGCGAAGACATCCGCGCGCGCTTGATTCCGGGCCTGCGTGAAGAGGCGACGAACCTCAGTGGCGGCACCTCGCTGGCCGAGGCCATCGACCTGATGTCCTGCGCTGACTCGGTGGTGTCCAACGACTCGGGCCTGATGCATGTGGCCGCCGCGCTGAACCGCCCGCTGGTGGCGATCTACGGTTCGACTTCGCCGGGCTTTACCCCGCCACTGGCCGAGCATGTCGAGATCGTGCGCCTGGGTATCGAATGCAGCCCTTGCTTTGATCGCACCTGCCGTTTTGGCCATTACAACTGCCTGCGTCAACTGACGCCGGATCCGGTGAACGATGCCTTGCAGCGACTGCAGGGCTCCGTGGTCGAGGTCCATTAAGTTGCGGGTACTGTTGATCAAGACCTCTTCGCTGGGTGACGTGATCCATGCGTTGCCAGCGCTGACCGATGCGGCGCGGGCAATCCCGGGGATCAAGTTCGACTGGGTGGTGGAAGAAGGCTTCGCCGAAATCCCGACCTGGCACCCGGCAGTGGACAAGGTGATTCCGGTGGCGATCCGTCGCTGGCGCAAGAACATCTGGCAAACCCTCAAGAGCGGTGAGTGGAAGCGCTTCAAGCAAAACGTGCGCGCGACAAAATATGATCTGGTGATCGATGCCCAGGGCCTGCTCAAGAGCGCCTGGCTGACACGCTATGTCAAAGCCCCGGTGGCCGGGCTGGACCAGCATTCGGCCCGTGAACCCCTGGCCGCGCGCTTTTACTCGCGGCGACTGGCGGTGGCACGCGGTCAGCATGCGGTCGAGCGCTTGCGCCAGCTGTTCGCGGTGGCGCTGGGCTACGACCTGCCGCAAGGCTTGGGTGACTATGGTCTGAACGTCGAGCGCCTGGTCGAACTGCCGCGCAAGAATCCCTATGTGCTGTTCCTGCACGGCACCACGTGGGACACCAAGCACTGGCCGGAAGCCTACTGGCGTGAACTGGCCGAGCGCATGGGGCAGATGGGCATGGCGGTGAAGCTGCCGTGGGGCAACCCAGCGGAGAAGGCGCGTGCCGAGCGTATCGCTCAGGGCCTGCGCAACGCCGAAGTGTTGCCCAAGCTGAACCTGGCCGGCGTGGCCAGGGTGCTGGCCGGCGCGCAGGCTTGCGTGGCGGTGGATACCGGTCTCGGCCATCTGGCCGCCGCGCTGGACGTGCCGACAGTGTCGCTGTTTGGCCCGACCAATCCGGGCCTGACGGGCGCCTATGGCAAGAGCCAGGTGCACATGGCGAGCGACTTCCCGTGCGCGCCCTGCCTGCAAAAGAAATGTACTTATCAACCGACGGCTGAAGATCAGCGTCGGTTCGATCTCAAGCGCGAGTGGCCGTTGTGCTTCACTCGCCTGAATCCCGAGCGTGTCGCGAGCCGACTGAGCACGATGTTAATGGCTGAGGAGCTGCGCTGATGCAATTGGCTTTTGTCCTTTATAAATATTTCCCGTTTGGCGGCTTGCAGCGTGATTTCATGCGCATTGCGTTGGAATGTCAGCAGCGAGGGCATCAAATTCGCGTTTACACGCTGATCTGGGAGGGGGATGTGCCTCCGGGTTTCGAAGTGCTGGTGGCGCCGGTCAAGGCGATCTTCAACCATCGACGCAACGAGAAGCTCAGTGCCTGGATGGCGGCCGACCTGGCCAAGCGTCCGGTGGACCGGCTGATCGGTTTCAACAAGATGCCGGGCCTGGACGTCTACTACGCCGCCGACGGCTGCTTTGAGGACAAGGCCCAGAACCTGCGCAACTCGTTGTACCGGCGCTGGGGTCGCTACCGGCACTTCGCCGAGTACGAGCGCGCGGTGTTTGCCAAAGACGCGAAAACCGAAGTGCTGATGATCTCCGAAGTGCAGCAGCCGCTGTTCATCAAGCATTACGACACACCTATCGAGCGCTTCCACCTGCTGCCGCCGGGGATTGCCCAGGACCGTCGGGCGCCGCCCAACGCCGCCGAGATTCGCGCGGATTTTCGCCGCGAATTCGCCTTGGGCGACGACGAATTGCTGCTGGTGCAAATCGGCTCCGGGTTCAAGACCAAGGGCGTCGATCGCAGCCTCAAGGCACTGGCTGCGCTGCCGGCGGAACTGCGTAAGCGCACCCGGTTGTTTGTTATCGGTCAGGACGACCCCAAAGTATTCCAGTTGCAGAGTGCTGCGCTGGGCCTTGGCGACAACGTGCAATTCCTCAAGGGGCGCAGCGATATTCCGCGCTTCCTGCTGGGCGCCGACCTCTTGATCCATCCGGCGTACAACGAAAATACCGGGACGGTGCTGCTTGAAGCGCTGGTGGCCGGTTTGCCGGTGCTGGTGAGTGCGGTGTGCGGTTATGCGCATTACATCGCCGAGGCCGATAGCGGCCTGGTGCTGGACGAGCCATTTGAGCAGGCGCAGCTCACGCAGTACCTGACGACCATGTTGAGCGATGACGCAGCGCGTGCGGCCTGGAGCCGTAATGGCTTGGCGTTCGCCGACACGGCCGACCTCTACAGCATGCCGCAACATGCGGCGGATGTGATTCTGGCGGAGCAACACTGATGAAGTTGATTCTTGCCGAACCGTTCAAGAGCCTTTGGGCTGGACGCGATGCGTTCACCGAAGTCGAAGGCCTGAAGGGCGAGGTTTACCGTGAGCTCGAAGCTCGCCGTACCCTGCGCACTGAAGTGGGCGGGAACGGGTTTTTCGTGAAAATTCACCGTGGTATTGGCTGGGGCGAAATCTTCAAGAATCTGCTCACCGCCAAGTTGCCGGTTCTGGGCGCGGGCCAGGAATGGCGGGCGATCCAGCGCTTGCAGGAAGCCGGTGTGCCCACCATGACCGCCGTCGCTTATGGCGAGCGGGGTAGCAATCCGGCCGACCAGCACTCGTTCATCGTCACCGAAGAGCTGGCACCGACGGTCAGCCTGGAAGACTTCAGCCTCGATTGGCTCAAGCAGCCACCTGCACCGAGGCTCAAGCGTGCGCTGATTGCTGAAGTGGCGCGCATGACCGGCATGATGCACCGCGCTGGGGTCAACCACCGCGACTGCTACATCTGCCACTTCCTGTTGCACACCGACAAGCCGGTCACGGCCGACGACTTCAAGCTTTCGCTCATCGACTTGCACCGCGCCCAGACCCGCCCGGCGATCACCAGGCGCTGGCGCAACAAGGACCTGGCGGCGCTGTACTTTTCGGCGCTGGACATTGGCCTGACGCGCCGCGACAAGCTGCGTTTCCTCAAGGGCTATTTCCTCCAGCCATTGCGCCAGATCCTGCGCGAAGAGGCGTCGTTGCTGGCCTGGCTCGACGGCAAGGCCAACAAGCTGTATGAGCGCAAGCAGCGCTATGGAGATGCGCTCTGATGCGGGCTTCGAGCCGCAAGACGCCGGTGGTGACATTTTTCGAGAGAAGCCAATGACTGACTTTCTGGCCGCTGACGACCGTGAACTGTTTGAACGCCACGGCCTGGCCACGTTCGATGCCCTGTGGGCCCGGGAGCTTGAGGCGGTGGATGAGCCCAACACCTCGGGTGGTGGCTGGAGCAGTGTGTTCCGGTTGGACCTGGAGGGTCACGGTTATTACCTCAAGCGTCAGAGCAATTACCTGATGCGAACCTTGCACCGCCCGTTCGGTGAGCCCAGTTTCGCTCGTGAGTTTCGCAACATCAGCCGTTACCGGCAGATGGGTATCCCGGCGCTGGAGGCGGTGTTTTTTGGCGAGCGCAAAGTCGACGGCGAGGTCAGGGCGATCTTGCTGACGCGTGCGCTGGATGGCTGGGACGATCTGGATTCGCTGCTGCAACAGTGGCCGCAGCTCAGTGATTCGCAGCAACAGGCCATCCTGCGTGCCTGCGGGGTGCTGGCGCGCCAACTGCACGGCGCGCGCCAGGCCCATGGGTGTTTTTATCCCAAGCACATCTTTTTGCAGGCGGCTGGCGACGACTACCGGGCGCAACTGATCGACCTGGAGAAAACCCGTCCCCTGCTGTTCGGTCAGCGTGATCGGGCCAAGGACCTGGAGCCATTGCTGCGGCGGGCGCCGATCTGGAGTACCGGGGATGTCCGGCTGTTGCTGGCGGCCTACCTGGATCAACCCGTCGACAGTGCCCTGGTGGATGCCTGGCTCGGGCGCTTGTCCGCTCGACGCAGTCACAAGGGAGTGCGTTGATGCGGTTGTCAGGGCTGAAAGGCGCCGGGCGTACGCCAAGCCTGCCGTTGAGTGTCGAGTTGGCGGATGCCGCGGGCACGGCGCAGCTACAGTTGCTCAGTCTGTTGCGGGTGCTGCCAGGGCAGCGTTATGTCGGCGCGGGTATCTGGCGCGGGCGTCCGGTGCTGGCCAAGTTGCTGGTGGGCAGCAAGGCTGCGCGACATTTTCAGCGTGAGCTCGATGGCGTGCGTCTGCTCGCCGCCCAAGGTCTGACGACGCCATTGCTGCTGGCCGATGGCCTGAAAGACGGTGAGGGCGGTTGGCTGCTGTTCGAGTTTCTTGAAGGCGCCGAAAGCCTCGGCGATGCCTGGCAGGAGGTTGAAGCAAGGCCCGTGCTGGCGGATGAACAAGCAGCGGTCCTCGCCGAAGCACTGGCCGTCATCGGTCAGATGCACAGCAAGGGCCTGTGGCAGGCAGACCTGCACCTGGACAACCTGCTGCGTCACGACGGCAAGCTGTACTTGATCGACGGTGCCGGGATCCGCGTGGAGCAGGCTGGAAAGCCGCTGTCCCGGGAAAAGGTGCTGGAGAATCTTGGGGTGTTTTTCGCTCAGTTGCCCAAGTCCCTGGAGCCGTTCACCGAAGAGTTGCTCGTGCATTACCTGTTGAGCAATAGCGAGCACGCATTGCCTTTGGAGGCGTTGCAAAAGCAGGTGCGAAAGGTTCAAGGCTGGCGACTGAAGGACTTCCTGATCAAGGTTGGCCGTGACTGCTCGCTGTTCAGTGTGCAGCGCGGGGCGTTTGGCTTGCGCGCGATTCGCCGCGAAGAAGAAGCCGCCATGCTGCCGGTGCTGGAACAGGCCGATGCCTTGCTGGATCAGGGGCACTTGTACAAGACCGGCGGTGCGGCGAGCGTTGGCAAAGTCGAGGTGGCGGGTCGCACGCTGGTGGTCAAGCGCTACAACATCAAGGGTTTTGCCCACTGGCTCAAGCGTTTCTGGCGCCCGAGCCGGGCCTGGCATTCGTGGCGCGAAGGCAATCGCCTGGCCTTCCTCGGCATTGCGACGCCCAAGCCGCTGGCGCTGCTGGAAAAGCGTTTTTACTGGTTGCGCAGTCGGGCCTATCTGATCACCGAGTACCTGCCGGGGCCCGACATCATCGAGCGCTTTGCGCCCTACGTCGAGAGTGGCGAGGCGCCTGAAGCCGAGCTGCTGGCGCTGGACAAGCTGTTCGCCGAGTTGATCGCCGAACGGATCAGTCATGGCGACTTCAAGGGGCATAACCTGTTCTGGGACAAGGATCGCTGGTCGTTGATCGACCTGGATTCGATGTGTCAGCACCGCTCGTCCAGCAGTTTCGCCCCGGCGTATGCGCGGGATCGGGCGCGGTTCATGCGTAACTGGTCCGAGGATTCGGCGTTGTACCGGGTGATTGATCAGCGGTTGCCCAAGCAGGTTGATAGCGCTCATTGATGCGGACCGCAACAGGGCTCGTACTGTAGGAACCGGGCTGCCAGCAAAGGCGGCCCTCACACCCCGGGTGCCGGGCCTCCCGAAGGGGTGGGTGGAGCAATAGCCAAAGCCATGGCAACGCGCTGTCACTGGCGATGTTTGTGTGACAAACAACCTCTGGGTCACTTCCACCATCTTTACGCTATAATCCCGCCCTTTAGCTGCTTCTTGCCTTTGTGCAGGAGCACATTATTTCCAGGCGCGTGTCGCCTGCATGCAGACTAAAGAGGCTAGACCCCTGTGGCATTGACGATTCTTGGCCTGTCCGGCGCCCTTAGCCATGATCCTTCCGCAGCCCTGTACATCGACGGCAAGCTGGTCGCGGCTGCTGAAGAAGAGCGCTTCGTACGCGATAAACATGCAAAGAACCGCATGCCTTACGAATCGGCGAAGTTCTGCCTGGAGCAGGCGGGCATCAAGCCTTCCGACGTTGACGTGGTAGCGATTCCGTTCGCTCCGATCAGCCTGTTCGGCAAGGCCCGCTGGCAGTACGCCAAGCGTTACTGGTACGCCCCGGACCGTGCACTCGACGCGATCCTGATGGGCAACCGTCGCTACAAGCGCTATCGCAACAAAATCGTCTGGTGCCTGGAGCAACTGGGTTTTGATCCGAAGAAGATCAAGATCGAGCCGGTCGAACACCACCTGGCCCACGCCTCCAGCGCTTATCACTGCTCCGGTTTCAAAGAGAAAACCGCGATCTTGGGCATCGACGGCAAGGGCGAGTACGCCACGACCTTCTTCGGCTACGGCGAAAACGGCAAGATCCACAAGATCAAGGAATTCTTCGATCCGGACTCCCTCGGCGGCCTGTACGGCGCGATCACCGAGTTCCTCGGTTTCGACATGCTCGACGGTGAGTTCAAGGTCATGGGCATGGCGCCGTACGGCGACGCCAGCAAATACGATTTCTCGCGCCTGGCTTCGTTCGAAAACGGTGAGCTGGTAATCAACACCGACTACGCCAACGTCATCGGCCTGCGTCGCTACAAAGAGAAGGGCAAGGGTTACTACTTCTCGCCGAAGCTGATCGAGTGGCTGGGTCCAAAGCGCGAAGGCGACATCGCCGACGAGCCTTACATCCACTACGCCGCCAGCATTCAAGCGCTGTTCGAAAAAATTTCGCTGCAGATGATCGACTACTACCTGGGCGACGTGCTCAAGGAAACCGGCAAACTGGCCTATGCCGGTGGCTGTGCGTTGAACGTCAAGCTGAACCAGAAAATCATCGCCCGCGACGACGTCAAAGAGCTGTTCGTCCAGCCTGCATCCGGCGATGCCGGCACAGCAGTCGGCGCGGCAGCCTATGTGTCCCACGCCCGTGGCGTACCGGTCGAGAAGATGGAGCACGTCTACCTCGGCCCGTCGTACAGCAACGAAGACGTGATCGCGGCCTGCGCCCGCCATGCCGACAAGCCGAAATGGCGCAAGCTCGACAACATGCCGGAGCAGATCGCCAAAATCATGGTCGAGGGCAACCCGGTAGCCTGGTTCCAGGGCCGCATGGAGTTTGGTCCGCGTGCCTTGGGCGGTCGTTCGATCATCGGTTGCCCGAGCATTGCGGGCGTGGCTGACCGGATCAACCACCAGATCAAGTTCCGCGAGCGCTGGAGGCCTTTCTGCCCGTCGATGCTCGACACCGTGGCGCCGCAGATGATCAAGATCGATCACCCAGCCCCCTTCATGACCTTCACCTTTGAAGTGGCTGAAGAGTGGAAAACCCGTGTGCCGGAAGTCGTCCATGAGGACGGTACGTCCCGTGCCCAGGTGCTCAAGCGCGAATACAACCCGCGCTACTACGACATGATGAAAGCGCTGGAAGTGCTGACCGGTAACGGCGTGTCGCTGAACACCTCGCTGAACCGCCGTGGCGAGCCGATGATCTGCTCGCCGACGGACGCCCTGAACATGTTCTTCGGTTCCGATCTACAGTATCTGATCATGGAAGACATTCTGGTGGTCAAAGACGGCGCGGACGCTTATGACACGCTCGGCTGAGCGCCATGTGCTGCAGTTCTGCCACGGCTATGACGGGCCGTTCCTGGACTGTGCCCGTCAGTACGCCAGCCTGTTCGCAGGGTCTGGTTATCGCGTGACCACGGTGTTTCTCACCGGGGTTGCCGATGCCGACATTGCCGCAGGCTGTGCGTCTGATGAAGTGCTGTTCATGGAGTACAGCTCCAAGGCCATTCGTGGCCTGAAGCTGTCGGCGATTGCCGATCTGCGCAAGATCGCCCAGTCGCGCAATTTCAGTTTCTGTATCGCCCACCGGTTCAAGCCGATCTATATCGCCTTGCTTGGTACATCCTTGCCGGTGATCGGCGTGCATCATGCCTTTGGTGATTACCAGCGGCGCACGCGTCAGCTGTTCGCCCATGTTTTTCGCAAGCGCCTGAGCCTGCTCGGGGTTTCCGATGCCGTGCGCGACGACATGCGTCGTTGCTTGCCTAAATGGCCTGCCGCGCGGATTCAAACACTCTACAACCGCATCGATGTCGATGCCTTGCAAGCCAGCCAGGTGTCTTTCGATGAGGCGCGTGATGCCCTGGGCCTGTCGCCAGACGCATGGGTAGTCGGCAACGTTGGCCGCCTGCACCCCGACAAGGACCAGGCGACCTTGCTCCATGGCTTTGCCCTGGCATTGCCGCGCCTGCCGCTCGACAGTCAACTGGCGATCCTGGGCAGTGGGCGTCTGGAACAGGACCTCAAGGAACTGGCCCGCGAACTTGGCATTGGTGATCGCGTGCTGTTTCTCGGCCAGGTGCCGGACGCACGGCGCTATTTCCGTGCCTTTGATGTGTTTGCCTTGAGTTCCGACCACGAACCGTTCGGCATGGTGCTGCTCGAAGCCATGACGGCGGGCGTGCCGTTGCTGGCCACCGCGTGCGGTGGGGCGAAGGAAGTGGTCGAAGGTGTCGGTATTCTGTTCCCGCTGGGGGATGCCGAACATCTGGCGCAAGGGCTGCAGCACCTGGCCGTGATGGATCAGCGCGAGCGCCAGATATGTGCCGAGATGATGCTTGAGCGCTTGCGTGAGCGCTTTTCGGATCTTGCGGTACGCGATGCGTTCTGGCGCCTGCCGCATGTCATTGAACTGACGGCGAGGGCTTGATGCTCAACCGATTTCAAGGCTGGCGCGAGCGTGGCTGGTCCGTTGTCGATGCGTCGACCTACAGCGATGCCTGGCAGCGCTTTGGTGGCAGTGTCGCGACTCATCCGCTGGTGGTCGAGCGTCTGGCTCATCTGGCCGGTATCCCGGTGCGTTACCTGGCCTGGGAGCAGGGCGGCGAGCTGAAAGCGTCGATTCCGACCTGGGGGCGCGATCTGGCACTGTCCAAGGATGTGCTCAAGCGTCACGGCAAGAAGGGCTTGTTCGATCTCGGCAATGCCGAGTTGATCCTGCCGGCGGCACCCGATACCCAAGCCATGCTGCGTCATCGCGCGCGTTATCTGTCGGCGCTCAATGAAGGTCGTTTTGCCGGCCTCAAGTTGCAGGCCGAACAGTTGGCCATGGCACGCACACCTGAAGAGCTGTCGAAAAAATTCCGCTACAACCAGCGCCGTGAACTGCGCCTGCTGGAGGAAGCGGGTGGCGTCGTGCGGCCGGTCAGCGACTTCACCAGCCAGGAGCTGGCGGCGATTTACTGCGATCTGTTCCAGCGCCGCTGGGGTTTCCCGGCCACTGGCGCGGCACGGATGGGCGAAGTGCTCGAGTTGCTGCGCGAGTTGCTGATCGGCTCGGTGATCTTCCTCAACGATGCACCCATTGCGATTCAGTTGGTGTACCGAGTGGAGGCGCCGCAGTGGATCAGCATCGAGTACATCAATGGCGGCGTTGACCCCGAAACCCGTGAATTCAGCCCCGGCAGCGTGTTGAGCTTCCTCAATACCCAAAGCGCCTGGGAGCAGGCAAGGTCCATCGACAAGCCACTGCGCTTCTCATTTGGCCGTGCTGATCGCGAGTACAAGGACCGTTGGTGCAACCCGGTGCCGGTCTTCACCGTATGAGCCAGCCCATGAGCCGCAAACAACAACTGCTCAAGCGTCATCGCCGCAACAAGCGCCTTGGCCTGTTGGTCGCCCTGGTGCTGCTGATCGTTGTCGGCGTACTGGTTGCCTGGTGGCTGCCGCTGGTACTGGCGGTCGTGGCCTGGGTGGCCCATGAGGCATGGTTTGCCGACCATCTGTTCTACTCTCCCAACGATGACTACCAGTACAGCTTCCCGCCGTACACGGCGCAACCCAAGGTACGCCTGGACGGTGATCGCTTGCTGCTGGACGACGGCGTCATGCTGGCCGATGACACCACGTTGATCCTGGCGTTGCGGGTCAAGAGCACCTGGCTGGGGCGGTTTATCGATCCGCTGGTGACGCTGATCGGCGGTGACCACCCGGATCGGCAAACCTTCGAGCGTGGGGTAAACGGCCTGCGTTATCTCAATCTCAGTGGTCAGGCGCCTGTGCTTTCCCAAGGGCAATTGCGGGTGCGCGGGCGTTTCTGTCGCGTGCTGGGTGAGCCGGTGCTCTGGTCATTCGAGCAGCCAGACTATCGCCAGCAACGGGTGATGGTGATTGCGCCCCATGCCGACGATGCTGAACTGGCCGCATTCGGCTTGTACAGCCAGGCCGCCGACACCTGGATTGTCACGCTGACGGCCGGTGAAATTGAAGCCGGGCACTATCAACAGATGGGCCTGAATGCCGTCGAGGCCTCGCGGCTCAAGGGCCGTCTGCGGGCCTGGGACAGTATTGCCGTGCCGCGCTGGGCCGGAGTGCCTGAGGCACAGTGCGTACAGCTGGGCTATTTCTGCCTGCAGTTGCCGGCCATGCAGGCTGCACCGCATCAGCCCGTCGGGTCTCGCGAAGCGGATCTGGTCGATGTTCGCCCGTTTCGTCAGCTCAACGCGTTTGCGTTGCCAGCGGACCTCGATGGCCAACCGACCTGGAACAACCTGTTGGCGGATTTGCGCGCGCTATTGCTCAAGGCGCGCCCTGAGGTGATTGTGCTGCCCCACACCTCCCTCGATCCCCATCCCGATCACATCTGCGCACAGCAAGCTGTACTGGAGGCTTTGAACGGTCTTGAATGGCAGCCTGCGGCCGTGCTCGGCTACGCTAATCACCTGCATGACAATGACCGCTGGCCCATGGGCGACTCGGGGGCCGGGATAGCATTGCCACCGGTGTTTGACCCGGCTCAGGTATTGCACCCTTACTGTTTGTCACTGTCGATCGAGCAACAGCGTGACAAGGCGATGGCGCTGGGGATGATGCATGACTTGCAGCCCCCCGCACCCTTCAAGCGCCGCTTGCGTCGCGGGCTACAGCGGGTATTGGCGGGGCGTTCGGGGTCGCCCTATGGCGAAAACGAGTTCTTTCGCAAGGCTGTGCGCCGCCACGAGCTGTTCTGGCGTTTGTAAGTTGATAGTGCGTGAAGTATTTCTACTGACCCGGCAGGTGACTCCCTGCGCTCTTTTCGGCCGTTGTGCGCTGTAAGGAAGACGATGAAAGTTCTGTTTCTGGTGCAGAAAGAACAGCGGGCCATCCTGGACCGCTTGTATGAGGGCGTGGCGGCTCATTGCGAGTGCGACCTGCGCTGGCTGAGCAGTGACGAGCAGCGCAACCTGCGCCGCTACTTCCGTCGTGAAGTGGATGTGTCGCGTTATGACCGCATCGTATTTTTCCTGCGCTTCAAGCAGGAAATCCGCCAGGTGAGCTTTATTCGCAGCATCCCCAACCTGGTGATTCTCGAACACGATGCCTACCAGAACTACATCCCTTGCAAGTACACCGGCAAGTTCAGTGCGCACTACCGCAGGCTGCCTTGGGCGCGAGTGATCAGTTCCGGCTTTGTGGTCGCCGAGCGTCTGCGCGAGGAGGGCTTCGACGCGGTGTTCGTGCCCAAGGGCTATGATCAGAGCTTGTTGCAGGATCAAGGGGGCGAACGGGATATCGAGCTGGCGTTCGTCGGCAGTACCAACAGCGTCGCCTACAGCGGTCGTAAAGCACTGCTCGACGAGTTGGCGAGTGTCGAGCCCTTGGTGGTAACCCGTACCAAGTCCGGTGATGAGTATCGCGACACGCTCAACCGTATCCGGTTTTTCGTCAGTGCCGACGTGGGCATGGGCGAGTTCATGATCAAGAATTTTGAAGCGATGGCCTGCGGTTGCGTGCTTTTGGCCTACGATCAGGGAGAGGCGGAAAGCCGCGCCCTGGGGCTGCAGGACATGCACAACATCGTGTTCTATCGTGACATTGCGCAGTTGCAGGAAAAGCTCGCCCGGTTGCGTGCCGATCCTGAACTGGCGGCGAACATTGCCCGTAACGGACGGGATCTGGCGGTCAGCCAGTTCAGCTTTGCGCGGGTTGGCCAGCGTATCGTGGAAGAGCTCCAGCCGGCGTTGCGGCCTCGAGCGCCATTGAGCCTGCTCGAGCAATGGCGCCAGAAGCTGGGCATTTGACAGGGCGTTGCCAGCGATTGAAAGCACGTGTAATCAAAACGGCCAGGCATAGGGCATTGTTGAGGCTCAGCAGTGTCGCAAGCCGATGTGAAAAAGGGCTCCCCGCTCGATGAGTATCCTCAATGTCATGTGGTCCGGTGGTTCAGCCTTTGCTTCGGTGCACAAGGTTCATCGGCAGATACTGGCTCAGGTGGATCCCGGCACTCCGGTCAATACCTGGCTGTTGAAGGGCGATGTGCGGGGTTGTTCCGCCGATATTGGCCAGTCCCGCGAATGGCATCTCTCCTCTGCCCAGCTCAAGGGCAAGCATGTCTGGACGCTGCTCAAGCCATGGCTGCAGCGGCGTTTCTATCAGGCCCTCAAGGGCACTGATGTACAGGTAGTGTTGCTTGATGGCTTGGGTACGGCCCGAGCGTTGTTGCCGGTTCTGAAAAAACTACCGCAACTGCGGGCCGTGGTGCTCTTTCACGGGGAAACCCGGATCAAGGCGGCAGATCGTACCTTGCTGCGCCAACTCCCTCCTGCGCAACTGACCGTCGCGGCGGTCTCCCAAACCTTGGCCAACTCCCTTGAGAGGGACCTGCAGGTCCCGGTCGTCACGCTACGCAGCGCGCTTGACCCGACGGACTTCCGCTCCCGGTTGCTGTCCCGCGACCAGGCCCGTGCCCGGCTGCAATTGCCCGTCGATGACACGCCAGTCGTGGGGGCTGTGGGTCGCCTGGTCGGTAACAAGGGGTTTGCGTGTTTGATCGAAGCCTTTGCCAAGGCTTTGGAGCAACGTCCGCAGATGCACCTGGTGATCGTCGGCGAAGGTCAGGCGCGTACCGCGTTGCAAGAGCAGATCAGTCGGCTCGGTTTGCGCGACAGGATTTCGATGCCAGGGCATCTGGATGATGCCGCAACGCTGTATCGGGCTTTCGACTGGGTGGCTATCCCGTCGCTGGAAGAAGGCCTTGGCCTGATTCTGCAAGAAGCGGTGCTGGCGGGTGTTCCGGTCCTGACCAGCGAGCTGGCGGTGTTTCGCGAGCAGTTGGCGCAGGCGGGTTGGTACGCCACGACAGAAGATCCGAATGCCTGGAGCGCGGCGCTGATCCAAGCTTTCGACGTCGCTCCCGGACAGGTCGCAGAGGACCAATCCGCTGTACTCTCTCCAGGAGGCACCTGGCAGGAGTTCTGTCAGGCTGCCCGGAGCCTGCTGTCATGCCGACAGTAGGGACTGTTCCAGTGACTGCATTGGAAAGCTCTTGTTCAGTTTCTCTCGGTCAATATAGCGCGCGAAGTGCTGCAGGTTGCGCTTGACTAGATGGTGCGGCAACGGCCCACGGAGGAAACGCATGTCGGCGACATCGATCAGGCCGTACTGGTTGTCGGGTGTCACCACGATGTTGCCCAGGTGCAGGGAGCGGAAGTAGACCCCGGCGCTGTGCAGCTGGCGAATGAACACAGTCAGTGCAGGTAGCGACTGTTGCCAGTCGAAGCCGTCTTTCCCCGCGATCTGGCGCAGCGTTTCCCCTGGCAGGGGGCGGTAGAGGACGGCGGTCATGCCAGGTGTTTCCAGTTGATGGAACTGGAGTGCCCGCAAGGTTGGAATCCCTATCTTTTCCAGCTGCACGGCATTGTCGATGAAACGCTTGGAGTAAGGGCGAAGCAGTGCCGAGGAGAGCAGTCGCTTGCGACGAAACAGTTTAAGGATGTTCCCGTCCGGCAAAAGGAAGACTTTCGGGCCGAAGCTGTCCGCTTCTAGTACTCTGGCGCCGTCAACCAATTGATTTAAAGCGGCATTGGGAAGCCGGGAGCATTGCATGGAGTCAGCCTTGTAGAAAAATGGGGCGTATTGGCGAGCAATGATGCCGAAAAGTTGTGGTTTTCACCATGCCATGTTGGCAGTCGAATTATTTGGCGGGAGTAGGTAGATGCGGGAAACGCGCTGGGCGCAGGTTTGGATGGCGACAGGTCTGTTATGGTTTTTGCTCGCTATTGCATTTGCACCTACCAACAAGATCTATCAGCAGGGGCTGGTTGCGTTTCTCTGGTTGCCGACCCTGTTTTTTGCCTGGTCGATGCGCGCCCGATTGCTGGAGCTTTGGCAAGGGCAGCGCCTGCTATGCCTGAGTGTGCTCGGGCTGGGGTTATGGGCTTTGCTCACGCTGACCTGGACCCATGACGAGGAACCGTCACGGGGGGCCAAGCGGTCGTTGTACATCATCGTGTTCCTGCTGTTTTTTCCGATCCTGGCCAATGCCCGTCCGGAGCGAGTGATTCGCCTCATGCAGTGGGGCGGCCTGGGGTTGGCGTTGACCGCGTTGCTGGCGGCCATCAAGTTCTATGTGATCGACGGCAATGCCCTGATGGCACGCCTCGTGGGGCTGGGAGAACTGGCTCACCCGATCCTGGGGGGGTATGTGCTGGGGCTGGCAGCTGTCTGGTTATCCCATTGGGTGCCGCGCAACCGCTGGGTGCAGGTGGGCTGGGCGGTGGCGCTGGCGTTTCTTGCAGGTTTTGTCCTGCTCTCCCAGAGTCGCGGCGCTGCGCTGGCCTTGCTATTGACGATCATCGCCATGCCGATCTGGTGCCGTGACCGACAGAGCCGCATCGTCGCGGCGACCGCTTTGGCGCTGACGATGGTGGCTTTCTGGTTGCTCGAACCACTGGTGATGGCTCGCGGTGCGTCGTTCCGACCACAAATATTCATGGCCAGCCTGGACATGATTGCGCAGCATCCGTTGCGCGGCCTGGGCATGGGGTCTGCCTACTCGGTGTCGGCTGCAGGCTTGCAGTTTGATCACTCCCACAACCTGTTCACCCATATCGCCATCGAGTTGGGGGTGCCCGGACTATTGCTGTGGAGCGCGGTCTGGTTTGCGGTATTGCGTGAGGCCTGGCGAGCCCGCGAAACGCTCTATGGGCGGGGTATCATCGGCATCTGGATGTTCTCGTTTCTGGCAATGCAATTTGATGCGGCCAGTATCAGTGGCACGCCGCGGGCCGAATGGTTCATCAGTTGGCTACCGGTTGGCCTGGCCACCGTTTTGGTATGGACACAGGCCAAGTACAACGCCTGTGATAAAATTCCGCGTTCTACCTAAGAAGTGAGCTCTACGATGAGTGCAGCACCGCCCAAAGCGGAACAGGATTCAAGCCTGAAAATCTATTTGCGACTGCTGGGGTACGTAAAACCCTACATCGGTATTTTCCTGTTGAGTATTGTGGGCTTCGTCATATTTGCCTCCACTCAGCCGATGCTGGCCGGGATTCTCAAATATTTCGTCGACGGTTTGAGCAACCCTGAAGCGGTGCTCTTCCCCAATGTGCCTTATCTGCAGGATTTGCAACTGTTGGTCGCCGTGCCCCTGCTGATCATTCTGATCGCGGCGTGGCAGGGGCTTGGCTCGTTTCTGAGCAACTACTACCTGGCCAAGGTTTCCCTGGGGCTGGTCCATGACCTGCGGGTAGAGCTGTTCAACAAGCTGCTGGTGCTGCCTAACCGTTATTTCGATACCCACAACTCGGGGCATTTGATCTCACGCATCACCTTCAACGTAACCATGGTCACTGGCGCGGCAACGGATGCCATCAAGGTGGTGATTCGTGAAGGCCTGACGGTTATCTTCCTGTTTGCCTACCTGCTGTGGATGAACTGGAAGCTGACCCTGGTGATGCTGGCGATTCTGCCGATTATTTCCTTCATGGTCGGTAATACCAGCAAGAAATTCCGCAAGCAAAGCAAGAGG
This sequence comes from Pseudomonas sp. FW300-N1A1, assembly GCF_058789115.1. Lineage (NCBI taxonomy): Bacteria > Pseudomonadati > Pseudomonadota > Gammaproteobacteria > Pseudomonadales > Pseudomonadaceae > Pseudomonas > Pseudomonas sp. FW300-N1A1. The sequence continues at coordinate 69,572 of NZ_JBYTBK010000007.1, read as the reverse complement.
ATCCAGGTAGCGATGGGGGACGTCACGCACGTGGCGTCCGAGACCATTCAGGGCTATCGGGTGGTACGCAGCTTTGGTGGTGAAAGCTACGAAGAACAACGCTTTGCCCGCGCCAGCCAGAGCAATACCAACAAGCAGCTGCGCATGACCCGGACCAGCGCAATCTACACGCCTGCGCTGCAGTTGGTGATCTACACCGCCATGGCGTCGTTGATGTTCCTGGTGCTGTTTCTGCGCGGCGATGCGACGGCCGGTGATCTGGTGGCCTACATTACTGCCGCCGGCTTGCTGCCCAAGCCGATTCGCCAATTGTCGGAAGTCAGTTCGACCATTCAAAAGGGCGTGGCCGGCGCCGAGAGCATCTTTGAGCAACTGGACGTCGAGCCGGAAGTCGACAACGGGACGATCGAGCGCGAACGCATCAGCGGCCGTCTGGATGTGCAAAAGCTGAGCTTCACTTACCCGGGCACCGATCGCGAAGTGCTCAAGGACATCAGCTTCACGGCTGCGCCGGGGCAGATGATCGCACTGGTCGGTCGTTCGGGCAGCGGCAAGTCGACGCTGGCCAGCCTGATCCCGCGTTTCTACCATCATGAGAGCGGGAAAATACTGCTCGATGACGTGGAGATCGAAGAGTATCGCCTGCGTAACCTGCGCAAGCACGTGGCGCAGGTTACACAGCACGTGACCCTGTTCAACGACACGGTCGCCAACAACATCGCCTATGGCGATCTGGCGGGCGCACCGCGTGCAGACATCGAGAAAGCCGCTGAAGACGCTTACGCGATGGACTTCATCTCCCAACTGCCGCAAGGTTTGGATACTGAAGTCGGCGAGAACGGTGTATTGCTCTCCGGCGGGCAGCGTCAGCGCCTGGCGATCGCTCGTGCGTTGTTGAAAAACGCGCCGTTGCTGATCCTCGACGAGGCGACCTCGGCACTGGACACCGAATCCGAGCGGCATATCCAGGCCGCCCTGGATAAAGTCATGAAGGGCCGTACCACGCTGGTGATTGCACACCGCCTGTCGACCATTGAAAAGGCGGACCTGATCCTGGTGATGGATCACGGTGAAATTGTCGAGCGGGGCACTCATACCGAGCTGCTGGCGCAAGGCGGGTACTACTCCCGTCTGCATGCCATGGGCCTGGACGAACCAACTCCGGTGAACATCACCTGAAGTAAACCTCGGGGTGGACATTGTTCACCCTCAAGCGTGCGGGCGCGCAATGCGCCCGTTGCCTTGCATTCGTGTGCCCTGGCCCACCCTGAAAGCCTCCCTCTATTTGCATATTCTGTTTAAAAAACAACCAATGTAACCCTCAGATTCACAGTGGATGAAGCTGTCGAACTAGGCAGCGTTCACCCTGTGCTAATATCGCGCCCCTGTTCATTTTGTATGTGGGTTGCACCATGAAGTTGTCCATGCCGCGATTCGATCAAGCCCCTGTCTTGGTGGTCGGCGATGTCATGCTCGACCGTTACTGGCATGGTGGTACCTCACGGATTTCTCCTGAGGCGCCGGTGCCAGTGGTCAAGGTCGAGCAAATCGAAGACCGCCCGGGCGGCGCCGCCAACGTTGCCTTGAACATTGCCGCGCTCGGTGCGCCGGCATCCCTGGTCGGTGTGACCGGTGATGACGAGGCCGCCGACAGCCTGACCAACAGCCTTAAGGGCGCCGGTGTCCGTGCGTTGTTCCAGCGCATTGCGCACCAGCCGACCATCGTCAAGCTGCGGGTCATGAGTCGTCACCAGCAATTGCTGCGTATCGACTTCGAAGAACCCTTCGCCACCGACGCGCTGGCGCTCGGTGAGCAAGTCGACAGCCTGCTGGAAGGCATCAAGGTGCTGGTGTTGTCCGACTACGGCAAAGGCGCCCTGAGGAACCATCAGGTGCTGATTCAGGCCGCCCGTGCCCGTGGCATTCCGGTACTGGCCGACCCGAAGGGCAAGGATTTTTCGATCTACCGCGGTGCCAGCCTGATCACGCCGAACCTCAGCGAGTTCGAAACCATCGTCGGTGGCTGTGTCGACGAGCACGACCTGGTGAACAAGGGTGCGAAGTTGATGCACGACCTTGACCTCGGCGCGTTGCTGGTGACCCGTGGCGAGCACGGCATGACCTTGCTGCGTCCCGATCACCCGGCGCTGCACTTGCCGGCCCGTGCCCGTGAAGTGTTCGACGTCACCGGTGCCGGCGATACAGTGATTTCCACCCTGGCAGCGGCGATCGCGGCCGGTGAGGAATTGCCCCATGCGGTGGCCCTGGCCAATCTGGCTGCGGGCATCGTGGTCGGTAAACTGGGTACGGCGGCCATCAGTGCCCCGGAGCTGCGTCGTGCGATTCAGCGCGAAGAGGGTTCCGAGCGGGGAGTGCTGAGCCTCGACCAGTTGCTGCTGGCGATTGACGATGCGCGCGCGCATAACGAGTCGATCGTTTTCACCAACGGATGCTTCGACATCCTGCATGCTGGCCACGTGACCTACCTCGAGCAGGCACGTGCACAGGGCGACCGGTTGATCGTGGCGGTCAACGACGATGCCTCGGTCAGCCGCTTGAAAGGCCCGGGGCGGCCGATCAACAGTGTTGACCGACGCATGGCCGTGTTGGCGGGGCTGGGGGCGGTGGACTGGGTGATCAGCTTCCCTGAAGGTACACCGGAGAACCTGTTGTCGCAGGTCAAGCCGGACGTGCTGGTCAAGGGCGGCGATTACGGCATAGACCAGGTGGTCGGCGCCGATATCGTCAGCGCTTACGGTGGCACGGTGAAGGTGTTGGGGCTGGTGGAAAACAGCTCGACCACCGCCATTGTCGAGAAAATCCGCAAGAACTGACGCTGTAGCGAGGGGCTTGTCGTGGCGAGAGCGCTTGCTCCCGCCAACCCCGAAGCCTCCACCGCATCGATCCAGGTACTCTCCCGGCACGGTCTACGACAGCTGCACCGGCCAACGGGAGCAAGCTCCCTCGCCACAGGGAGTTAGCGTGCCGCCTTGTGCGGCACGATCTTCTTCAGCAGCTGTTTGGCCTTGCCGGTCAGGCGGCTCAAGCCCGAAGGCTTGTCCGGCTGACTCAAGCCCTGTTGCTTGAGCCAGTCCTTCCAGCGAATCCGCTCATCCCTGACCAGCCAGCCTTCCTGACGGGCAAAACTTTCCGCCAGGTACAGGCCGCGTGTGCTTGCGGGGTATAGCTGGTCTTTTTTCAGGGTGTAGAGCTCAGGCACCGGCTGGCCATCCTGAAGCGGCATCAGGTACAGGTCCGGGCGCTTGCGGTCCAGTCGCGCGACCAGTTGATCACCTTCCAGGCGCTCATCGACGTGGAACAGGCTCAAGGACTTGGCTTCCTTGGGCACCTCCAGGCGCAAATCGTAAATCAGTTGCAGCGATGCGGTAGGCAGGTGCACATAGGCGCGCGGGCGCTCGATCAATTGCAGGTTGGCGCAACGTACGGGGCGGGCAGCACCGGATTCTGGCATCAGGCGAAACGGCATGGCTTCCCGGTAGTGCAGCGCCGTGGCATAGGGGGCCGGTAGCCAGGTGTCATTGAAGCGTCCGCCGAGCCAGCCTTCCGGGGTTTCCAGCAGGCACTCCTCGGCAATCTCCTGAATGGCTGTGTGCAGCGGCAGATTGAGTTCGTGGGCGGGCACATAACCGGAAATCAGTTTCAGCACCACGTCGCCCCGATCCTGGCGGCGCTGGCGGACCAACACCCAGTAATCGCGATTCTGCCAGCGCAGGGTCAGTCGCACCGACACGCCGAGGTTGGCCAGTTCCAGGGCAAAGTGCTCGGCATTGGCCACCGTCACCGGACGCCGGCGCTGCAGGGTCTGGGAGAAGTTGAGCGGCCTCCCGACACTCTGGTAGCTCAGGCCGTCGGGCGTCGCTTCGACATACAGTGGCAGTGTCTTGAAGTTACTGGGGTTCTTTCTGATCAGTGTGCGTGGCATGTCGGCTCCTTCTTGCGTCGGGGTCGGCCGCCTCGGCGGCTAGTCAACGGCGGGTCAGGACTTGAGCAACGGTCGCCACATTGTGGGCCAGGTGCAGCGGATTGATGGTCCCGACAATAGCACTGGCAACACCGGGTTGTGCAAACAACAACTCGAAGCTGGCACGCACCGGGTCCACGCCCGGGCTCAGGCAAACGTGACCACTGGCCAGGGCCTTCTTGACCAGGATGGCTTTGCCATGGGCAGCAGCGTAGTCGATGACCGGCCGTTCGGCCTGTTCGTTGAGGTTGTAGGTGACCATGGCGCAATCGCCCTGCTCCAGCGCCTTCAGGCCGCCGTCGACGGTCTTGCCGGAAAAGCCGAAGCCACGAATCTTGCCTTCGCGCTTGAGCTCGGCGAGGGTCTGATAGACCTCGCTTTCATTGAGAATGACCAGGTCATTGCCGTCCGAATGCACCAGTACCAGGTCGATAAAATCCGTTTCCAGGCGTTGCAGGCTGCGTTCGACTGAAAACCGCGTATGGGCGGCACTGAAATCATGGCGGGACTGACCGTCGACGAACTCTTCACCGACCTTGCTGACAATCACCCAGTCATGACGCTGGCCACGCAACAGCGGGCCGAGGCGCTCTTCACTGCGGCCATAGGCCGGGGCGGTGTCGATCAGGTTGATGCCCAGGTCGCGGGTCAGCTTGAGCAGGCCGCGCGCCTCGTCATCGTCCGGGATCTGGAAGCCGTTGGGGTATTTCACCCCTTGATCGCGGCCAAGCTTCACCGTTCCCAGGCCCAGTGGCGACACCATCAGCCCTGTGCTGCCCAGCGGGCGGTGCAGGTCGTGCAAAGTGGCATGGCTCATGGCAGCAGTTGCTCCCAGGCCGGTACACCCATGGGCGGTTTTGGCAGTTCAGGCAACGGCACCGGGTGGCTCGGCAGGATGGCGTCGCGTTGCAGCGCGGCGATCACCCGGTCAGCGAAGTCGGGTGCCAGTGCGAGTTTGGTCGGCCAGCCCACCAGCAGGCGATCCTGTTCGGCGAGAAAGGCATTGTCCGGGCGGGTCAGGCCCGATTGCAACGGCTCGGCCCGATCGACCCGCAAGGTCGCCCACTGCGCCTGGCTGAGGTCGACCCAGGGCAACAGGTTGCCGAGCTCCTTCTGTGCGGCGGCAATCTGCGCCGCCGGCTCTCGCGCCACTCCTTCAGCTTCGGCGATATCGCCCCCCAGGTACCAGACCCATTGGCCATCGGCTGCCGGATGAGTGGTGACGGTGATGCGCGGCTTCGGCCCGCCACCCAGGCAGTGGGCATACAGCGGTTTGAGGCTTGGGCCCTTGACCAGGACCATGTGCAGTGGTCGGGTTTGCATGGCCGGCTGGCTCAGGCCGAGGGTCGCGAGCAATTCGGCATTGCCGGCGCCGGCACTGAGGACGATGCGTTGCGCACGGATGTCCCGCTCGTCGACCCGCAAGCCGACCAGTTCGCCGTTTTCCAGCAAGGGTTCGATTTTCTGCCCGGCCAGCAATCCGTCGCCGGCCAGTTCGGCCAGGCGTGCGATCAGGCTCGGTACATCGATGACCAGTTCGGCCAGGCGATAGACCTTGCCCTTGAAGCGCTTGTCTTGCAGGGCGGGGGGTAGTTGTTCGCCCTTGACCTGGTCGACCCGGCCGCGCACGGCCTTGCTGGCGAAGAAACTGGTGAGGTTGCCGGCCAGGGTACCGGGCGACCAGAGGTAGTGGGCCTCGGAGAGCAGGCGCACTCCGGTCAGGTCCAGTTCGCCGTCGCCGGCCAGGGCGTCACGCCAGCGCCGTGGCATGTCGGCAATGGCTTCCGAGGCACCGGTCAGTGCGCCGTGCAGGGCGTACTTGGCACCACCGTGGATGATCCCCTGGGACTTGACGCTTTGCCCGCCGCCGAGGCTGGCGCTTTCCACCAGCACGGTCGAATAACCCTGGCGACGCAGGCGTGCATTCAGCCAGAGGCCGGCAACACCAGCGCCGACAATCAGCACGTCGGTGGAAATAACGGATGGCATGCGCAGACCTCAGTGTTCAAGACGAGAGGCGCAGTATACAGCCTCGATGAGGAGTGGATTTGTTGCTGATCAACTGGGGGGCAGGTAAACCTGTGGCCAAGGGGTGAGCACCCTCGCCACAAAGGCGGGTGGAGTCGGTTAGTGCCCAGCCGTTTTCGAGAACAGCTGGATCACCACCACGCCCAGCACGATCAGCGCCATGCCCAGTATCGCCGGTACATCCAGCTTCTGGTCGTAGATAAACAGTGCGGCGACGCTGACCATCACAATGCCCATGCCGGCCCAGACGGCATAAGCCACGCCCACGGGGACGCTGCGCACCACCAGTGTCAACATCCAGAAGGCGATGCCATAGCCGCAGATCACCAGCAGCAGGGGCAGGGGAGTGCTGAAACCTTTGACCGCTTTCATCGAAACAGTGGCGATCACTTCGGCGCAGATGGCGATGGCCAGGTAGTAGTAGGCGGTCATGGGTCAATCCTCGTGTGAAACATTGCTTTCTGAAGTCGGCATTTTAGGGATTCTTCAGATGGGGTAAAGTCATTACCTATCTGATTTGAAGATGGGTTGAGCCATGAGTATTCAATGGAATCTGGAGCAGATGCGCTTGTTCGTCAGCGTCGCCGAGCAACGTTCGTTTTCCGCCGTGGCCCGGGATCAGCGCAAGGCACAGTCGGCGGTCAGCAGTTCGATTGCCTTGCTTGAAGCCGACCTTGGCGTCAGCCTGTTTGATCGTAGCAGCGGTCGCCAGCCACGGCTGACCGAGGCCGGTAGCGCATTGCTGGAGGAGGCGCGGGAGGTGTTGCGCCAGTGCGAGCGCCTCAATGGCCGGGCGCAGGCGTTGATGCGCGGACAGGAGGCGCGCTTGCGCCTGGCTCAGGACGAGGCGATGCCCTATCAGCCAGTGCTCGACAGCCTCGAGGCCCTGGCCGAGCAATTTCCCAGCCTGGAAGTGCAATTGGCCAGCGCTGCGCAGGGCGATGTGGCGCGCAAACTGGAGCAGCGTCAGGCGGATCTGGGTCTGTTGTTCTATCACGAGCAGATCCCCGAAGCCCTGGAACGTCGTGTACTGGGCAGCGTCGAGATGGTCACGGTGTGCGGCGTCGGCCACCCGCTGGCCGCAGGCGGGCAGGTCAATTGCCAGCAAATGGCCCAGCATCGGCAACTGCTGATGGCCACCCATTCAAGTGTCTACCCCGGCAGTGAGCAGGCCAGCCCGCAGGTCTGGCGCGCCGACAGCTTCTACGTGCTGGCCGAATGGGTGATGCGGGGTCTGGGCTGGGGCTGGCTGCCCCGGCATGTGGTGCAGTACCCCGCCTATCAAGGGCAGATGGTCGAGCTGGTCAGCGAATGGACCCCGCCGGCATTGGTGGTGGAGTTGGTCTGGCGGCGTGATGAAACACTCGGGCCGGCGGCGCGCTGGCTGGCGGAACGATTTGCCGTGCACTTGCAGGCGATCGACTGAAAAAGCCGATAAACTCCGGCGCCATGAACAGAACCCTCTATACCGCGCTGTTTTACCTCGGGCTGCCACTGGTAGCGATTCGGCTGTGGCTGCGTTCGCGCAAGGCTCCGGCATACGCCAAGCGCATCGGCGAGCGTTTCTCTGTCGGCTTGCCGATGATGAAGCCCGGTGGTCTCTGGGTGCATGCGGTGTCGGTGGGCGAGAGCATCGCCGCGGCACCGATGATCCGTGCACTGCTGGAGCGTTATCCACAGCTTCCGATCACCGTGACCTGCATGACCCCGACCGGTTCGGAGCGGATCCACGCGATGTTCGCCAATGAACCACGCATCCAGCACTGCTACCTGCCTTACGACTTGCCCTGTGCGGCCGCCAGGTTCCTCGACAGGGTCCAGCCCAGGCTGGCGGTGATCATGGAAACCGAGTTGTGGCCCAACCATATTCATCAGTGCGCCAAACGCGGGATTCCGGTCGCGCTGGCCAATGCCCGGCTGTCGGAGCGCTCGGCCCGAGGCTACGGCCGTTTCCACCGCCTGACTCAGCCGATGCTGGCTGAGATGAGCCTGTTTGCCGTGCAAACCGAAGCCGAGGCCGAGCGCTTCCGACAGCTCGGTGCACGGGCAGAGACGGTGCAGGTCACCGGCTCGATCAAGTTTGACCTGAGTATCGACCCGCAATTGCTGCAGCGCGCCGCCCGGTTGCGCGAGCAATGGCAGGCGGTCGAGCGTCCGGTGTGGATCGCTGCGAGTACCCATGAAGGCGAAGACGAAGTGGTGCTGGCCGCCCACCGGCAATTGCTTGTCAGTCACCCGGACGCGTTGCTGATTCTGGTACCGCGCCACCCCGAGCGTTTCAATTCGGTGTTCGAGCTTTGCCAGCAGCAGGGTTTCAATACGGTCCGTCGCTCGACCGGCATGGCGGTCAACGCTGATACGTCGGTGCTGCTCGGCGACACCATGGGTGAACTGCTGTTTCTCTACGCGTTGGCGGACAGTGCGTTTGTCGGCGGCAGCCTGGTGCCGAATGGCGGGCATAACCTCCTGGAGCCCGCGGCCTTGGCGAAACCGGTGCTCAGTGGTCCCCACCTGTTCAACTTCCTGGAGATCGCGGCGTTGATGCGCAGTGCCAATGCCTTGCAGGAGGTGGAGGATGCCCAGGGGTTGGCGCTGGCGGTGCAGCGGCTGTTCGAGCTGCCGCGTGATGCGCAGCGCATGGCTGAGGCGGGGTTGAACGTGATGCGCGCCAACCAGGGTGCCTTGCAGCGGTTGCTCGATGGGTTGGGGCGATTGATCGATAGAAGCTGAGCGATACAGCGGTGGCGAGGGAGCGGCTCCTGGTCGCCATCGGGGTGACTGCGGAGTACCTGTTACAGCGCGGTGTCAGGCTTCAGGGCTGCTTCGCAGCCCAGCGCGAGCAACAGGCGCTTCAAGGACGGGCTTTCAGCTGTTCCGCTGCGGCCTTGGCCAGGTCCGGTGGCAGGAAGTCCTTGTCCGGGTTGTAGTCGGCCTTGAGGTAGCGCTTGAGGTCTTGCAGGTCGCCGGGGCTTAAGGTGCCGGCGGCCTGTTTCAGGCGCAGGTTGTCGAGAATATAGTCGTAGCGGCTGTTGTTATAGTTGCGCACCGAGGTGTACAGCTGACGCTGGGCGTCGAGTACGTCAACGATATTGCGTGTACCCACCTGATAACCGATTTCCGTGGCTTCCACCGCGCTCTGGTTGGAGATGATCGACTGGCGGCGCGCCTGCACCTGCTCGACGTCGCTATTGACGGCGCGGTGCAGGTCACGAGTGTTTTCCACCACTTGCCGGCGCAGGGATTCGCGTTGCTGTTCGCTCTGTTCCAACTGTGAATAGGATTGGCGCACCTGGGAGCTGGTCAGCCCGCCGCTGTAGATCGGAATGTTCAACTGCAGGCCGACCGAGGTCTGCGAGACGTCGCCACTGTACGGCTGGCCAAAGGCGCTCGGGTTGCTGAAGCCCAATGCGTCGTTGTCGCCTTTCTTGTACTGCGCCACCGCGTCGACTGTCGGCGCGTGGCCGGCCTTGCGTTGCTTGAGGGTTTCTTCGGCCGCGTTCACCGCGTAGTTGCTGGCCAACAGGTTGAGGTTCTGTTGCGCGGCGGTGTCGACCCAGGCTTTGGCATCGTTAGGCGCCGGCGGCAGGATCGGCAAGGTGTGGACGATGCCCTGAATCGAGTTGTACTCACGGTTGGTCAGGGTGACCAGCGCTTCGAACGCGTCATCCACCTGGAGCTGGGCCAGGATCCGGTTGGCGCGGGCGGTGTCATAACTGGCTTGCGATTGCAGCACGTCGGTCTTGTCCGACAGGCCCACATCGAAACGCTCGTTGGACTGGTCCAGCTGGCGTTTGAACGCGGCTTCTTCCGCTTTGGTCGACGCCAGGTTGTCCTGGGTGCGCAGTACGTTGAAGTAGTTCTCGGCGGTTTGCAGGATCAGGTTCTGCTCGGTGGCCGACAGTTGCAGGGCCGCCTGTTCATTGACGTCCTTGGCCGCCTGGAACTGGAACCAGCGGTCAGCGCGGAACAGTGGCTGGGCCAGTGTGGCCTGGTAGACGTGAGCATTACGGTTGGCGATGGCCGACGGTGCGTCGATGTCGGTGCGCACGTTGGCGATTTCTGCGCCACCCGACAGGTTCGGCAGCAGGCCGGCGCGGGCCTGGGGCACGACTTCCTTTTGCGCGCCGTATTGAGCACGGGCCGCGGCCAGGTCGGCGTTGTTGTTGACCGCCTCTTGATAGACGCTCACCAGGTCGGTGTTGGTCGCCAGGGATGCTTGCGCTGCCCAGACCATTCCATTGGACGCACATGACACGGCGAGCGCCAGTGAGAGTTTTCGCAGCATGAGGCGATCCCTAGCAGTGATATTACGACGAGAATTCAGGCGCCCAAACTTACGGCGCTAGCATTACAGCGTCAAGGTAACGTGCGGGGTTGTGAGTGCAGTAGTGCATGTTCTTGTTACAAATGCGGCAATTGCGCCATTCATCACGCTATTTACACAGGGGTTGGCGTTCTTTGCCCGTTGTGTCTAGACTGGCCGGGTTCTTGTCGGGGTGCCTTGCTATGAGGCTGAGATCGAATAATTTCGGATCCCGTTGAACCTGATCAGGTTAGCGCCTGCGTAGGGAACAAGATTTCTCGTCACCCGGCGAGTCCTCTTGTGCTTCGTCCGGGATATTGTTCGACAATCGAACGTTCCTGTGTGTGACGAAGCACAGCACCAGTCCTGGTGCGTCCGTGCCTCTCAGGTTCTGCTCCGACAATCCACTGCCTGGATGCTGTCTGGAGAGCCCGTGATGACCACAAAACCAAAAAATGCGACCAACCTCAGTGACTCGGCCAAAGTCGATGAGCAGTCGGTTCAGCCCTTTACCCGCTCGCAAAAGATCTATGTCCAGGGTTCGCGCCCGGACATCCGCGTACCCATGCGCGAAATTACCCTGGACGTGACCCCCACCGACTTCGGTGGCGAGGTCAACGCGCCGGTTACCGTGTATGACACGTCCGGCCCGTACACCGATCCCAATGTGGTGATCGACGTGCGCAAAGGCTTGGGCGATGTACGTTCGGCGTGGATCGACGACCGTGGCGACACCGAGCGTCTGCCCGGCCTGAGCTCGAACTTCGGCCAGGAGCGCCTGGCTGATGCCGAGCTGACCAAGCTGCGCTTTGCCCACGTGAACAACCCGCGCCGCGCCAAGGCCGGGGCCAACGTCAGCCAGATGCACTATGCCCGTAAAGGCATCATCACCGCCGAGATGGAATACGTCGCCATCCGCGAAAACATGAAGCTCGAAGTGGCCCGTGCCGCCGGCCTGCTGGATCAGCAGCACGCCGGTCACAGCTTCGGCGCCAGCGTGCCGAAAATCATCACGCCGGAATTTGTCCGTGAAGAGATCGCCCGCGGTCGTGCGATCATTCCGGCCAACATCAACCACACCGAACTGGAGCCGATGATCATCGGCCGTAACTTCCTGGTGAAGATCAACGGCAACATCGGCAACAGCGCCTTGGGTTCGTCCATTGAAGAAGAAGTGGCGAAACTGACCTGGGGCATTCGCTGGGGGTCGGACACGGTCATGGACTTGTCCACCGGCAAGCACATTCACGAAACCCGCGAATGGATCATCCGTAACTCGCCGGTGCCGATCGGTACCGTGCCGATCTACCAGGCCCTGGAAAAAGTCGGCGGCGCCGCTGAAGACCTGACCTGGGAACTGTTCCGCGACACGCTGATCGAGCAGGCCGAGCAGGGCGTCGACTACTTCACCATCCACGCTGGTGTGTTGCTGCGCTATGTGCCGCTGACCGCCAAACGCGTGACCGGTATTGTTTCCCGTGGCGGTTCGATCATGGCCAAGTGGTGCCTGGCGCATCACAAGGAAAACTTCCTCTACACCCATTTCGAAGACATCTGCGAAATCATGAAGGCCTACGACGTCAGCTTCTCGCTGGGCGATGGCCTGCGTCCGGGGTCGATTGCCGACGCCAATGACGCCGCACAATTCGGTGAGCTGGAAACCCTCGGCGAGCTGACCAAGATCGCCTGGAAGCACGATGTGCAGTGCATGATCGAAGGCCCTGGCCACGTGCCGATGCAGTTGATCAAAGAGAACATGGACAAGCAGCTGGAGTGCTGCGACGAGGCCCCGTTCTACACCCTCGGCCCGCTGACCACCGACATCGCTCCGGGTTACGACCACATCACCTCCGGTATCGGTGCGGCGATGATCGGCTGGTTCGGTTGCGCCATGCTTTGCTACGTCACGCCCAAGGAGCACTTGGGCCTGCCGAACAAGGATGACGTGAAGACCGGGATCATCACCTACAAGATTGCCGCGCACGCCGCCGACCTGGCCAAGGGGCATCCGGGGGCGCAGATTCGCGACAACGCCTTGAGCAAGGCGCGATTCGAATTCCGTTGGGAAGACCAGTTCAACCTGGGCCTGGATCCTGACACCGCGCGCTCGTATCACGACGAAACCCTGCCGAAGGACTCGGCCAAGGTCGCGCATTTCTGCTCCATGTGCGGGCCGAAATTCTGCTCGATGAAGATCACCCAGGAAGTTCGCGAATACGCGGCCAACCAGCGGATCGATGCCGTCGACGTGGACGTCGCCCAAGGCCTGGCGGAGCAGGCCGAGCGGTTCAAGAAGGAAGGCAGCCAGCTGTACAAGAAGGTTTGATCTGACCTGATGGTTCCGGAACACCGGAGCCGTTGTGGCGAGGGAGCAAGCTCCCTCGCCACAGGAATGATGCGTGATCGACACAACAACAAATGTCCCTCTGAGATAACACCCTTGAGCATTCAACCCAGCACGTATTCACCTGACATCGCGGTGCCCACTGACAAACGAGTCTTCGGCGGTCGCGATCTGTTCTCCCTGTGGTTTTCCCTTGGTATCGGCCTGATGGTGCTGCAGACCGGTGCCTTGCTCGCACCTGGCCTGGGCCTGTCCGGTTCATTACTGGCGATTTTTCTTGGCACGCTGGTTGGCGTATTGCTGCTCGCGGCGGTTGGCGTGATCGGCAGCGACACCGGCCTGTCGTCGATGGCCGCGCTCAAACTCAGCCTCGGTACTCGCGGTGCGAGCCTGCCGGCGTTGTTGAACCTGTTGCAGCTGATCGGCTGGGGCTCGTTCGAAATTATCGTCATGCGCGACGCGGCGAGCCTGTTGGGCGCCCGGGCGTTCAGCGAAGGCAGCCTGTGGTCGAACCCGCTGCTGTGGACGCTGTTCTTCGGTGCGCTGGCCACGTTGCTGGCGGTCAGTGGCCCGTTGACCTTCGTGCGTAAAGTGCTGCGCAAGTGGGGGATCTGGCTGCTGCTGGCCGCGTGCATCTGGCTGACCTGGAACCTGTTCGCCAAAGCCGACCTGGCTGCGCTATGGGCACAGGCCGGTGACGGTTCGATGCCGTTCGCCGTGGGTTTTGACATCGCCATCGCCATGCCCCTGTCGTGGTTGCCGCTGATCGCCGACTATTCGCGCTTCGGCAAGCGGGCCAAAAACGTCTTCGGCGGCACTGCGCTGGGCTTCTTCATTGGTAACTTCTGGCTGATGAGCCTGGGCGTGGCCTACACCCTGGCCTTTGCGCCGAGCGGCGAAGTCAACGCCTTGCTGCTGGCACTGGCCGGCGCCGGCCTGGGGATTCCGCTGTTGTTGATCCTGCTCGACGAGTCCGAAAACGCCTTTGCCGACATTCACTCGGCGGCGGTTTCCAGCGGGATTCTGCTGCGCCTGAAGGTCGAACACCTGGCCTTGGCCATCGGGGTGATCTGCACCTTGATCGCCTTGCTGGCACCGCTGGCCCAGTACCAGAACTTCCTGCTGTTGATCGGTTCGGTGTTCGCGCCGCTGTTTGGCGTCGTGCTGGTGGATCACTTCATTCTGCGCAAGCGCAGGGCCCAGGTAGCGTCCTCGGCCTTGCGCGGGACGACCTTGCTGGCCTGGCTGGGCGGTGTGAGCACGTATCACCTGCTGGCCAATCTCTACCCTGAAATCGGCGCAACCCTACCCGCGTTGATACTGGCAGGGCTGCTCCAGCTGCTGCTGGGACGTGTCGTTACGGACGGGCGGGAACCAGCTCAGGCTTGAGGATGCCACCCAGGCGCGAGTAAGGGATCTTCAGTTCGACGTGGCCCAGTGCGTAAGGCGCAATCGTGGTCACGTCGTACTTGAGCATCACCCCGGCGGTGGTCAAGGCCACATTCGGGGTTTTCTTGAACGGCCAGGCCTTCAAGAATTCCGGCTCCTGATCGAGCCGGGTGCTGATCAGCCAGCTGTTATGCGCCACCTGGGCGGCTTTCCAGAATGCCTCTTCCTGCCCGGGCCGCAGCATGTCAGACAGATTCAGGACCTTGTGCTCCTGGCGCGAATAATTGATGAAGCCGCGCCCCGGCGTGCCGTGGGCGGTCCCGGTGTCCAGGTAACTGGACAACTCAATGATCACCAAGCCGTCATGCTGTTCCCGTACCTTGGCTTGCAGGTAGCTGCTGTGGCGCGGGCCGGCGTCACGCAAAAACTGATCGCGATAGGCATTGAGCGAGGCTGGCAACGGGGCGTCGGGCGAGGTGCGGGTCATTTGCAGCAAGCGTTTTTCGATGATGCCATCCAGTTGCGGCTCGCCTGGGAAGCGCACGGTATCGATGTTCACCAGTGGGCAGTCGGCGGCCGTGCAACCTGGCTTGATGGTTTCGGTGGTGTCGCGCAGGGTTTCCAGCGGCGCCTTGTAGCTTGGCTGGAACAGGCTTTGACAGGCGCCCAGGGTCAGGGCGATACAGGCCACGGAGGCGATTTTCAAAAGTGACATGGGTGTCCTTCATGAATCAGGGGTAGGCAAAAGTTACCGGCTTCGACTGTCAGCGGCGTAGTCAGTTCGCCACTAAGCTCAATAGTGCCAATTAGAGTTGGTTTGCCCCCCTGCCGTCTATCCCGGCGACTTCAAAGGGGCTGCATCAAACGTGACGGGCGCGTTAGGATGGCGCGAAGACTGGGGGCAGCCTCGGACGGATTTTGCAGTAGACGAGGATTGTTATGACTGATTTTGCCAAGGCCACCCCGACCACCGTAGACGTCGTGCGCACTGAGAGCTGCCATAAGGGTTTCTACCAGCTCGATCGCGTGCACCTGCGCCATGAGCTGTTCGCCGGCGGCATGAGCCGTGAAATCAATCGCGAGCTGTTCGTTCGTCATGATGCCGTGTGCGTGCTGCCTTACGATCCGCTGCGTGATGAAGTGGTGCTGATCGAGCAGTTTCGCGTGGGGGCATTGGGCAAGACTGACAATCCCTGGTTGATCGAACTGGTCGCCGGTCTGATCGACAAGGACGAATTACCGGAAGAAGTTGCTCACCGCGAAGCGCAGGAGGAAGCTGGGCTTGAGTTCACTGCGCTGTGGCCGATGCTCAACTACTTTCCATCGCCGGGCGGCAGTACCGAATACGTGCATTTGTATCTGGGGCGTTGTGACAGCAGCGAGGCGGGCGGCCTGCACGGGCTGGTAGAGGAGGCAGAAGATATTCGCGTCACGGCTTGGGACTTTGAAGATGCCCTGCAGGCCGTACGTGATGGGCGGATTTCCAACGCGGCGAGCATTATTGCCTTGCAATGGCTGGCTTTGAACCGCGTTGAAGTGAGGGGGCTATGGTCGTAATCAAACAGCGCGACCGATATCGGGTCGACCTTGTGGGGCTGCAAAGCGCCTGCGAGGCCAACTATGCCCGGTTGCTGCGCTTGCTGCCAGAGATGCGCAACCAACCGGCGGCCCGGCGCATTGCCATGACCCAGGGCGACCAGATGCTGGGTGTGCTGACGCTGGAGGTGTTGCGGGCCTGTCCGTACACCACGACCTTGCGCGTGCGTCAGGAGCACAGCCTGCCGTGGTTGCCGGTGCCGCAGCTGGAAGTCCAGGTCTATCACGATGCGCGCATGGCCGAGGTCATCAGCGCCGAGCATGCGCGGCGCTTCCGGGGCATCTATCCTTACCCCAATGCGTTGATGCACCAACCGGACGAAAAGGCCCAGCTCAACGTCTTCCTTGGCGAATGGCTGAGCCATTGCCTGGCGTGCGGGCACGAATACGAAGTGGTGCGTTAAGCAGCAGATGTGAACTGTGTCCGGTTCACGGGTTTCCTCTTTCACGATTGCCCCAGCATAATTGCTCCCTCCATCCCAATCCCTGTCCACGCCCCGGGAGAACGCCTTGCCGAGCGTATCCACTCTGAATGCCAGCGACCCCGTGCTGTTGGTGCAGCTTTCTGACAGCCACCTGTTTGCCGAAGCAGATGGAACACTGTTGGGCATGAACACGCGTGACAGCCTGCAGCAGGTCATCGAGCTGGTGCTGGCGCAACAATCACGGATCGATCTGGTGATTGCCAGTGGTGACCTGTCTCAGGACGGCACCCTGGAGTCGTATCAACAGTTTCGCCAGATGAGCGGGCAAATCGATGCCCCGGCGCGCTGGATTCCGGGTAATCACGACGAGCCGCACATCATGGCCCAGGCGGCGGTGCAGAGTTCGTTGCTGGAGCCGGTGGTGGACATTGGCAACTGGCGGATTACCTTGCTGGATTCCGCTGTACCGGGATCGGTACCCGGTTATTTGCAGGACGAGCAGCTGCAGTTGCTGGCCCGGGCCTTGAGCGAGGCGCCGCAGCGTCATCATCTGGTGTGTTTTCACCATCATCCGGTGTCCATTGGGTGTGCCTGGATGGAGCCGATCAGTTTGCGTAATCCGGAGGCGTTGTTTGCCGTGCTTGATCGTTTTACGCAGGTGCGCGCGGTGTTGTGGGGGCATGTGCATCAGGAAATCGATCAGTTACGCAACGGGGTGCGTTTGCTTGCATCGCCGTCGACCTGTATCCAGTTCGAGCCGCGCAGTGAGGATTTCAAGGTCGATACCCTGGCGCCGGGTTATCGGTGGTTGCGGTTGTTGCCGGATGGGGGGCTTGAGACCGGGGTGGAGCGGGTGACCGGGTTTGAGTTTCAGGTGGATTACGGGTCTAACGGTTACTGAGTGTTTCCTCGGGTCTGATAGTCGATTTGTCTCTTGCAGGTTTACACGGATCTGCTTTTTGGGTGGGAGCGGGCTTGCCCGCGAAGGCTGTCTGGAAGCCAACCCATCTCTTGCGTAGGTGCGCCTGTGGGAGCGGGCTTGCTCGCGAAGGCGGTCTGGTGGCTGGCCATTCTCTTGCAGGTGCGGTGTACATATCCGTTGCTGCGGTCATGGCGACTTATGGTTTCGCCCGACGGCGACTCACTTTTTTTACAAGCGCCTAAAAAAAGTAAGCAAAAAAACGCTTCGCCCCGAGCGTCCGGCCCCTCGCCTAGGCTCGGGGTTCCTTCACTCCGGCATCCATCCGGGGGCATTGCCCTCCGGTCTGCTTCGCGACGACCTCCATGCAATGAGTTCGACTGCGTCGAACGGCGCTGCGCACCAATCCCCGGATGAATACCTGCGCTCAGCCTCCCGATGGGGCGGGCGGATCAAGATCAAGATCAAAAGCCAAAGCAAGATCAAGGGCGGCAGGCGAGCTAACGCTCGGCCTGTTGAGTGGTGGGAGGTGAGTGGTGGCAGTTGGGAGAGAGGAGAGAGCGGGGTGGTGTTTTATGGTGTGTTGGCTTGCCTGGGTTTTCCGGTGCTGACGCTCCGACTGGAGGTCGGTTTCTTCTGGTGATGGCGTGCTCGGCGGGAGCGGCTTTCATTTTGATCCATTCCAGCGCCCCAACCCCGCTCGACTCCCTGTAAACTGCGGCACTTCACCTCACTGTACAGGGTGCTTGCATGTCGGGTTCGATCCTTTATATCCACGGTTTCAATAGCGCTCCTTCGTCGAAAAAGGCCTGTCAGCTGGTGGGTGTGATGGAGCGTCTCGGGCTGGGGGATCGGTTGCGGGTTCCGGCTTTGCATCACCACCCGCGCGAGGCCATCGGTCAGCTGGAGCAGGCGATTGCCGAGCTGGGGCGGCCACTGCTGGTCGGCAGCTCACTCGGCGGCTACTATGCCACTCACCTGGCTGAGCGCCACGGCCTCAAGGCCCTGTTGATCAACCCGGCGGTCAGCCCGCACCGGATGTTCGACGGGTACCTGGGGACACAGAAAAACCTGTATACCGAAGAGACTTGGGAGTTGACCCACGATCATGTGACGGCCCTGGCCGAGCTTGAAGTGCCGGGCCTCCAGGATCCGCAGCGGTATCAGGTGTGGCTGCAGACCGGCGACGAAACGCTGGACTACCGCCTCGCCCAGCAGTATTACCGAGCCTGTGCCTTGCGCATCCAGGCCGGCGGCGACCATGGTTTCCAGGGGTTCGCCGGGCGATTGCCGGCGCTGTTGAGTTTTGCCGGCATTGGCGCAGATGTGTACCAGGCGATTGATTTCACGGCACTGTGAAGCCTTGCCCCTATTTTCATGAATGACTGACGACGAGACCCCATGGCCACTCCCAGCGCTAGCTCTTATAACGCAGACGCCATCGAAGTCCTCTCGGGCCTCGACCCGGTGCGTAAACGCCCCGGCATGTACACCGACACCAGTCGGCCGAACCACCTCGCCCAGGAAGTCATCGACAACAGTGTCGACGAAGCCTTGGCCGGGCACGCCAAATCGGTGCAGGTCATCCTCCACGCCGACCACTCCCTGGAAGTCAGCGATGACGGCCGTGGCATGCCGGTGGACATCCACCCGGAAGAAGGCGTTTCGGGCGTCGAGCTGATCCTCACCAAGCTCCACGCGGGCGGCAAGTTTTCCAACAAGAACTACCAGTTCTCCGGCGGTTTGCACGGGGTGGGTATTTCGGTGGTCAACGCCCTGTCGACCCAGGTACGTGTGCGCGTCAAGCGTGACGGCAACGAGTACCAGATGACCTTCGCCGATGGCTACAAAGCCACCGAGCTGGAAGTGATCGGCACCGTTGGCAAGCGCAACACCGGCACCAGCGTGTTTTTCGCGCCGGACCCGAAATACTTCGACTCGCCGAAATTCTCCATCAGCCGCCTCAAGCATGTGCTCAAGGCCAAGGCCGTTTTGTGCCCGGGGTTGCTGGTCAGCTTTGAAGACAAAGGCACCGGCGAAAAGGTCGAGTGGCATTACGAAGACGGCCTGCGTTCCTACCTGGTCGATGCGGTCAGCGAGTTCGAACGCCTGCCGGACGAGCCGTTCTGCGGCAGCCTGGCCGGTAACAAGGAAGCCGTCGACTGGGCACTGTTGTGGTTGCCGGAAGGCGGCGACAGTGTTCAGGAAAGCTACGTCAACCTGATCCCGACAGCCCAGGGCGGTACCCACGTCAATGGCCTGCGTCAGGGCCTGCTCGATGCCATGCGCGAATTCTGTGAGTTCCGCAGCCTCCTGCCCCGTGGCGTGAAGCTGGCGCCGGAAGACGTCTGGGAACGCATTGCTTTCGTGCTGTCGATGAAAATGCAGGAACCGCAATTCTCCGGCCAGACCAAGGAGCGCCTGTCGTCCCGTGAAGCGGCGGCGTTTGTTTCGGGTGTGGTCAAGGACGCCTTCAGCCTGTGGCTCAATGCAAACCCTGAGACCGGCATGCTGCTGGCAGAGCTGGCGATCAACAACGCCGGTCGTCGTCTGAAGGCGAGCAAGAAGGTCGAGCGCAAGCGCATTACCCAGGGGCCGGCGTTGCCGGGCAAGCTTGCCGATTGTGCCGGGCAGGACCCGATGCGCTCCGAGCTGTTCCTGGTGGAGGGTGATTCCGCGGGTGGTTCTGCCAAGCAGGCGCGGGACAAGGAGTTCCAGGCGATCCTGCCGTTGCGCGGCAAGATCCTCAACACCTGGGAAGTCGACGGCAGTGAAGTGCTGGCCAGCCAGGAAGTGCACAACATCGCCGTGGCCATCGGTGTCGATCCAGGCGCGGCGGACATGACCCAGCTGCGTTACGGCAAGATCTGCATCCTCGCCGACGCCGACTCCGACGGTCTGCACATTGCAACCCTGCTCTGCGCCTTGTTCGTCCAGCACTTCCGCCCGTTGGTGGATGCCGGTCACGTCTATGTGGCGATGCCGCCGCTGTACCGCATCGACCTGGGCAAAGAGATTTACTATGCCCTCGATGACGCCGAGCGTGACGGTATTCTCGACCGCCTGGTGGCCGAGAAGAAGCGCGGCAAGCCGCAGGTCACCCGATTCAAGGGCCTGGGCGAAATGAACCCGCCCCAGCTGCGTGAAACCACCATGGACCCGAATACGCGTCGTCTGGTACAGCTGACACTGGATGATTTCGAGGCCACGTCGGAAATGATGGACATGCTGCTGGCGAAAAAGCGCGCCGGCGATCGCAAGTCCTGGCTGGAATCCAAGGGCAACCTGGCCGAGGTTCTGGCTTGATGCGGAGCGGTTTCGCCCTTGCGTTACTGTTCCTGGCCAGCGCGGTGTTCGCGCAGCCGGCGCCTGAACTGACACTGCTGTCCGAGCATGCCGTGCAAGGCATGCGCGGCGGTAACCTGTCGGGACTGGCGCAATGTGGTGGCGACCTGTGGACGGTGTCTGATCGCGACGACGAGCAGATCTATCGCCTCGATACTCGCCAGAACGTCTGGCAGGCTGAAGCCGTGCCCATTGATGTGCCGCCGGTACCTGAAAGCGGCTTGCCCTGGGGGCTGAGTTCGCGGGCCTGGGCGGCGTCGTTCATTCGTGGTGGTGATCTGGATTTTGAAGGGATCACCTGCGATCAGGCGGGCAATCGCTACATCGTCAGCGAGTCTCATGCGGCGGTGTTGCAAGTCCCTGTGACGGGACCTGCCCAGTGGCTGAAAATCGCCCCGAGCATGATCCGCGAAGCGCGGGCCAGTGGGATGTTACTGCGATTCAATGGGTTGTTCGAAGGCATTGCCGTCGACCCTGAAGGCAGTCAGTTATGGCTGGCGGCCGAGCGGGAACGGCGCGGGCTGTTACGGATCAAGCGCCAGCAATCGGTTTGGGATTGCGACGGAGGGTGCGTGCTGCTGAGTGAGGGGGGTATGCAAATGCAACCGGAGCAGTTCCCCAATGCAAAGCCGGTTCCCCGGGACTTTGCCGACCTGGCGTGGTTCGACGGCAAGCTGTTCACGCTGGAGCGCAATGCGTTCGAAATTTGTCGTCGCGATGCAGTGAGTGCCAAGGTCGAGCAGTGCTGGTCGTTCGCTGAGCAAGCCTTGCAGGCTCATCGCCGTTATCCACAAGCCTATGGCCTTGCCGAGGCTCTGGTGGTCGACGCCGACGGTGCCTGGGTTGGCATCGACAACAACAACGGTGCTCGCGCCGATGGTGAATTCAGGCCGATTGTCTGGCGCTTTGCCGCGCCGCAAGGCGGCTGGAGCGCCCGGCCATGACTCAGCAGGCTCCGGGCAAGCGCGCCGGTCGTGTGCTGCTGGTGCTGGCCTGGTGCGCCGGGTTGTTTCTGGCGACACGCTTCTTCGGGGTCTGGGAGCAGCGCCTGGAAAACCCCAACACCCAGGTCAGCTCGCAACAGGGTGACGGTTTTATTGAAGTGAAACTGGTCAGCAATGGCCAGGGGCATTTCGTTGCCGATGGCCAGATCAACGGTCAACCGGTGAATTTCATGCTCGATACCGGGGCGACCGATGTGTCGATCCCGTCCAGGCTGGCCGAGCGCTTGAATCTGGAAAAAGGGGCGCCGGTCACCCTGAGCACGGCCAACGGTCGCAGCCAGGGTTACCGGACCCGCCTCAAACAACTGAAACTGGGCGACATCGTCCTGCACGATGTACGTGCCCTGGTGGCGCCAGGCCTGGGCGGCGAGCAAGTGCTGCTGGGCATGAGCGCCCTGAAACAACTTGAATTTACCCAGCGCGGCGGCACCATGCTGCTGCGCCAGACAACGAATTGATGAGGCCCGCATGAGCGATATCCTTGCAGACAGCTTAGATGGCGTAGAACGCCGATCGCTGGCTGACTTCACCGAAAATGCCTACCTCAACTACTCCATGTACGTGATCATGGACCGGGCCTTGCCGCACATCGGCGACGGCCTGAAGCCGGTACAGCGGCGCATCATCTATGCGATGAGCGAGTTGGGGCTGGACGCCGATTCCAAGCACAAGAAATCCGCGCGTACCGTCGGTGACGTGCTCGGCAAGTTTCACCCCCACGGCGACTCGGCCTGCTACGAAGCCATGGTGTTGATGGCCCAGCCATTCAGCTACCGCTACACGCTGGTGGACGGTCAGGGTAACTGGGGTGCGCCGGACGATCCGAAGTCCTTCGCCGCCATGCGTTACACCGAGGCGCGCCTGTCGCGTTATTCCGAAGTGCTGCTCAGCGAACTGGGCCAGGGCACCGCGGACTGGGGGCCGAACTTCGACGGTACGCTCGACGAGCCGCTGGTACTGCCCGCACGCTTGCCGAATATCCTGCTCAACGGCACCACCGGTATTGCCGTGGGCATGGCCACCGACGTTCCGCCGCACAACCTGCGGGAAGTCGCGACCGCCTGCGTGCGTTTGCTCGATGAGCCAAAAGCCACGGTCGAACAACTCTGTGAGCACATCCAGGGCCCGGACTATCCGACCGAAGCGGAAATCATCACGCCGCGCGCCGACCTGCTGAAAATCTACGAAACCGGTCGTGGTTCGGTGCGCATGCGCGCTGTTTACCACGTCGAAGACGGCGACATCATCGTCACTGCGCTGCCTCATCAGGTCTCTGGCGCCAAGGTGCTCGAGCAAATTGCCGCCATGATGCAGGCCAAGCCGTCCAAGGCCCCGCAAATCGCCGACTTGCGTGACGAGTCCGATCACGAAAACCCATGCCGGATCGTGATCATCCCGGTCAACAGTCGGGTCGATCACGAAGCGTTGATGCAGCATCTGTTCGCCAGCACCGAGCTTGAGTCCACCTACCGGGTGAACATCAACATCATTGGCCTGGACGGCAAGCCGCAGCTGAAAAACCTGCGCGCGCTGTTGGTCGAGTGGCTGGAGTTCCGGGTTCAGACGGTCCGTCGTCGCTTGCAATTTCGCCTGGACAAGGTCGAGCGTCGCCTGCACCTGTTGGACGGTTTGTTGATCGCTTACCTCAACCTGGATGAAGTGATCCACATCATCCGTACCGAGGAACACCCGAAAGCCAAGCTGATCGAGCGTTTTGCCCTGAGCGAGATCCAGGCCGACTACATCCTCGACACTCGCCTGCGTCAGTTGGCACGGCTGGAAGAGATGAAGTTGCGCGACGAGCAGGACGAGTTGCTCAAGGAGCAAGCCAAGCTGCAAGCGCTGCTGGGCAGTGAAACCAAGCTCAAGAAGCTGGTGCGCAGTGAGCTGATCAAGGATGCCGAAACCTACGGCGACGACCGTCGTTCGCCGATTGTCGAGCGCGCCGAAGCCAAGGCGTTGACCGAGCACGATCTGCTACCGAACGAAAAAGTGACAGTCGTTCTGTCGGAAAAAGGCTGGGTGCGTTCGGCCAAGGGGCACGACATCGACGCCACGGGTCTTTCCTACAAGGCTGGGGACGGTTTCAAGACGGCGGCTGCCGGTCGTTCCAACCAGTTCGCGGTGTTTATCGACTCCACCGGCCGCAGCTACTCGGTGCCGGCACACACCTTGCCTTCGGCCCGTGGCCAGGGTGAGCCGCTGACCGGTCGCCTGACGCCGCCGCCAGGGGCAACCTTCGAGTGCGTACTGATGCCAGAGGATGATGGTCTCTACGTCATCGCCTCCGACGCCGGTTACGGGTTCGTGGTCAAGGGTGAAGACCTGCAAGCCAAGAACAAGGCCGGTAAGGCGCTGTTGAGCCTGCCGAACAACGCCAAGGTGATCCTGCCGCGCCCGGTCGCTGATCGTGAGCAGAACTGGCTGGCCTCGGTGACCACCGAAGGCCGCCTGCTGATTTTCAAAATCAGCGACCTGCCACAGTTGGGCAAGGGCAAAGGCAACAAAATCATTGGTATCTCCGGCGAACGTGTAGCCAGTCGCGAGGAATACGTCACCGATATCGCGGTATTGCCGGACGGTGCGACGCTGGTGTTGCAGGCCGGTAAACGCACGCTGTCGCTGAAGGCCGACGACCTGGAACACTACAAGGGTGAGCGTGGACGTCGAGGCAATAAACTGCCACGGGGCTTCCAGCGGGTGGATGCGTTGTTGGTAGAAGCTCTGGATTAAGTGCCTTAGGGCGCTCAATCTATGATTTAACGCGTAGATCGGTACTTTCGCGCTGGAGTCGAACGGCATATTCACGGATGATATGGCCTTTCAAGCGCCGGCGTGGTCGAGCGTTCGTCATATTGTTAGAGTATTTTTCACTGTGAGCGGCCGTGTGGCCGCCACCTGGATGGGATGATGACTGTTCTGCGCCTTCCTCTTTTTTTGTTGCTCGCTGGCGTTCTTGGCCTGGCGGGTTGCAGCGTTCACCAGCCGGTGTCGCTGTATCAACTGGACAGCGGCAGCCCTGCTCAGCCTGCGCAAAGCGCCGGCATGGCGGTGTTGCTGGGTCCGGTTCTGATTGCTGATTACCTGCAACGTGAAACCCTGTTGCAGCGTCAACCCGACGGCAGCCTGCAAGCGTCCACCGATGGTCGTTGGGCGGGCAGCCTGTCTTCTGATATCAATCAGTTGCTGCTGCGGCAAGTGGCCGGTCGCCTGGACAGCCAGCGCGTAGTCCTGGCACCGGCAACGCAGGGCTTTGCCCCGGACGTGCAGGTGCTGCTGTCGATTACGCGCCTGGACTCGGGTGAGTCGCAACCGGCGATTCTCGACGCTCAGTGGCGTCTGATCGACCGTCGCGGCCAGGTGCGCGATAACCGTATCGTTCATCTGCAAGAGCAGCATGCCGGTGGTACTGCGGCTCAGGTGCAAGCTCAGGGCGTGTTGTTGCAGCGCCTGGCCGAGCAGTTGTCGGTGGCCCTCAAGCCGTTGGCCAACCAGCCGCCGATTGCCGACGCACCGCGCAGCAAGCCCGCGCGGGAAAAACCGACCGCGCCGGCTGAGCCGGAGAAGCAGCCGAAGATCCCGATGGCTTCGCCGATCCGCACCGACATGGAAGTGTTCCGCTTCTAAGCTCAATACTGCAGACAAAGCCCGCCGAGTGCGCAATGCTGTTCAGTTAAGGATTGGGTTGCTCAATGCATCCCCCGTGGCGAGCGAGCTTGTTCGTGCTGGGCTGCAGAGCAGCCCCAAAAACTGTCGTCGAGTTCGTTCTGAAAGACCGCAGTCGCTTTGTTGGGTGCGCTTCGCGCACCAGCGCGAGCAAGCTCGCTCGCCACGGGTATCTCACCCGCTTTAAGCCTTTCTTAACTGAACAGCATTGCGCCAAGTGCGGGCTTTTTTGTGCCTTCAAGCGTGAGCGATCAGGTTCTGTGGCGAAGGAGCAAGCAGCCGTTGCGGATCGAAGCGGTCCTGACAAGGCGATGGTGGTCTTTCAGAAAGTCCTTGGCGAGCTTATTCGGGGGCTGCTGCGCCCGAACGCGGACCGACCAGCGGGAGCAAGCTCCCTCGCCACGGGACATGTACTCGCGACCCCCGGCAGGCGCGCCGCTTACCGGCGAAGGCATCGGAGCTAGCAGCAAAAAGCCCGCGGATGATCACTCATCGGCGGGCTTTTGTTGTTGCCGATCAGGCTCAGCTTTTGGTGCTGGTCTCGTGCATGCGGGCCAGCTGGCGCTCAAGCATCGAGGGGTACGGCTCCATCAAGCGCTCGACGCAGCAGGCACCTTCCGGGCTGGCGATCGGGCGGATCCGCGCGCGTTGGCGAATCAACACGTCGTCGCTGATCTTGCGCTCCACCAGCAGCAGGTTGCGGCTGTGCTGGGACAGGGCAAGGGCGTCCTGGGCGGTTTCGGTCAGCAGCAGGTCGATCTGGCTCAGGCCGAACAGCTCGTCACCCAAGGTCAGGCCTAGCTGCAATTGCAGGGTGATGCCGCTGTCCGCGACTTCGATCTGCAGTTGATGGCCCAGGGCACGCAGCAGCTCACCGCAGCAGATGGCATTGGTCAGGTAGTCGTCGCCGCTGTCCTGAGTGTGGAACAGCATCAGCGTGCTGCCGTCGTTCAGGGTGTGCAACTCGCTTTCATACAGCGAGGCGGCCTGATCCAGGCAGTCGCGGTAGCGGTCCAGCAGTTCGGTCAGGCGAGTGCGCGGCAACCGGCGCAGTTGATCCTGAGCGCCCAGTTGTACGGCCAGTACGGCACTGTGCTGTGGAACGGCTGGAGCAGCAGGCTTGGGCTGCGGCTTGGCGGGAGCAACGGTCGCCTCGCTGTCGCGAAGATCGGCGAACGGGTCTTCTTCGTCCGATTCGTCTTCTTCGGCTTTCACCCGATGCCGTGGTGCGGCTTTCACGCCAGTCACGGGTGTGCTCTCGTCGAAGCTCGGGTCGCGCAGGTTGCGGACTTCAAAACCAGGTTCGGCTTCGTCGGTGTCGTCTTCATCGTCGACGTCAGGCTCGGGCGCCGGTTCTGGCTCCACCGGCTCTGGCGCGAAGCTGCTGTGCAGCTGGCGGGCCAGGTCGCCGATTTCATCCTGGCGCTGAGTGGCCGGGGTGTGTTCGTCGATATCACGCAGCCACACGCGCAGTTGCAGCAGTGGCGTGGAGATGTGCCGGCCCAGGCGCAGGCTCAGCGCCAGGGACAAGGCCAGCAGGATGGCGCTGAGAATGCCCATGCTTTGCAGGCTGATGGTCATCGGCTGTTCGAACTGATCCATGTCCAGGCTGATGCGCAATTGACCGGCGGTCACATCCTGGAAGGTGATCTTGCTCTCGTACATGCCTTGGGCTTCGCCCAGCAAGCCATGCTTGGGACGTTGCCCGGCCTCGGCGAGAATCCGGTTGTCCACGCTATAAATAGCTGCGTGGGCGACCAATGGGTTCTTGGTCAGGTTGTTCAGCAGCACATTGAGGCTGAGGATGTCGTTGGACACCAACAGCTCGGTGGCTGACGTCGCCGTCTGCGTGGTCAGGCTCTGGCCCAGGGCATCGGCCTGCTCGTGCATGGCCTGTTTGAACTGCAGACCCATCACGCAGGCGTAGATCACCAGGGCCAATGCGACCAGGATCACGTTATGGCTGGCAATGCGCAATGCAATCGGTACACGGCGGTGGCGCAGTGCCCGGAAGATCAGCAGAAAGAAGTTGTCGGTTTTGACTGGCGTTGGCCGGTTCACTGAGCTCGGCTCTTTTGTCCGTGAAGTTGAGGCGCAGTATAGCGATAGCCCCCAGACCGGCAAAGCGCTGGCTGTGCCCGATGGTCACTGAATGTGGGTAGAATGCGGTTTTTTTCCACTTGCGGGGGTGCGCCTTGCGCGAAATCGTCCTGATAAACATCACGGGAGTCGACCGTCCGGGTCTGACTGCGGCCATTACCGGTGTACTGGCCCAGGGTGGTGTGAACATTCTCGACATCGGCCAGGCGGTGATCCACGACACCTTGTCGTTTGGCATCCTGGTCGAGATTCCCGATACCAAACAGGGTTCTTCGGTGCTCAAGGACATCCTGTTCAAGGCTTACGAGCTGGACCAGCAGGTGCGTTTCACGCCGGTTTCCGAAGAGGATTACCAGCAATGGGTCGGCGCACAGGGCAAAAAGCGCCATATCGTGACCTTGCTGACACGCAAAGTGACCGCTGAGCAATTGCAGCGCGTGAGCTCGATCACCGCCAAGTATGGCTTGAACATCGACCATATCGATCGCTTGTCCGGGCGCATGCCTCTGGACACCCCGGCCGACAAGGGCAAGGGTTGCATCGAGTTCTCCGTTCGCGGTGAGGCCGCGGATCCGCAAGCCCTGCGTGCCGAATTCCTCAGCGTGGCTCAGGAATTGAGCGTCGACATTGCCTTCCAGGAAGATTCGCTGTTCCGTCGCAACCGTCGTCTGGCGGTGTTCGACATGGACTCGACGCTGATCGAAGCCGAAGTCATCGACGAACTGGCCAAGGCGGCCGGTGTGGGTGACCAGGTCTCGGAAATCACCGAGCGGGCCATGGCGGGCGAGCTGGATTTCCGTGCCAGTTTCAAAGAGCGCCTGGCGCTGCTGCAAGGCCTGGATGTCAGCGTGCTGGACTCGATCGGCGCTTCGCTACGCCTGACCGAAGGCGCAGAAACCCTGTTCGCCGAACTCAAGCGCCTGGGTTACAAAACCGCGATTCTGTCGGGTGGTTTCACCTACTTCGCCAAGCAACTGCAAGCCAAGCTGGGCATCGACTATGTGTTCGCCAACGAACTGGAAGTGGTCGACGGTAAAGTGACGGGCGTGGCGGTCGAGCCGATTGTCGACGCCCAACGCAAGGCCGATCTGTTGCGTGAACTGGCCCACAAGGAAGGCTTGCGCCTGGAGCAGACCATTGCGGTCGGTGACGGTGCCAACGACCTGCCGATGCTGGCGATTGCGGGCCTGGGTGTAGCTTTCCGCGCCAAGCCGCTGGTCAAGCAGTCGGCCAAGCAGGCCATTTCGACCCTGGGGCTGGATGGGGTGCTGTATCTGCTGGGCTTGCGCGATCGCGACGGTCAACTGTAACAGCGCATGGCCTGAGTAAGTGCGGGTTCTGTGGGAGCAGGCCCGCATGCTAGAGGCCCCCCCCCGTGGCGAGGGAGCGTGCTCCCGCTGGGGCGCGAAGCGGCCCAAGTAAGGCGATTGCGGTCTTTCAGAAAGACCTCAATGACCTTTGTTGGGGCTGCTTCGCAGCCCAGCGGGAGCAAGCTCCCTCGCCACGGAGAGCGCAATCATTACTTATGGGCAGGATCAGGCTTTCGGTGAGCCGAGCCCCTGGCCCATTGTCACCGGCGAGCCGGCCGCCAGGTCTTCAGCCCACTGGATCTGGTCCGGACCAAACAAGACGACAGCTGTCGAACCCAGCTTGAAGCGACCCAGTTCGGCCCCTTTTTCCAGGTGGATCGGCGCACGGGCGGCTTCGTCGTAGCGGAAGGTTTTCAGCTCGCGCTTGGGTGGCGTCACCAGGCCGGCCCAGACGGTCTCGATGGAGGCGACGATCATCGCACCCACCAATACCACGGCCATCGGGCCGCGTTCGGTGTCGAAAATGCAGGCAACACGCTCGTTGCGGGCGAACAGCTCTGGAACGTTTTCAGCGGTGGTCTGGTTGACCGAGAAGATCCGGCCCGGGATGTAGACCATTTCCCGCAGGGTGCCGGCCAGCGGCATGTGCACGCGGTGGTAGTCCTTGGGCGACAGGTAGATGGTCGCGAAATCGCCACCCATGAAGGGCGCGGCATTGGCGGCGTCACCACCCAGCAGTTCCAGCACGCTGAAGCTGTGGCCCTTGGCCTGGAACACCCGACCGTGCTCGATCGGGCCAAGTTGGCTGACCGCGCCGTCGGCCGGGCTGAGGATCGCGCCCGGGGTCTGGTCCAGGGGACGCGCACCGTCTTTCAAGGCGCGGGTGAAGAACGCGTTGAAGTGTTCGTAGGCGGTCAGGTCTTCGACCAGTGCCTGGGACATGTCTACCTGATAGCGCTTGGCGAACCACGCGGTGAAGGCATTCTTGAACCAGCGCACACGGCATTCGGCAATGCAGCCGGCCAGGCGCGACAGCAGGTGATGGGGCAGCAGGTACTGACTGAGGATAAACAAACGCTTTTTCATTGACTGTCCTTAAGAACCTTGAATCTCAACGGGCGTGTCGGGGTGGTTGCCCCATTCGCCCCATGAACCGGCGTAGCCTTTGACCCGCGGATAACCGAGCGCCTTGGCCACCAGATAGGTAAAGCCAGAGCGGTGGTGGGTCTGGCAATGGGTGATCACTTCTTTGTCTTTACTGATCCCGAGCTGTTCGAGGATTTGCGGCATGTCGGTACGAATGCGCAGGTTGCGCGCCTGATCCATGCCGGCAGTCCATTCGAAGTTGATCGCGCCGGGGATATGCCCGCCCTTGGCCGCCAGCACTTTCTCGCCGGAGTACTCCAGCGGCCCGCGTGCATCCCAGATGGCCAGGTCGGCGGCGCCGAGACGGCTTTGCAGGTATTCGCGGGTGGCGGTGGGTTCGTCGTGCAAGGTCAGTGGAACCGGGCCACCCACAGGTGGCGGGATCTGGATCGACATGGGCAGACCTTCCGCCAGCCAGGCCGTCAGGCCGCCGTCGACATAGTGGTACTTGCTGTGGCCGATGACATCCAGCAACCAGATGAAGCGCCCAGCCCAGCCGCCGCCTTCATCGTCATACACCACGTAGACCGCGTCGGGGTTGTGTCCCAGCTCACCAAACAGCGTTTCGAGTGCTGCCTGCGGGGGCATCAGCCCCGGGGCGGGGGCCTGGCCGAGTTGCGTGCGTTTCGGATCGACAAAGCGCGCGCCGGGAATGTGCCCTTCGGCGTAGCGGGCGGCACTGGTCAAGTCCACCAGAATCAGTTCGCGGGCGTCGAGGCGAGAGAGCAAGTCGCTCGGCTCAATCACCAGCGCCAAGCCAGAGAAGTCAGACATGTGAGGTCTCCAGAGCACAAAGGGGAGGATTGTAGCGCAACGGCTATTGGCCGCGGTTGCTAAAGCTGTGCAGGGCCTTTTCGATGCACTGCACGGTTTTGCCGAACGCTTGCAGGCTGATGTCCGAAAAGGGCCCGCCGCCCTGATCCGCGACCACCAGCATGATGACTCGGCCATGATTGGCCAGCGAGCGCAGCAGCAGGTGTTCGCCGCCGAACAACGTGCGCAGGCTGCCCGGCAGCAGGGCCGAGAACTGGGCATGGTTGGCGGGTGTCAGGCGCAATTGTGCCGGCTGGGCCAGCAGTTTTTGCAGGACACTGCTCTGGCTGACTTGCAGGGTCAGGGTCGCGGTTTCCTTGGGCAGGCCAGCCATCTGATGGACGCGCAGACTGGTCTGGCTGCGATCCACCATCAATAGCACGACCCGTCGCATGCCACAGGCCGCCAGTGCATCGCGGGCGCAGGTGGTCAGGTGCAAGGCGTTGGTGAAGCGGCTGGGTTCATGGAGCAACTCGGCACATTGCCTGCGCCATTTCACCAGGTCTTCGGCGGTCGGTGCGTCAGCTGCACGCAGCCCGCGGTGCAGGCGGCGATCGCCCCAGGGCCAGAGCAGGGCCTCGGCGGGGTGCCAGAGATCCGGCATGGCATGGTGACGGGCACTTTGCGCGGCCTGTTGGTGCAGTTGCTGTTGCAACTCATCCATCGGCATCTGCAGGTAGAGGCTGGTCAGGAACTGCCAGCGCAAGCTGTGGGGACCATCCCAGGCATGTTGGGCCGACAGCGCCAGGCCGTTGGCCAGTAGCACCGTATTGGCAGGTTGGTTGAGCCAGCGGCGCAGGGTCGGATCGTCGTCCAGGCGATTCTGCTGGCGCAACGGATGATCCGCGTCACGGGCGATGCGCAGCACCTTCGCCAGTTCCCGTTGTTCGCTCAGCAACAGGCGATAGCCTTGCGCAACCCAGACAGGCAGGCGCCAGACATCGACCAGTGCCTGGCAGAGATCGAGCAGGCGTACCCCGAACAGTTCTTTCTCGACCTTATGGGCCGGCTCCCCCTTGTGGATAACCCTCAGCTCCCAGTCTTCCAGCAGTTGTGGATAACTCAGCGCCAAAGGCCACAGGGGGGACAGGAACAATAAACTGCCCCAATGAATGTCCTGCCACAGTCGCGCCAGGCGGCTGGCAAAAAAACCGTTGGCCTGCTGGGTGGCGTGCTGGCTGATCAGTTGCAGCTGACGCAGGGCCGGCGGGATGTCGTTCCCGGGCAATGCAGGCAGGCGGGCGAGCAGTTCTTCCGTGCGTTTGAGGCCCAGGCGAGTGATCGCCACCTCAAGGTTTTCGCAGGGCTCGGTCAGGCTGCCGTGGGTGTGGCGGTTGGCCTCGCGAATGACACTCAAGGCCAGGGCTGGGCTGTCTTGCATCAGCTCGGCGATATCGCGCAACGAGCTGCGGTTGTTGCCGATGGCTGCGCAAACGCGATCGTGACTGGCTTGCGGCACAGGCAAGGTCACGCTATCGAGCAGCTTGACCCAGCCTTGGAGTGTGGTCGGTTTCGTAGTTGGAACGTTCGTTTCGTTAGCCATGGTTGGGCGCGATCATCATTGACTTCAAACACGCCCGGAATGGGCCAAATTGGCTTTTCGCCATAACGGGCTACAGTCTGGCGCAGTTTTGCCGATAAGTAGAAGAAGAGATTTTTTGCCTTCCGAATATGACCTTGAACCCGACTTAAATAAGTACCTTCTATCTATGGCTAAAATTATCGGCATCATCGTCGTATTCGCGAGCGTGCTCGGCGGATACGTGCTTTCCCACGGCAAGATTGCCGCCCTGATCCAGCCCTTCGAGGTGATGATCATCGGTGGTGCGGCCCTGGGGGCATTCCTGCAGGCCAACCCCGGCTACATGACCATGCATGTGTTCAAGAAGTCCTTGAGCATGTTCAGTACGCGCTTTACGCACGCCTTCTATCTGGAGGTGCTGGGCCTGATCTACGAGATCCTCAACAAGAGCCGCCGTGAAGGCATGATGGCGATCGAGGGCGATATCGAAGATGCCGCGGCCAGTCCGATTTTTGCCAAGTACCCGACGGTGCTCAAAGATGAGCGCATGACCGCGTTCATCTGCGATTACTTGCGCATCATGTCCTCCGGCAATATGGCTCCCCATGAGCTTGAAGGCCTGTTCGACATGGAGTTGTACAATCTCAAGGAAAGCCTTGAACATCCTTCCCATGCGGTCAACGGTATCGCTGACGCCATGCCCGGCTTCGGTATTGTCGCGGCGGTCCTGGGGATTGTGGTGACCATGGCCTCCCTGGGCGAGGGTGACCAGAAGTCCATCGGTCTGCACGTGGGTGCGGCACTGGTGGGGACTTTCTTCGGTATTCTCGCGGCCTACGGTTTCTTCGGCCCACTGGCCCATTCCCTGGCCCATGACGCCAAGGAAGAGCTGAATGTCTACGAAGCCATCAAGGCCTCGCTGGTGGCTTCGGCTTCCGGCATGCCGCCATCGCTGGCGGTGGAATTCGGGCGCAAGGTGTTGTACCCGTCGCATCGTCCGAGCTTCGCCGAGCTGGAACAAGCGGTTCGCGGTCGTTAGTGCCCTGCCTCGCACATACGTTCCTTTTTTGGCGAGTGGCTGTTGTTGCCAAACAAGGCGACGCGACGAGTCATAGCCCGCTATGGCGAGGAGCGGCAACGCAGTATGGCGACAACAGACGCCGCCAAAAAGGAACAGTATTTGTGATGCAGAGCACTTAGATCATGGAAAATAATCAGCCGATAATCATCAAGCGCGTCAAGCGCATTGCTGGCGGGCATCACGGGGGCGCCTGGAAAATCGCCTTCGCTGACTTCGCGACGGCGATGATGGCGTTCTTCCTGGTGCTGTGGCTGTTATCCACGGCCACGCCCGAGCAGAAGATCGCCATCGCCGGTTACTTCAAGGACCCGATCGGCTTCTCGGAAAGCGGCACGCCTTACATTATCGACCTGGGGGGCTCGCCGGAGCTGGCGCCGGACAAGACCCTCAGCCCGGAGGTCAAGTCCCAGCCACAGCCGGACAAGGTGACCATCGATACCGAGCAGGTTGAAGGCATGGCCGAACAGGTCGAGCACGAGCGGCTCGAGTTGTTGCTGCAAGAGTTGCAGAACAAGGTCGAAGAGAACCCGCAACTGCAGAAGTTCAAGGATCAGATCCTGTTCGAAATCACCCCGGATGGTTTGCGGATCCAGATCATCGATTCGGAAAACCGGCCGATGTTCGACTCCGGCAGTGCGCGCCTAAAGCCGTACTTCGAAGACATTCTGCTGGCCATGGCCGACACCATCAAAGCGGTGCCGAACAAGATCAGCATCAGTGGCCATACCGATGCCAAGCCGTATGCGGGCACTGGCGATTTCGGCAACTGGGAACTGTCGGCCAACCGCGCCAACGCTGCACGCCGTGCCCTAGTGGCCGGCAGCTACCCCGAGCAACAAGTGGCGCGAGTGGTGGGGTATGCCTCCTCGGCCCTGTTTGACCGCAAGAATCCGTTCAACCCGGTCAACCGGCGTATCGACATCGTGGTGCTGACCAAGAAGGCCCAGCGCGCCATCGAAGGTGAGCAGGGCGTCGAGCCTGCGCCGACTTCCGGGCAGGGCGCGCCAGGGGAGGTGCCGGCCACGCCGGTCGACCCGAACGCGTTGCCGGCGGACAAGCAACCGCTGCCGGCCCATGAGGTGCGCGAGCGCTTGAACCTGTTTGACGACCCGCTGCCGAAGCCAACTGAAGCTCCCAAGCAGTGATCCATGAAAAAGCCGACAGCGACGTCGGCTTTTTCATGGTCGCCGTTTGCCTTAAAAACCGCGGCGGACCCTGGCCTTGAGTTCGGTATGGAAGCGATCTGCATTAGTCCGGTTGTTCGAGCGTATCGACTCGTTGCTGACGATCGAGTCCAGCGTCATTGAGCGTCTGAGTGTCTGCTCGTTGCGGTAGGCGTCGATAAAGAAATCGAGGTCGGCAATCCTCGCCAGTTTTGGCCACTTGTCGAGGTACTCCGGCAGTTCGCCGACGCCGGTCTTGAATGAGCAGATTCGCCGATCACTGATGGTCGCTTCGCCAATTTCGAAGGGTACCCACCAGGAGTGCGCGGTTTTGTCCGATACCACTGCCAGCAAATGGCTGCACTCGGTAATGTTGCGGGTAATCACGCCGGTGATGTCGTCGGTGGTTTGCGATTCGGGATCCAGTACATCCAGATAGGTTTTTATCCCGGCCTGGCTCAGGCGGTCGTTGATGGTCATGGCTGTGGGGCGGTCGGTGTGGCGGTAGCTGATAAAGACGGGCATCAGAAGTGTCCCTTGATCGCGAGTTCGCGGTAATAGGCGCCGAGGGCAGTGAGGCGACAGCCCGTGGATTCGATGGCGGCGTAATACATGTGTTCGGCATCGACCGGCTCGACCAGGCTGTGGCGATTGCACTTTTGCAATTGGGCGAAGACGTCGCCGTTCTCGGGGCTGTAGGCCGCCTCCGTGGGCTCGAAGCTGGGGTCCAGAGGGAAGACAAAACTTGCCTCGGGGAACCAGTCAGGCAGCTTGCGCAGTGTTTCCTCGGCGATCAGTGGCGCGACTTCGCGCAAGGCCACGAATTGCGACACGTTGGTCTTGAAGACTGGGCGCTGCTCCCAAGCGCCCAGCGCGTTGTCGACGAACGAGTACACGCTGCCGGGTGTGACTTTGCCCAGCACATTGGCTGCGCCGCCATGCAGCGCCTGCAAGAGCAGGCCGGTAAAAACGCCGTGGCCGGCCCTCTCCATGGCCGGCTGCTCTTTCTTGCACGCGGTGAGGATGGTCATACCCTCGCCGATCATGCTGCTGCCACCCCTTAAGCCGCGTACATCAGCGGCGGCGCCGGCTTCGCAGCAATCGAGAATGATGATTTTGTTTTTGATCTGGGGGGCATTGTTGGCCCAGACAAGAATGTCGCTGATGCGGATGCCGTCACCACCGCCTCCGAAGTCCTGGGGAATCAACAGCCCCTCATCAATGTGTGTGTCGAATTGCCCGTGGCCGGCGAAGTACAGCAGGGCGACATCGCAGTCGCCGGAGAACAGTTCCTGAATGCTCTGCTTCAACAGTCTGCCTGTCAGCACTTCTTCGGCTGACGTCATGACCTTGTTGCTGAAATTGGGGCGGCCGCTGGCGTGGCGCTCCAATAGCGAGGCCATGGCCATGGCATCGTTGTTACAGCCGCTGAGCTGGGCAACGTGGCTGTAGTGGTTAATGCCGATAAACAGTCCCTTGCGCATTACTCACCCCGCCGTCTGTTCACGAATGGCGCTGACAATGCTCTGGGTGTTCCAGGCGCATTCGGCATGGGCGGCCTCGCGCACCACGCTGGAAATGCGTTCGGCACCAAAGGGCTTGATCGCGATGATCACTTTGCCCATGCGTTTGGCGATCTCGATTTCCTTGTTGATCCACTTGCTGTAGGTCGCGTACTTGCCGGCCATGATCAGCACGGCCGAGCAGGGTCGGATCTGGTTCTCGATGGCCGCTTCCAGCTCCTTGTCGGTTCGCGCGCCGATGATCGGGTCGTCCGACGGCACCGAGTAGTTCTTGAAGTCGAAGCGTGGCTGGGCCGTCAGCAGCTTGACCAGATTGTCGTGAGCGTCTGAGTAGGTCCACGAATGGCTGATGAACAAGTGATAGGTGTGCATGGGCTGTCCCTCGGTTCGCGTTCAGCGAATAGCGGCTCGTGCACCAGGCAGGTGGCACGAAGAGGGACTGAATGTAGGGGGATCAGGCAGGGCGGCAAGGTCTCCAAAGACAAAGAGACGAGTCCTTCGCTTGAAGGGAAAATGTCTTACGGAAGGTTGTTGGGTTTAATACGTGAGGTGCAGGTCGCAGGACGTGCAGAGCAGTCCGCGCCCTTGCCGGATGGCAGGGGCGTGGACGGTCTGTTTAATAGCTGGTTTCGGGCAGGCTGGCGATGATCGAGCGGTAGCTGTTCATGCGCTGCTGCTGCACGCGGCCATCTTCCAGCGCTTTGAGCAGGGCGCAACCCGGTTCCCGGTCGTGCTTGCAGTCGCGGAAGCGGCAGGTGCCGATCAAATCGTTGAACTCAATGAAGCCGGCTTCGACATCGGCACGGCTGACGTGGCCCAGGCCGAATTCACGAATACCCGGGGAGTCGATCAACTCACCGCCACCGGGGAAGTGGAACAACCGCGCGGTGGTGGTGGTGTGAGTGCCCTGGCCGGACAGTTCGGACAGCGGACCGACGCGGGTATCGACTTCCGGCAGCAGGCTGTTGACCAGCGACGACTTGCCGACACCAGACTGGCCGACGAAAACGCTGATGCGCCCGTCCAACTGCTTCTGCAGGGTTTCCATGCCATTGCCATGGTGCGCCGAGACTTCCAGCACGGGGTAGCCCAGCGTGCGATAGACCGCCAGCAGCGCATTGAGCGCCGGGGCGTTCTGCTCGTCGATCAGGTCGAACTTGTTGAGCAGCAGCAACGGGCGAATGCCGGCATGTTCGGCGGCCACCAGATAGCGGTCGATCAGGTTGGCGTGCGGCTCGGGCAGTGGCGCGAAGACGATCACGATCATGTCGACGTTGGCCGCTACCGGCTTGAGCTGGCCACGGCTGTCCGGGCGACACAGCTCGGTGTTGCGCGGCAGTTGCGCGACGATCACCCCGATGCCCTGGTTGCCGGCACGCCAGACCACCTGGTCGCCGGTCACCAGCGCAGGCAGGTTGGCGCGCAAGTGGCAGCGGAACACCTGGCCGGCCAGTTCGCCCTCGCAGGCCTCGACCTCGACCTGGACGCCGAAGTGGGCGATTACCAGGCCTGTCTGCTCAGGGCCAAGGTCACCACCTTCCAGCGCTTGCACGGCGGAGGATTCGCGTTTGGCGGCGCGGGCAGCGCGCTCGCCTTGAATCTTTTCGATGCGCCAGTTTTGACGACGATTGAGTTGGCGTTTGGCCATGGGTGTTCCGTGTTGATAATGCAGCGATTAGGTAAAACGGCCGCGAGTTTAGCACGCCCGCGTGCGTGCCTAGGCTAAACTGCGCAACACTGCTTAGGAGTCGACACATGCAAAACCCACAGAATCTGATCTGGATCGACCTGGAAATGACCGGTCTGAACCCGGACACCGACGTCATCATCGAAATGGCCACCATTGTCACTGACAGCAATCTCAATACCCTGGCCGAAGGCCCGGTGATCGCCATTCACCACAGCGACGAGATCCTGGCCGGCATGGACGAGTGGAACACCCGTCAACATGGCGGTTCCGGCCTGACCCAGCGGGTGCGCGACAGCCGTATCAGCATGGCCGAAGCCGAAGCCCAGACTCTGGTGTTCCTGGAGCAATGGGTGCCCAAGGGCAAGTCGCCGATCTGCGGCAACAGCATTTGCCAGGACCGTCGCTTCCTCTATACCCACATGAAGTCCCTGGAAAGCTACTTCCACTACCGCAACCTGGACGTCTCGACCCTCAAGGAGCTGGCTGCACGCTGGGCGCCAGAGGTCCGTGACAGCTTCAAGAAGGGTAGCACCCACCTGGCGCTGGACGACATCCGCGAGTCGATCGCCGAGTTGCAGCATTACCGCCAGCACTTCATCAAGGCCTGATGATCGGGCGCTCCCTCAGGCGCTGCAATCACCCTGTGGGAGCGGGCTTGCCCGCGAATGGCCCGGTCGGGCCATGAAGTTGTCTGGGGCTGAGAACATTCTTGAGTGCCCTCTTCTGGTGCCGACCCTAAATGGCTAGACTGCGCGCCTTCTTGCAAGGACCGCCGCTATGTTGCTGATGCTCTACCTGATTGCCATTACTGCTGAAGCCATGACCGGCGCGTTGTCTGCCGGTCGTCGTGGCATGGACTGGTTTGGCGTGGTGCTGATCGCCTGTGTCACGGCGCTGGGTGGTGGGTCGGTGCGTGATGTGCTGCTCGGGCATTACCCGCTGACATGGGTCAAGCACCCGGAATACCTGGTGCTGACGACGGTCGCAGCGATGTTCACGGTGTTCGCGGCACGCTGGATGCGCCATCTGCGTTCAATGTTCCTGGTGCTCGATGCGGTGGGGCTGGTGGCCTTTACCCTGATCGGTTGCATGACAGCGCTGGAAATGGGCCACGGCATGTTGGTGGCATCCGTCAGCGGCGTTATCACCGGGGTATTCGGCGGCATCCTGCGCGACATCTTCTGCAACGACATTCCGCTGATCTTCCGCCGCGAGCTCTACGCCAGCGTCTCGTTCGCGGCCGCCTGGTGCTACATGTTTTGCCTGTACCTGCAATTGCCGGGCGAGCAGGCGATCCTGATCACCTTGTTCGGCGGTTTCCTGCTGCGCTTGCTGGCAATCCGCTTTCATTGGGAAATGCCCAAGTTCGTCTACAACGACGAGCATTAACGACTGGCGTGTTGCCTGAGCGCCCAGGCCACGTGTTCGCGAACCAGTTCTGACGGATGCTCGGCCCGCGCTTTCAAGGCTTCCAGCACCACAATGCTCGATGGCGCGTTGCCCAGGCCCACGGCCAGATTGCGCAGCCAGCGTTCATAACCGGCGCGACGCAGGGGTGAACCTTCGGTGCTGCTCAGGAACTTGTCTTCGTCCCACATGAACAGTTCGGCCAGTTCGGCATTGTCCAGGTTGTGGCGGGGTTTGAAGTCGCTTTCGCCGGAGGGGCGAGCGAAGCGGTTCCACGGGCAGACGATCTGGCAATCATCACAGCCGAACACCCGATTGCCGATCAACGGTCGCAAGTCTTCCGGGATGGAACCTTTGAATTCGATGGTCAGGTAGGAAATGCAGCGCCGGGCATCCAGTACATAGGGGCCGACGAACGCGTTGGTCGGGCAGATGTCCAGGCACGCCGTGCAGCGCCCGCAATGTTCGGTGCTGTGGGGCGGGTCCACGGGCAAGGGCAGGTCGACGAACAGTTCGCTCAGGAAAAAGTAACTGCCGGCCTTGCGGTTCAGCACCAGGGTGTTTTTGCCGATCCAGCCAAGGCCTGCCTGCTCGGCGATGGCTTTTTCCAGGACCGGGGCGCTGTCGACGAACGCCCGGTAGCCGAACGGGCCAATGACTTGCTGAATCTTCTCCGCCAGTTGCTGCACGCGCTTGCGGATCAGCTTGTGGTAGTCGCGGCCCAGGGCGTAGCGCGAGATGTAGGCTTTTTCCGGTTGGGCCAGCATCTGCGCCATCCGGGTGTCACCCGGCAGGTAGTCCATGCGCAGCGACACCACGCGCAAGGTGCCGGGCACCAGTTCGTCGGGGTGTGAGCGTTTGCTGCCGTGGGCGCCCATGTAGTCCATTTCACCGTGGTAGCCCGCTTCGAGCCAGCGCGCCAGGTGCTGCTCATGCTCAGCCAGGTCCAGGCCGCTAATGCCGACTTGTTGAAAGCCCAGCTCGCGGCCCCAGTCCTTGATCGATTGGGCGAGAGCGGGCAGGTCTGTGGTAATTGCAGGCATGAGACAAGAGAAACCGGAGCTGAGGTGCGTATAATTCTGCCAGACATCGGAGCCCGAAGACGCATGCCGCAGACAAAACACGATTTACCCGACGTTCAGTCACTGGATCCAGCCTGTTTAACGACGCTCTCGGCACGTTCGCCGAGTGCCCATAAAGGCCGGTTCGGTCATGTGCTATTGATTGGCGGTGACCGGGGGTTGGGCGGTGCGATCCTGCTCAGCGCCCAAAGCGCCTTGCGTAGCGGTGCCGGGCTGGTCTCGGTCGCCACCCGCAGCGAGCATGTGCCGGCGGCGTTGGCTCGCTTGCCCGAGGTCATGGCTGTGGGGGCTTCATCGGCCAACCAGTTGATGGGGCTGTTGGGCCAGGCTTCGGTGCTGGTGGTTGGTCCGGGGCTGGGGCAGAACGCCTGGGGTCGCAGTTTGCTGTCGGCGGCGGCCAATTCGCCGTTGCCCCAAGTCTGGGATGCCGACGCACTGAACCTGTTGGCGCTGGGGGGCGTGAGCCTGCCCAAGGATTGCGTGATCACGCCGCATCCAGGGGAAGCTGCGCGTCTTTTGGGGATTTCGACAGCTGAGGTTCAGGCGGATCGCCTTACCGTGGCGCGCGCGCTGAGCACGCAATTCAAGGCAGTCGTGGTTTTGAAAGGCGCGGGCAGTCTGATCGCCAGTCCCGATGGTCGAGTGTTTCGCTGTGATCGCGGGCATCCGGCCATGGCCAGTGCCGGCCTGGGTGATGTATTGGCTGGCGTGGTGGGTGCATTGCTGGCCCAGGGAATGGACGCCTTCGAAGCGGCCGCGCTGGCCGTCTGGCTGCATGCCGTTGCGGGTGAGGGGCAAGGCAAAATGGGCCGGGGGCTGGCGGCCAGTGATTTGATTCCCGCCATTCGTCAGTTGCTGGAGGAGCAAGTACCGTGTCTGAAGTAACCCTGTACCTGGCCAATGAAGACGCGATGGTCGCGCTGGGCACTCGTCTCGCTGAAGAGACCCGAGGGCACGGCATCCTTTTTCTGGAGGGGGACCTTGGAGCAGGTAAAACCACCTTGTCGCGGGGCATTATCCGGGGGTTGGGACATGCCGGCTCGGTGAAAAGTCCGACGTTCACCCTGGTCGAGCCTTACGAGATCGGTGATGTTCGCGCCTTCCACTTCGACCTGTATCGATTGGTCGACCCGGAAGAACTGGAGTACCTGGGCATCCGCGACTACCTCGAAGACGATGCGTTGTGCCTGATCGAATGGCCCTGCAAGGGTGCAGGCTTTTTGCCAAAGCCTGACCTGACCATTACCATTAGCCCGCATGGCAGCGGACGTTCGCTGAGATTATTGCCCCAAGGCGCGCGTGGCGAGTCGTGGTGTGCCGCTTTGGCATTGGAATTCAAATAAATGATGGGGTTAGGTATGCGCTTTCGCGCGTTGGTTGCTGTCGTAGGAATGCTGCTTACGGCACTGGCCGTCGACGCTGTGGCTGCGACAAAGGTGAACAGCGTTCGCCTGTGGCGGGCGCCGGACAACACGCGACTGGTGTTTGACCTGTCTGGCACGGTTCAGCACAGCGTCTTCACCCTGACGGCCCCTGATCGCCTGGTGATCGACATCAATGGCGCAACGCTGGGCGCGCCGCTGAATGTCGCCACCGCCAATACGCCGATCACCGCCATGCGTTCGGCGCAACGTACACCAACCGACCTGCGGGTGGTCATCGACCTGAAAAAGGCCGTGACCCCGAAGAGCTTCGTGCTCCCTCCGAACGCGCAGTACGGCAACCGACTGGTGGTCGATCTCTTCGATAACCCGTCCGATGCTGCGCCTGCGCCCGTGTCGACGCCGGCCCCAAGCGTTGCCACAGCCCCTGCGGTGCCGGTGACTCCGACTGAGCCGGCGATCAAGCTGCCGCCGGCTCCGGCTGGCAAACGCGACATTATCGTGGTCATCGATGCCGGTCACGGCGGCGAAGACCCGGGGGCCTCCGGGTCCCGTGGCCAGCGCGAGAAAGACGTGGTGCTGGCGATCGCGCGCGAGTTGCAGCGCCAGGTCAACGGCATGAAAGGCTTCCGCGCCGAACTGACCCGGACCGGCGACTACTTCATCCCGCTACGCGGTCGTACCGAGATTGCCCGCAAGAAGGGCGCCGACTTGTTTGTCTCCATTCACGCCGATGCCGCGCCTTCGAAGGCGGCCTTTGGTGCCTCGGTGTTTGCACTGTCCGATCGTGGCGCTACCTCCGAGACCGCACGGTGGCTGGCCGACAGCGAAAACCGTTCCGACCTGATCGGTGGTGCCGGCAACGTCAGCCTCGATGACAAGGACCGCATGCTCGCCGGTGTCTTGCTCGACCTGTCGATGACCGCTTCGCTGACCTCCAGCCTGAACGTCGGGCAAAAGGTCCTGAGCAACATTGGCCGGGTCACGCCGTTGCACAAGCAACGCGTCGAGCAAGCCGGGTTCATGGTGCTGAAATCGCCGGACATTCCATCGATCCTGGTGGAAACCGGGTTCATCTCCAACGCCAACGAAGCCTCGAAACTGGCCGCGGCGAGCCACCAGCAAGCACTGGCACGCTCCATCAGCAGCGGTGTGCGGCAGTTCTTCCAGCAAAACCCGCCGCCGGGCACCTACATTGCCTGGTTGCGTGATTCCGGCAAGATCGCCCAAGGGCCTCGCGATCACACCGTGCGCCCGGGTGAAACCCTGGCCATGATTTCGGTGCGCTACCAGGTATCGGCAGCGTCGCTGCGCAGTGCCAACGGGCTGAAGACCGATGAGCTGAAAATCGGCCAGCACCTGAATATTCCGGGTACCGACCTGGCGGCCAAGGAATGAATGACATCGTGAATAACTCGGCGCGTATCGAGCTGCTCAGCCCGCGGCTGGCGAACCAGATTGCCGCCGGTGAAGTGGTTGAGCGCCCGGCGTCGGTGATCAAGGAGTTGCTGGAAAACAGCCTCGACTCCGGCGCCCGGCGCATCGACGTCGATGTCGAGCAGGGCGGCGTCAAGTTGCTACGGGTACGCGACGATGGCAGTGGCATCCCGGCCGATGACTTGCCCCTGGCCCTGGCCCGTCACGCCACCAGCAAGATCCGCAACCTGGAAGACCTCGAGCAGGTCATGAGCCTGGGGTTTCGTGGTGAGGCCCTGGCCTCCATCAGTTCCGTGGCGCGCCTGACCCTGACTTCCCGCACCCGTGACGCCGATCAGGCCTGGCAGGTAGAAACCGAAGGCCGCGACATGGCGCCCCGGGTACAGCCGGCGGCGCATCCGGTGGGTACGTCGGTGGAAGTGCGCGACCTGTTCTTCAACACCCCGGCGCGCCGCAAGTTTCTCAAGACTGAAAAAACCGAATTCGATCACCTGCAAGAAGTGATCAAGCGCCTGGCGCTGGCGCGTTTTGACGTGGCCTTTCACCTGCGCCACAACGGCAAGACCATTCTCAGCCTGCACGAAGCCCATGATGACGCAGCGCGTGCACGACGTGTGGCGGCGATCTGCGGTTCGGGTTTCCTTGAACAGGCGTTGCCGATCGAAATCGAGCGCAATGGCCTGCATCTGTGGGGCTGGGTCGGGCTGCCGACGTTCAACCGCAGCCAGGCTGACCTCCAGTATTTCTTCGTTAACGGCCGTGCCGTGCGCGACAAACTGGTGGCCCACGCGGTGCGCCAGGCTTATCGCGACGTGTTGTTCAACGGTCGTCACCCGACCTTTGCGCTGTTTTTCGAAGTTGACCCGGCCGCGGTCGATGTCAACGTGCACCCGACCAAACACGAAGTG
Source organism: Pseudomonas sp. FW300-N1A1 (assembly GCF_058789115.1). Classification (NCBI taxonomy): domain Bacteria; kingdom Pseudomonadati; phylum Pseudomonadota; class Gammaproteobacteria; order Pseudomonadales; family Pseudomonadaceae; genus Pseudomonas; species Pseudomonas sp. FW300-N1A1. The sequence goes on along the minus strand of NZ_JBYTBK010000007.1, from coordinate 26,007 downwards.
CGCTTTCGCGACGGGCGCATGGTTCACGATTTCCTCTACGGCACCCTGCACCGCGCCTTGGGTGATGTGCGCCCGGAAGACCAGTTGGCCGCGCCGGCGGCAGTGACCACCATGGTCCGCCCGACCGGTATCGAGGCGGGGGAGTTCGGCCCGCAAGGCGAAATGCGCCTGGCCGCCAATGCGCTGCTAGAGCAGCCGCAGGGCGCGCCGACGTTCAATGCGCCAGGATCGGGCGCGGGTGCCGGTTATCAGTACCAGTACTCGCCACGTGCGCAATCACCGGGTGTGCCGGTGGCCGAAGCCCAGGCCGCCTATCGCGAATTTTTTGCACCCTTGCCCGAAGCCAATGCGACGGCGCTGCCGGACGGTCAGGGTGATATCCCACCGTTGGGCTATGCCCTGGCGCAGCTCAAGGGTATCTACATTCTGTCGGAGAACGCCCAGGGGCTGGTGCTGGTGGACATGCATGCCGCCCATGAGCGCATCATGTACGAACGCCTGAAGGTGGCGATGGCCAGCGAAGGCCTGAGCGGCCAACCGTTGCTGGTGCCGGAATCGCTTGCCGTCAGCCAGCGTGAGGCCGACTGTGCCGAAGAACATGGCAGCTGGTTCCAGCGCCTGGGCTTCGAGTTGCAGCGCCTGGGCCCGGAAACCCTGGCGATCCGCCAGATTCCGGCCTTGCTCAAGCAGGCCGAGGCCAACCGCCTGGTCCAGGATGTATTGGCGGACCTGATGGAATATGGCACCAGCGACCGGATTCAGGCGCACCTGAACGAATTGTTGGGCACCATGGCCTGCCATGGCGCCATTCGCGCCAATCGGCGCCTGGCCTTGCCAGAAATGAACGGCCTGCTGCGGGACATGGAAAACACCGAACGCAGCGGTCAATGCAACCATGGCCGACCGACCTGGACCCAATTGGGCCTGGACGATCTGGACAAACTGTTCTTGCGCGGTCGTTGATGAACCAGCTTCCTCCAGCGATTTTCCTGATGGGCCCGACCGCTGCGGGCAAGACCGATCTGGCCATCGAGCTGACCAAGGTCCTGCCGTGCGAGCTGATCAGCGTCGATTCGGCGCTGGTGTATCGCGGCATGGACATCGGCACCGCCAAGCCCTCGAAAGAACTGTTGGCCGAATTTCCCCATCGCCTGATCGATATCCTGGATCCGGTGGAGGCCTATTCGGCGGCTGATTTCCGTCGAGATGCCCTGGAGGCCATGGTGGATATCACCGCGCGCGGCAAGATCCCACTGCTGGTCGGTGGCACCATGCTCTATTACAAGGCGCTGGTCGAAGGGTTGGCGGATATGCCGGCGGCTGACCCGCAGGTCCGCGCAGAGATCGAAGAAGAGGCGGCACGCCTTGGCTGGCAAGCCCTGCACGATCAGTTGGCGGTGATCGACCCGGTGTCGGCGGCGCGCATTCACCCCAATGATCCCCAGCGACTCAGCCGGGCGCTGGAGGTTTATCGGGTCAGCGGCCAGAGCATGACCGAGCTTCGTGCGCGACAATCTGCGCAAAGTACTGAAGCAGGCGCTTCGGGTCGGCCACAATTGCCCTATACTGTTGCAAATTTGGCGATTGCCCCGGCAAATCGTCAGGTACTGCACGCGCGTATTAAACAAAGATTCACACAAATGTTGGAACAGGGATTCATTGACGAGGTCGTAGCCCTGCGTAAAAGAAGTGACCTGCACTCGGGGTTGCCGTCTATACGCGCTGTGGGCTATCGACAAGTCTGGGATTACCTGGATGGCAAGCTGACGTCAGCCGAGATGCAGGAGCGTGGGATCATTGCCACGCGCCAATTGGCGAAGCGCCAGTTCACCTGGTTGCGCAGTTGGGCTGACCTGCACTGGTTGGACAGCCTGGATTGCGACAATCTGCCACGCGCCTTGAAATACCTGGGAACGGTCTCCATATTGAGCTGAGTCCTTGCAATTGCCGTCTATCCTTGGGGGTGTGACGGCTCAAGCCATCTGTTTATCTATTTTTTATTATTGAATCCTTAAAGGAGTGCGGCACATGTCAAAAGGGCATTCGCTACAAGACCCTTACTTGAATACTTTGCGTAAAGAGAAGGTGGGGGTTTCCATCTATCTGGTCAACGGGATCAAACTGCAAGGCACGATCGAGTCCTTCGACCAGTTCGTCATCCTGCTGAAAAACACCGTCAGCCAGATGGTTTACAAGCACGCTATCTCTACAGTGGTACCGGTTCGTCCAATTCGTCTGCCAAGCGCAACCGAATCCGAACAGGGTGACGCTGAGCCAGGTAACGCCTGATAGGAGTCTCCTTTGTTCTTTGAGCGCCACGGTGGTGGTGAACGAGCCATTCTCGTTCACTTGGATGGTCAGGACCCTGAGGCGCGCGAAGATCCGCAGGAGTTTCAGGAGTTGGCAATTTCGGCCGGCGCCGAGACCGTCGCGTTTGTTAACGTGCCGCGTCATCGGCCATCCGCCAAATACCTGATTGGCAGCGGCAAGGTCGAGGAGTTACGCGACCAGGTCAAAGCCGAGCAGGTCGATCTGGTGATTTTCAATCACACCCTCACGCCCAGTCAGGAACGTAACCTCGAACGTGTTTTCGAGTGTCGCGTGATTGACCGTACGGGGCTGATCCTCGATATCTTCGCCCAACGCGCCCGCACCCATGAAGGCAAGCTCCAGGTCGAACTGGCCCAGCTTGATCACTTGAGTACGCGGCTGGTTCGCGGCTGGACTCACCTTGAGCGGCAGAAGGGCGGTATCGGTCTGCGCGGTCCGGGTGAAACCCAGCTGGAAACCGACCGGCGTCTTCTGCGGGTTCGCGTGCGGCAGATCAAAGGTCGCCTGGAAAAGGTTCGCAGCCAGCGTGAGCAGGCTCGTCGCGGCCGCAAGCGTGCGGATATCCCCTCGGTGTCACTGGTTGGCTATACCAACGCCGGCAAATCGACGTTGTTCAACTCGGTGACCCAGTCCGACGTTTTCGCCGCCGACCAACTGTTCGCCACCCTCGACCCGACCTTGCGCCGGCTTGAGCTCAACGACCTTGGTCCGATCGTGCTGGCCGACACAGTGGGCTTCATTCGTCACTTGCCGCACAAGCTGGTTGAGGCATTTCGGGCTACGCTCGAAGAGTCGAGCAACTCGGACTTGCTGCTGCACGTGATCGACGCCCATGAACCTGAGCGCATGGCGCAGGTTGAACAGGTGATGGTGGTACTGGGCGAGATCGGTGCGCAAGACTTGCCGATCCTTGAGGTATACAACAAACTCGATTTGCTCGAGGGCGTAGAGCCGCAGATCCAGCGCGATGCCGATGGCAAACCGCAACGGGTCTGGTTGTCGGCGCGCGATGGCCAGGGTCTGGACCTGCTCAAGCAGGCAATCGCGGAACTGCTCGGCGATGATTTGTTCGTCGGCACCTTGCGCTTGCCACAGCGTTTTGCTCGACTGCGTGCACAGTTCTTCGAACTGGGCGCGGTACAGAAAGAAGAACACGACGAAGAAGGCATCAGTTTGCTGGCTGTTCGTTTGCCACGGGTCGAGCTCAATCGACTGGTGAGTCGCGAAGGTTTGCAGCCGCTGGAATTCATCGAGCAACACACTTTGCAATAAAAGCCTGAAAAAGCGGTTGTGCCGCTGTGGCAGGCATTCTGTAGCATTGGTCGGCGCGCCGTGGGTGCGTCTTTGCTTTATCAGATGGAGAGCGCTATGGCTTGGAATGAGCCGGGTGGCAACTCGAATAATCAGGATCCTTGGGGTGGTAAGCGCCGCAATAATGGCGACCGCAAGGGGCCACCGGATCTCGACGAGGCCTTCCGAAAGCTGCAGGAAAGCCTGAACGGGTTGTTCGGTAGTGGTAAAAAACGCAGTGATGACGGCGGTGGTTCGAGCAAGGGCGGCGGTTACGGCCTGCTCGGCATCGGCCTCGTGGTGCTGGCGGCCGTCTGGCTGTACAGCGCGGTCTACGTCGTCGACGAGCAGGAGCAGGCCGTGGTGCTGCGCTTCGGCAAGTACTACGAGACTGTCGGCCCGGGCCTGAACATCTACTTCCCGCCGATCGATAAAAAGTACATGGAAAACGTCACGCGTGAGCGTGCGTACACCAAGCAGGGTCAAATGCTGACTGAAGACGAAAACATCGTCGAAGTGCCGCTGACCGTGCAGTACAAGATCAGCAACCTGCAGGATTTCGTGCTGAACGTCGATCAACCGGAAATCAGCCTGCAGCACGCGACCGAGAGTGCCTTGCGCCATGTGGTGGGTTCCACCGCGATGGACCAGGTGCTGACCGAAGGTCGTGAATTGATGGCCAGCGAAATCAAGGAGCGTCTGCAACGCTTCATGGATACCTATCGCACCGGTATCACCGTGACCCAGGTCAACGTACAGAGCGCAGCCGCACCGCGTGAAGTCCAGGAAGCCTTCGACGATGTGATCCGCGCTCGTGAAGATGAGCAGCGTTCGCGCAACCAGGCTGAAACCTACGCCAACGGTGTTGTACCGGAAGCTCGTGGTCAGGCCCAGCGCCTCATTGAAGATGCCAACGGTTACCGCGACGAAACGGTCTCACGCGCCAAGGGTGAGGCTGATCGCTTTACCAAACTGGTTGCCGAGTACCGCAAGGCTCCTGAAGTCACGCGTCAGCGTCTGTACCTGGACACCATGCAGGAAGTCTTCAGCAACACCAGCAAGGTTCTCGTGACCGGCAACAAGGACGGCCAGAGCAATCTGCTGTACTTGCCGCTGGACAAGATGATCGACAGTGGTCGCACCACTATCGCTCCGGCGACCAGTGCTGCAGCCAGCAGCAATGAAGCGAATACGCGTGCGGCAGCAGATCTGCAGCAACCGGCACGTACCAGGGAGAGTCGCTGATGAGCAATAAATCGCTGATCGCCCTTATTGTCGGCGTCGTCGTGGCGATCGCTGCCTGGAACTGCTTCTACATCGTGGCTCAGACCGAGCGTGCGGTGCTGCTGCAGTTCGGTCGCGTGGTTCAGACTGATGTTCAGCCAGGCCTGCATGTGAAAGTGCCTTACGTTAACCAGGTGCGTAAATTTGACGCACGCCTGATGACGCTGGATGCGCCGACACAACGTTTCCTGACGCTGGAAAAGAAAGCGGTCATGGTTGATGCCTACGCCAAGTGGCGCGTGAAAGATGCCGAGCGCTTCTACACCGCGACCTCCGGCCTCAAGCAGATTGCTGACGAGCGCTTGTCGCGTCGTCTGGAATCGGGCCTGCGTGACCAGTTTGGTAAACGCACCCTGCATGAGGTGGTTTCCGGTGAGCGTGATGCGCTGATGGCGGATATCACGGCTTCGCTGAACAAGATGGCGGAAAAAGAACTGGGCATCGAAGTGGTCGATGTTCGGGTCAAAACCATCGATCTGCCGAAGGAAGTGAACCGCAGCGTGTTCGAGCGTATGAGCACCGAGCGTGAGCGTGAAGCCCGCGAGCACCGCGCCAAGGGTAACGAACTGGCAGAAGGCATTCGTGCCGATGCCGATCGTCAGCGCCGTGTACTGCTGGCTGAAGCCTATCGTGAATCTGAAGAGGTTCGCGGTGATGGTGATGCCCAGGCCGCTGCGATCTACTCCAAGGCCTACGGCCAGGACCAGGAGTTCTACGGTTTCTACCGTAGCCTGCGTGCCTACCGTGAAAGCTTCGCGAACAAAACCGACGTCATGGTTCTGGACCCAAGCAGCGACTTCTTCCGTTACCTGGAAAAAGCCAAACCTTGATCCAACACTGATCCTGAAGGAACCCCGCCGGGCGGCTAAAGCCTCTCGCGGGGTGATCCTTTGGGAAAACGTGTGTATGATGCGGCAGCCGGGAAATTCCCGGCTTTTTTGCGTCTGCACGTTTGATTGCGTGCAATCGGGTTGAACAACTCGACAGGTTTTTCGAGGAAAGTGTTTGGCGAGGCCGGATTCAGGCCGATCGCCGCGTCGTTCATGGGCGCGACTTATGCGAATGGGTCAGACATTTTCTGCTTCACTCAAGGTCGGCCCGAGGGCTGGCCGCCCGGATCATAGGGGAATGGCGTAATGGCAACGGTAGACCGCTGGCTGCTGCCAGATGGCATCGAAGAAGTACTGCCACCAGAAGCGGCGCGCATTGAAGTGGCGCGTCGTCAGGTGTTGGATCTGTTCCAGAGCTGGGGTTACGAGTTTGTCGTGACTCCCCATATCGAGTACCTGGAATCCCTGCTGACCGGCGCGGGCCAGGACCTGGATCTGCGCACCTTCAAGGTCATCGACCCGCAGTCGGGCCGCCAGATGGGCTTCCGTGCCGACATCACGCCGCAAGTGGCGCGCATCGATGCGCACACCTTGCGTCATGAAGGCCCGAGCCGCCTGTGCTACGCCGGCAGCGTGCTGCATGCGCAGCCGCGTGCCTTGTCGTCCTCGCGCAGCCCGATCCAGCTGGGCGCCGAGCTGTACGGCGATGCCAGTCCGAGCAGTGACGTTGAAGTCATCAGCCTGATGCTGGCGATGCTGCAGCTGGCCGACGTACCGGATGTGCACATGGACCTCGGTCACGTTGGCATCTATCGTGGCCTGGCGCGTGCCGCCGGTTTGTCCGGTGAAGTCGAGCAACAGTTGTTCGATGCCTTGCAACGCAAGGCCGTCGATGAGGTCATTACCTTGACCGAAGGCCTGCCTGCCGAACTGTCGGGCATGCTGCGGGCGTTGGTCGACCTGTGTGGCGGCCGCGAAGTGCTGGCCGCTGCCCGCGAGCGCCTGGCCAATGCGCCGGCGCCAGTGCTGGCGGCGCTGGACGATTTGCTGGCGATTGCCGAGCGTCTGTCCCTGCGTTTCCCGGAGCTGCCGCTGTACTTCGACCTGGGCGAGTTGCGCGGTTATCACTACCACACCGGTGTAGTGTTCGCGGTGTTCGTACCGGGCGTGGGGCAGTCTATCGCTCAGGGCGGTCGTTACGACGACATCGGCGCCGACTTCGGTCGTGCCCGTCCGGCAACCGGCTTCTCTACCGATTTGAAAACCCTGGTGACCCTGGGGCGTGCTGAAATCGAGCTACCGTCTGGCGGTATCTGGATGCCTGACAGTACGGATGCAGCACTCTGGCAGCAGGTTTGCCAGTTGCGCAGTGAGGGTCAGCGTGTCGTCCAGGCTTTGCCTGGACAACCATTGGCCGCCGCCCGTGATGCGGACTGCGACCGGCAATTGATTCAGCAGAACGGGCTTTGGCAAGTATTGCCGCTGGCTTCTTGAGTTTTCCTGCCGGCGTTGCCGGCACCAAGTTTGCGCGAATGAGGACAAGTGTTATGGGTAAGAATGTCGTAGTCCTGGGCACCCAATGGGGTGATGAGGGCAAAGGCAAGATCGTTGATCTGCTGACCGAACATGCTGCCGCCGTAGTGCGCTACCAGGGTGGCCACAACGCTGGCCACACGCTGGTGATCGACGGTGAGAAAACCGTCTTGCACCTGATCCCGTCGGGCGTGCTGCGCGAAGGTGTGCAGTGCCTGATCGGCAACGGCGTGGTGGTTGCACCTGACGCCCTGCTGCGCGAGATCACCAAGCTGGAAGAGAAAGGCGTACCGGTGCGCGAGCGCCTGCGTATCAGCCCGTCCTGCCCGCTGATCCTGTCGTACCACGTAGCGCTGGACCAGGCTCGTGAAAAGGCCCGTGGCGAGCTGAAGATCGGCACTACCGGTCGCGGTATCGGCCCAGCTTACGAAGACAAGGTTGCACGTCGTGGCCTGCGTGTAGGCGACCTGCTCGACATGCCGCGCTTTGAAGCCAAGCTGCGTGAGCTGGTGGAATACCACAACTTCATGTTGGTCGGTTTCTACAAAGAGCCAGCCATCGACTTCGACAAGACCCTGGCCGAGTGCAAAGAATACGCTGAGCTGCTCAAGCCGCTGATGCTGGACGTGACTGCCGAGCTGCACGACCTGCGTCGCGCTGGCAAAGACATCATGTTCGAAGGCGCCCAAGGTTCGTTGCTGGACATCGACCACGGCACCTACCCGTACGTGACCAGCTCTAACACCACTGCTGGCGGCGTTGCTACCGGTTCGGGCGTTGGCCCTATGTTCCTGGACTACATCCTGGGCATCACCAAGGCTTACACCACGCGTGTAGGTTCGGGCCCATTCCCGACTGAGCTGTTCGACGAAGTCGGTGCGCACCTGGCTAAACAAGGTCACGAGTTCGGCGCGACTACCGGCCGTGCTCGCCGCTGTGGCTGGTTCGACGCCGTTATCCTGCGTCGCGCTATCGATGTGAACAGCGTCTCGGGCATCTGCCTGACCAAGCTGGACGTACTCGACGGTCTGGAAACCATCAACATCTGCGTCGGCTACAAAGATGCGGAAGGTAAGGACATTGCCCCGACTGACGCTGACAGCTACGTGGGCCTGCAGCCGGTGTACGAAGAAGTGCCGGGCTGGACCGAGTCGACCGTGGGTGCCAAAACCCTGGAAGAGCTGCCAGCTAACGCCCGTGCTTACATCAAGCGCGTTGAAGAGCTGATCGGCGCGCCGATCGACATTATTTCGACGGGCCCGGACCGCAACGAAACCATCGTTCTGCGTCACCCGTTCGCTTAATAAGTCGTTGATGTAAAAAACAAAGGGCCCTTGATAGGGCCCTTTGTCGTTTCTGCCTGCCGAACGGCATGACCTTTGCTGTGAAGTCCATTAAGCGCACCGCTTTCAGCGTGCCATCATATTAATGGCGTCAAGCAGGGGGATTTTAAGTGTCGGCCGTTCTCTCACTGTTACAAAGCCGGTTGTTGCGGCCGGTGTTCGTTACCCTTGGTATCGCTCTTTTGGTGCAAGTCCTGGTGGCTGTTGCGCTGACCCGGAGCACCGTGACGGCATTGGAGGCGGATCTGGGGGCTCGCCTGGGCGCGGATAGCCAGAAGCTTTCTGGCGAGCTCGAGCAGGCCGGACGCGAGGTCACCTCTAGTCTCGACAGTCTGTCCACCAGCACCCGCCAGCGTCTGACGAGCGGCTTGTCCTCGCGGCTCGAGGACGAACAGGCGCAGTTGCGCGCCACCCTGGAAAAGGACCTGAAGGACTCGGCCAATGATATGGCCCAGCTCCTGGCCTCGGTTGCGCCGCGTGCCATGTGGGACAGCGACGTTCCGACCCTGTCGGAGTTCGCCCGGCGTGCCCAGCGCAATCCGAACGTGTTGTTCGTGGTCTACGACGATGCCACCGGCCAGCACCTGACGCGGTACCTGAACCGGGAAAACCCGATCAACAAGGCCCTTTTGGAAAAGGGCCAGGGTGAGCGGGCGCTGGACAAGGTCCTGGACGCGGCGAAAAACGATCCTTCGGTTTACTACGTCGAAGCCTCGATCAATCCCAACGGGGTGGAGATCGGCAAGGTGCTGATGGGGGTCTCCACCGCTTCAGTGGAAAGTAACCTCGCCGCCCTCGACAAGCGCTTCTCGGCGTTGATCGCCAGCAGCGACCAGTTGGTCGGTGACAGCCTCAAGGGGGCAGCAGCCGACAGTGCCACGGCCATGCGTTCGCGCTTGCAGTCGGCGCAAGCCACCGCCGGCGAGATGAAGGCCAATACCACCAGCACCGTACAGGAGGCCGCTGCGACCTTACGCTGGCGGATCGGCTTGGCGCTGGCGCTGGTCGGTTGTGGTGTCTTGCTGTTGCTGGCAGTGGTGCTTGGGCGGCGCGTGGTCAATCGTTTGAAACTGCTGATTGCCGCCATGGATGACCTGGCGGCGGGAGAGGGGGACCTGACCAAGCGAGTGAAGATCAGCAGCAAGGACGAAATCGGCGACATGGCATCGGCGGTCAACCGCTTTGTGGATAAGTTGCAGCCCATCGTGCGCGAGGCTGGCGATGTGGCTCAGCGCACGGGCGTTGAAATCGGCGCCATGACGCGGCGCAATGCCGGTGCGGACGCGGCGGCGGCCTCCCAGCGTGATGAGGTGGCAGAGAGCCTGCGGGCGTTGTCGCAAATGGCGGATGAGGCGCAGGCCGAAAGCCAGGCCATGCAGGCGGCCTTGCAGCAGGTGGTGGACATCCGCCAGGCGACGGACGAAAACACCCGGACCTCGGCGCAGGTCGGCAGCCTGATAGAGGCGTTGGCCGGGCAGGTCGACACCGGGGCCAAGGTCATCGAGCGGCTGGCGCAGCAGAGCGAGCAGATTGAGGTGGTGCTGGAGGTGATCCACGGGATTGCCGAGCAGACCAATCTGTTGGCGCTGAACGCCGCCATCGAAGCGGCGCGTGCCGGTGAAACCGGGCGCGGATTCGCGGTGGTAGCGGACGAAGTGCGGGCCTTGGCCAGCAAGACGCAAAGCTCGACCGGCGACATCCAGGCGCACATTGGCGCCTTGCAGCAGGGCGCTCGTGAGGCCGTGGCGGCGATTGGGCAGGCCGGGCGTCAGGCCAACGAGGGGCTACTGGTATTGCGCGACAGTGCGCGTTTGCAGCAGTCGGTGCAGGTGTCCGTCGAGCAGGTCCATGCGGCCATCGGCCTGGCGACTCAGGCAGCGGCTCATCAGGCCCAGGGTGCGCAAGCGGTGCGGGGGCGGGTCGAGACCATTCATGCGCAGGCAGAGAAAGCGGCCCAGGCGGTGGTAGAGACTACGGTCAGCGGCAAGGTGCTGGACGGCCTGGCCGCGCAGTTGAAAGCGAGCCTGGGGCAGTTCAGGGCTTGATGGGGTGTCTGGGCTGCCGCCATCGCGAGCAGGCTCGCGATTGGCGGTCTCAGCGGCTCAAATACATCCGTGTCGTCAACAGGTAAACGGGCAGCCCCGACACCACGATCAACAACGCCGCATAAGGCGCCGCCGCCGCAAACTCAACATTGGCGGTATGCGCCCAGACCTCGGTCGCCAGTGTGTTGAGTCCGGTCGGGCTCAACAGCAAGGTCGCCGTCAGTTCCTTCATCGCATCCAGAAACACCAGGGCAAAGGCGGCGCCCAGCGCCGGAAAGATGATTGGCAGCGTCACCCGCACGAACGCGGTCAATGAGGAGGCGCCGAGGGTTCTTGCCGCTTCCTCCAGCTGAGGGGCCGCCTTGTTCAGTGCCGTGCGTATCGGCGCCTGAGCCAGGGGCAGGAACAGCAGTGCATAGGCAATCAGCAGTAATCCCGAGGTCTGATACAGCGCCGGCACGTAGTGCAAGGCGAAGTACACCAGCGTCAGCGCGATCACCAGGCCAGGCAGTGCATGCAGCAGATACGGCAGGCGCTCGGCCCACAGTGCCAGGCGGCCCTTGTAGCGAACCACCAGCAGGCCCACGGGCACCGCCAGCACCAGGCACAGCGCCGCGCCACCCAGGGACAGCGCCAGCGACGACAGCAAGGCTTCGCTGATTGCGGCCACCGGGAACGCTGCGGAAGAGCCGACGGCCAGCCAGTACGCCAGCATACCCAGGGGGACTCCGCTGCCGACCACCGCCAGTAACAAGCAGTAGAGCTGCCCGCCGACCGCCCAGCCGCCCAGTCGCACTTGCTCGGCATGCCGGGCCGCGCCCTGGCCGATCCGCACGTGCCGGCCTTTACCGCGTACCCGCAACTCCAGCCACAACAACATCAGGCACAGCGCCAGCAATACCGCCGACAGCATCGCCGCGTTGGCATTGCTGAACTCCAGTTCGAACTGTTGGTAGATCGCCGTGGTGAAGGTTTGCAGGCCGATGATCGACAGTGCGCCGAACTCCACCAGCATGTGCAGGGCAATCAGCAGCGAGCCGGCCAGTAGGGATGGCCAAAGCAGCGGCAAGGTGATCTTGAAAAATACCCCCCAGCGGTTCAGCCCCAGGGTGCGGGCCGACTCTTCCAGAGCGGGGTCGAGATTGCGCAGCATGGCCGCCACCGGCAGAAACACCAGTGGGTACTTGGACAGGGTCATCACCAGGATCGCTCCGCCCAGTCCCTCGAAGCTCGCGCTCAAGGAGACCCAGGTGAAGCTGCTGACAAATGCCGGAACCGCGAACGGCAGGCATAGGATCACCCCCCACAAGCGCCGGCCGCGCAAGTTGCTGCGCTCCAGTAGCCAGGCCAGCGACAGGCCGATGATGGCGCAGGCCACCGTCACGCCGATCATCAACAGCAGCGTATTGCGCAGCAGGCCAAACACGTAGGGGCGCCATAACAAATGCACCGCCTCTGCCCAGCCCGCCTGCCAGGCCTTGAGGCCGACATACAGCAAGGGCAGCAGGCTCAGGCAGACCAGCAGCAGAACCGGCAGCAGCAACCCGATCGATGGTCGCTTGCGTCGGGGAACATAGCCTGCGCGGGTCGCAGGGGTGGGCAGCGACAGGCTCATCAGTTCAAGCCAACTTCGCGTTCCAATTCCAGGGCTTCTTCGGCGTTACCCAGGTCGGCTGGCGTGACCTTTGGCGCTTGCAGTTCGCTGAACGGCTTGAGCCCGCGATCCGATTCCATGCCGTTGTGCAGCGGGTACTCGGCGGTGGTCTGGGTGATCACGCGCTGGCCTTCTTCGCTGGCCATGTAGGCGAGCAACTGCTGGGCTTCTTGTGGGTGTTTGCTGGACTTGAGCACCGCTGCGCTGGAGACGGTTATCAGGCCGCCGACATCGCCGCCGGTGAAGTAATACAGTTTTGAGTCGAGCTGGCCTTTTTCCCGTTGCAGGGCAAACCAGTAGTAGTTGTTCACCAGTACGGTGGCGACTTCACCGTTTTCCACCGCCTTCAAGGCCACCATGTTGTTGCTGTAGGTCTTGCCGAACGCGCGCAGGCCGGTCAGCCATTCTTCGGCGGCGTCCATTCCGTGCATCTTGATGATCGCGACCGCTTGTTCCTGGAATGCACCGCTGGTGGGGACGAAGCCGACCTTGCCTTGCCACTGCGGGTCGGAGAATTCCATGACCGATTTGGGCAGGTCTTTTTCGTCGATCAGTTTCGGGTTGTAGGCAACCACCCGGACCCGGGCAGTGACGCCGATCCAGGTGCCATTGCTGGCAACGTATTCCTTGGGCAGAACGGCAAGGGTGGCGTCGTCGGCCTTGGCCAGCAGGCCTTGTTCGCCCAGTTTGTTCAGGGGTGGGGATTCTTCGGTGTAGATCACGTCGGCTGGCGAGCGATCGCCTTCTTCGACGATCTGGCTGGCGAGCTGGTTACTGCTGCCTTTGCGTACGTTGACGTGAATGCCGGTCTTGGCTTCGAAGGCTTTGGCGACAGCGTCACCGACTTCCTTGTGTTGGCCGTTGTACAGCGTCAGGGAAACGGGGTCGGCAGCCTGAGTGAGCGGGGAGGTCAGGGTCAGCCCCAGCAGGGTGATGGTCAGGCCGCGGCGCAGGGTATTTCGAAACGTCATTCGCAGGGTTCCTCACTGTCGCATTGCAAAATCTTGCAACAATGATAAACGATATTGTTTCTCAAGTGCGTCTTGCGGGGAGGGTGAGGGTTTGCTAAGGAGCTGGTGCTGAACTCTGTGGAGAGGAGGTGCCTGGAGTTTTCAGATGCCAGGAACGCAAAAACCCGCTTTCGCGGGTTTCTGTGAAATTCAAGATCGTGACCTTGAATTTGAATTGGTGCCCAGAAGAAGACTCGAACTTCCACGACCTTGCGGTCACCAGCACCTGAAGCTGGCGTGTCTACCAATTTCACCATCTGGGCAGTATCAGCAACGTTGCCGCTGTTGATGTGGCGCACTATACGGAGCGTCGTTTGATCTGTAAACCCCTGATTTAATAAAATTAAATCAAACGCCCAGAATGCAAAAACCCGCTTTCGCGGGTTTTTGTGTGAGCCTTGAAATTGAACTAATCTCAAGCTCTGAATTGGTGCCCAGAAGAAGACTCGAACTTCCACGACCTTGCGGTCACCAGCACCTGAAGCTGGCGTGTCTACCAATTTCACCATCTGGGCAGTATCGGCAACGTTGTGCGTCGTCGATGGCGCGCACTATACGGAGCGTCCTTTTAACTGTAAACCCCTGGTTTCAAAAAAACCTGGAAAATTTCTCGAATGGTGCCCGGCGGTATTATTCCTGAGCCAGGAAGGGACTTTTAGAGGCTTCTAGAACCTGAAATTTCCCGTTTCAATACGCGTATGCCAAACTAACCCGCATATAGACAAGGTGAAAACTCTCTAATGGCCGATTGGCAGTCCCTCGATCCCGAGGCCGCTCGTGAAGCGGAAAAATATGAAAACCCTATTCCTAGCCGCGAACTGATCCTTCAGCACCTTGCTGATCGAGGTTCGCCTGCTAACCGCGAGCAACTGGTCGAAGAGTTTGGTCTGACCACAGAAGACCAGATCGAAGCCCTGCGCCGCCGCCTGCGCGCCATGGAGCGCGACGCTCAACTGATCTATACCCGTCGTGGCACTTACGCGCCGGTGGACAAACTCGACCTGATCCTGGGCCGCATCAGCGGTCACCGTGACGGCTTCGGCTTCCTGGTCCCGGACGACGGCAGTGACGACCTGTTCATGAGCCCGGCGCAGATGCGCCTGGTGTTCGATGGCGACCGTGCCTTGGCGCGGGTTTCCGGCCTGGACCGTCGTGGTCGCCGCGAAGGCATGATCGTCGAAGTGGTGTCCCGTGCCCACGAGACGATCGTTGGTCGTTACTTCGAAGAGGGCGGTATCGGCTTCGTCGTTGCCGACAACCCGAAGATCCAGCAGGAAGTGCTGGTTACCCCGGGCCGTAACGCCAATGCCAAGATCGGCCAATTCGTTGAAGTGAAGATCACTCACTGGCCGACGCCACGCTTCCAGCCGCAGGGCGATGTGGTGGAAGTCGTCGGTAACTACATGGCGCCGGGCATGGAGATTGACGTCGCCCTGCGCACCTACGACATTCCTCACGTTTGGCCTGAAGCGGTGCTCAAGGAAGCCGCCAAGCTCAAGCCGGAAGTCGAAGAAAAAGACAAAGAGAAGCGCATCGACCTGCGCCATCTGCCGTTCGTCACCATCGATGGCGAAGATGCCCGCGACTTCGACGACGCGGTGTACTGCGAAGCCAAGCCAGGCAAACTGCGCCTGTTCTCCGGTGGCTGGAAGTTGTACGTGGCGATCGCCGACGTCTCCAGCTACGTGAAGATCGGCTCGGCGCTGGATGCCGAGTCCCAGGTCCGTGGCAACTCGGTGTACTTCCCCGAGCGTGTGGTGCCGATGCTGCCTGAGCAGCTGTCCAACGGCCTGTGCTCGCTGAATCCGCATGTCGATCGTCTGGCCATGGTGTGCGAGATGACCATCTCCAAGTCTGGCGAAATGACCGACTACTGCTTCTACGAAGCGGTGATTCACTCCCACGCCCGCCTGACCTACAACAAGGTCAGCTCGATGCTGGAGCAGCCGAAATCCACCGAAGCCCGTCAGCTGCGTGGCGAATACACCGACGTCGTGCCGCACCTCAAGCAGCTCTACTCGCTGTACAAGGTATTGCTGGCTGCCCGTCACGTGCGCGGCGCGATCGATTTCGAGACCCAGGAAACCCGGATCATCTTCGGTACCGAGCGCAAGATCGCCGAAATCCGTCCGACGGTTCGCAACGATGCGCACAAGCTGATCGAGGAATGCATGCTGGCGGCCAACGTGGCCACCGCTGAGTTCCTGAAGAAACACGAAATTCCTGCGCTGTATCGCGTTCACGATGGCCCGCCGCCGGAGCGTCTGGAAAAACTGCGCGCCTTCCTCGGTGAGCTCGGCCTGTCTCTGCACAAAGGCAAGGACGGCCCGTCGCCGAAGGACTATCAGGCATTGCTGGCCGGTATCAAGGATCGTCCGGATTTCCACCTGATCCAGACCGTCATGCTGCGCTCGTTGAGCCAGGCGGTGTACAGCGCGGATAACCAGGGTCACTTCGGCCTGAATTACGAAGCCTATACCCACTTCACCTCGCCGATTCGTCGTTACCCGGACCTGCTCACGCACCGGGCGATTCGCAGCGTTATCCATTCGAAAATGGATACCCCGCACGTCAAGCGTGCCGGTGCGATGAGTATCCCGAAAGCACGTATCTATCCATACGATGAAGCGATTCTGGAGCAGTTGGGCGAGCAGTGCTCGATGAGCGAGCGCCGTGCCGACGAAGCCACCCGCGACGTGGTGAACTGGCTCAAGTGCGAGTTCATGAAGGATCGCGTGGGCGAGTCGTTCCCGGGTGTGATCACCGCCGTGACCGGTTTCGGCCTGTTCGTCGAGCTGACCGACATCTACGTCGAAGGCCTGGTCCACGTGACCGCCTTGCCGGGCGACTACTACCACTTCGACCCAGTCCATCACCGCCTGGCCGGTGAGCGTACCGGTCGCAGCTTCCGCCTCGGCGATACCGTTGAAGTGCGCGTGATGCGGGTTGACCTGGACGAGCGCAAGATCGACTTCGAGATGGCCGAAAAAACCATCAGCGCACCGATTGGTCGCAAGAAGCGTGGTGCAGAGACCTCGGCCCCGGCGGCCAAGACTGCTGCCGAGCCTGCTCCGGCAAAAACCGGCCGCCGTCCTGCGAAGGAAAAGGCGCCGGAAGCCTATCGCCCAAGCGATGCGGCGGCGAAAAACGCCGAAGTGCGCAAAAGTCGTGAAATGAAGCAGGCATTGCTGGCCGAAGCGAAAAGCGGCGGTAAAGCGGCGTCTGGGGGAAAGACCGGACGGTCGGCGCCTGAAAAGGCCTCCGGCGGCAAGCCAGCCAAACCGAGTAAACACCGTAAAGGTCCGCCAAAAGCGGGCTCGGCCCCAGCTAAAAGTGGCGGGGCGCGTAAACCTAAGGCCAAGTCATGAGTCAGTTGGAAAAAATCTACGGCGTGCATGCTGTAGAAGCGTTGCTGCGTCATCACCCCAAGCGCGTCAAGCAGATCTGGCTGGCCGAAGGTCGCGGTGATCCGCGGGTCCAGACCCTGATCGAACTGGCCAACGAAAACCGTGTCCAGGTCGGCCAGGCCGAGCGCCGCGAAATGGATGCCTGGGTCGAGGGCGTGCACCAGGGTGTGGTAGCGGAGGTGAGTCCGAGCCAGGTCTGGGGCGAAGCGATGCTCGATGAGCTGCTGGATCGCACTGAAGGCGCGCCACTGTTGCTGGTGCTCGACGGCGTGACCGATCCGCACAACCTCGGCGCCTGCCTTCGCTCTGCCGATGCGGCGGGTGCACTGGCAGTGATCGTGCCAAAGGACAAGTCCGCCACCTTGACCCCGGTTGTACGAAAAGTCGCCTGCGGTGCCGCGGAAGTGATTCCGCTGGTCGCCGTGACCAACCTGGCGCGTACCCTGGAGAAGCTCCAGCAGCGTGGTCTGTGGGTTGTCGGTACGGCGGGGGAGGCTGAGGTCAGTCTTTATGAGCAGGACCTGACTGGCCCGACCATCCTGATCATGGGGGCCGAGGGCAAGGGCATGCGTCGCCTGACCCGCGAGCATTGCGACTATCTGGTGAATCTGCCGATGGCTGGTAGCGTCAGTAGCCTCAACGTGTCCGTGGCGACTGGCGTGTGCCTGTTCGAGGCGCAGCGTCAGCGTAGCGTCAAAGCCAAGGCTGCTGCCAAGAAGTAAGTCGAATACGATCAAACGGTGGGAGCGGGCTTGCTCGCGAAAGCGGAGTAACATTCAGCAAAGATGTTGGATGTAGTGCCGCATTCGCGAGCAAGCCCGCTCCCGTGTTGGTTATGCGTCAAGATGATAATTGGCGGTGTGAACGAACTGTTCAAATAATCGCCAATTGCCTTGCACCTCTCCTGTCCCTTCTCTACAATTGCGCCCCTTGCTGTGATGGCAGGCACCAACGTGTCTAGCGTCCGCAAGTCCATAAGTGTCATTCACTCCTTGTCTGACCGCTTTTGAGCGGCAGGCTACAACCCGTAAGGAGCATTCATGCGTCATTACGAAATCATCTTTTTGGTCCACCCGGATCAAAGCGAGCAAGTCGGCGGCATGGTTGAGCGTTACACCAAGCTGATCGAAGAAGACGGCGGCAAAATCCACCGTCTGGAAGATTGGGGCCGTCGTCAACTGGCCTACGCAATCAACAATGTTCACAAGGCTCACTACGTGATGCTGAACGTTGAGTGCACTGGCAAGGCCCTGGCCGAGCTGGAAGACAACTTCCGCTACAACGATGCTGTGATCCGTAACCTGGTCATCCGTCGCGAAGAAGCCGTTACCGGCCAATCCGAGATGCTCAAGGCTGAAGAAAACCGCAGTGAGCGCCGTGAGCGTCGCGACCGTCCTGAGCACTCCGACGCCGAAGGCGTTGAGGGTGATGACAGCGACGCCAGCGATAACGCTGACGAGTAATCCACGGACCTTTTGAGGAGCCAATTACATGGCACGTTTCTTCCGTCGTCGTAAGTTCTGCCGTTTCACCGCTGAAGAAGTGAAGGAGATCGATTACAAAGATCTCAACACTCTGAAAGCTTATGTATCCGAGACCGGCAAAATCGTTCCAAGCCGCATCACCGGTACCAAAGCTCGTTATCAGCGTCAGCTGGCCACCGCTATCAAGCGCGCCCGCTTCCTGGCCCTGCTGGCCTACACCGACAGCCACGGCCGCTGAGACCGGGCAGTCGACACGTAGCAAAGGATTGAATGCATGCGCGCCATAGCAGAGTTCATCATGCGCGGCCGTATGCAGGCCACTCTGGTAGTGGCTGGATGCGCGGCATTGCCGTTGTTGTATTGGTTGGGTGCTGCTGCGGGGAGCCTTGTGCTGCTGCGGCGCGGATTGAAGGACGCCTTGGGCGTTCTTGCTCTGGGGATACTGCCGGCCTTGATCTGGTGGCTGTATTCCGATGATCCACGCGCACTCATGGTGCTGCTGGGGTCTTCGGGCCTTGCGCTGGTTTTGCGCGCAAGTGGGTCCTGGAACCGCACGCTGCTGGTCAGCGTAGCGATAGGAGTGGTGTTTTCAGTGGTGCTGGGTGCGGTTTTCCGCCCTCACATCGAGTTGCTGTCGCAGGAGCTGGTAAAGATCCTGCCGATGGCCCTTGGTGACCTCTACCAACAATTGTCGGAAGAGGAGCGAGCGCGTCTTGCCGCCCTGATTGCCC
Organism: Pseudomonas sp. FW300-N1A1; assembly: GCF_058789115.1. Taxonomy (NCBI): domain Bacteria; kingdom Pseudomonadati; phylum Pseudomonadota; class Gammaproteobacteria; order Pseudomonadales; family Pseudomonadaceae; genus Pseudomonas; species Pseudomonas sp. FW300-N1A1. Next base: position 7,065 of record NZ_JBYTBK010000007.1, on the reverse strand, counting down.
CGGTCCTGACCGGCCTGATAGCGGCCTTGCTGCAAATCGTCAGTTTGCTGAGCCTGATTGTCGGGCGCTACTGGCAGGCGTTGTTGTACAACCCCGGTGGTTTTGGTCGCGAATTTCGCGCCATCCGGATCCCGCTGGGGCCGGCGATGTTGCTGCTGGCGTGCATGCTTCTGGGGCCGAACTTCGGTACCCAGATGGCCATGTTGACGCCGTTGTGCAGCGTACCGCTGGTGTTCGCCGGGCTGGCCCTGATTCATGGGCTGGTGGCTGAAAAGCGACTGGCCAAGTTTTGGCTGGTGGGGTTGTACGTAACGCTGTTGCTGTTTATGCAGCTGATCTATCCGTTGCTGGTGGTCCTGGCCATTGTCGACAGCCTGATTGATTTTCGCGGTCGTTCGACGCCGAAAGACGCCGATAACGCGAACGGTGAAGGTTAAAAGTTAAGAGGATTTTCACATGCAACTGATCCTTCTGGAAAAAGTCGCCAACCTGGGCAACCTGGGCGACAAAGTGAACGTTAAGGCTGGTTACGGCCGTAACTACCTGCTGCCTTACGGCAAAGCTACCGCTGCGACCGCTGCCAACCTGGCTGCGTTCGAAGAGCGTCGCGCTGAGCTGGAAAAAGCTGCAGCAGACAAGAAAGCTTCGGCTGAAAGCCGCGCTGCCCAACTGGCTGAGCTGGAAGTGACCATCACTGCCACCGCCGGTGACGAAGGCAAGCTGTTCGGTTCGATCGGTACTCACGACATCGCTGATGCACTGACCGCCTCTGGCGTTGAAGTTGCAAAAAGCGAAGTTCGTCTGCCGAACGGCACCATCCGCAACGTAGGTGAATTCGACGTAGCCGTGCACCTGCACGCTGAAGTTGAAGCCACCGTACGCGTTGTCGTGGTAGCAGCTTAAGCAGCACTTGTCGGCTGGTACCCTTGGGTACTTGCCGGTAACATCGGGCACGATCCTGTTTACAGGTCGTGCCCTTTGTCTTTCTGCGGTTCCTGATTTTCTACAACTAATTCCAAGTGGCCATGAACGATATCTCCGCTCCTGAGCAATACGATCTGCAAACCGCCGCGCTGAAAGTGCCGCCCCATTCCATCGAGGCCGAACAGGCCGTGCTCGGTGGTCTGATGCTGGACAACAACGCCTGGGAGCGCGTGCTCGATCAGGTCTCGGACGGTGATTTCTATCGTCATGACCACCGCCTGATCTTCCGTGCGATCGCCAAGCTGGCCGATCAGAATTCGCCGATCGACGTCGTGACCCTGGCCGAGCAATTGGACAAGGAAGGTCAGACCTCGCAAGTCGGCGGCCTCGGCTATCTGGGCGAACTGGCGAAAAACACGCCGTCGGTCGCCAACATCAAGGCCTATGCCCAGATCGTTCGCGAGCGGGCGACCCTGCGCCAACTGATCGGCATCAGCACTGAAATCGCCGACTCGGCGTTCAACCCGGAAGGTCGTACCGCGGCCGAGATCCTCGATGAAGCCGAACGGCAGATCTTCCAGATCGCCGAGGCGCGACCGAAGACCGGCGGCCCGGTGGGTGTGAACGAGCTGTTGACCAAGGCCATCGACCGTATCGACACCTTGTTCAATACCGATAACGCCATCACCGGCCTGTCCACCGGCTACACCGACCTCGACGAGAAGACCAGTGGCCTGCAGCCGGCCGACTTGATCATTGTCGCCGGCCGTCCGTCCATGGGTAAAACCACCTTTGCGATGAACCTGGTGGAAAACGCCGTACTGCGCAGCGACAAGTGCGTGCTGGTCTACTCGCTGGAGATGCCAGGCGAATCGCTGATCATGCGTATGCTCTCGTCCCTGGGCCGGATCGACCAGACCAAGGTCCGCGCCGGTCGCCTGGAAGATGACGATTGGCCGCGCCTGACCTCGGCGGTCAACCTGCTCAATGACCGCAAGCTGTTCATCGATGACACTGCGGGTATCAGCCCGTCGGAGATGCGTGCGCGGACCCGGCGCCTGGTGCGTGAGCATGGCGAGGTCGGCCTGATCATGATCGACTACCTGCAGCTGATGCAGATCCCAGGCTCCGGTGGCGATAACCGGACCAACGAGATTTCCGAAATTTCCCGTTCCTTGAAAGCCCTGGCCAAGGAATTCAACTGCCCGGTCGTGGCGCTGTCGCAGCTCAATCGCTCCCTGGAGCAACGACCGAACAAGCGCCCGATCAACTCTGACTTGCGGGAATCCGGAGCGATCGAGCAGGACGCCGACGTCATCATGTTCGTGTACCGGGACGAGGTGTACCACCCGGAAACCGAGCACAAAGGCATCGCCGAAATCATCATCGGCAAGCAGCGGAACGGCCCGATCGGTACGTCACGACTGGCATTCATCGGTAAGTACACCCGCTTCGAAAACCTGGCGCCGGGCAGCTATAACTTCGACGACGAATAACTGTGGCGAGGGAGCTTGCTCCCGCTGGGCTGCGCAGCAGCCCCAAAACCTGTACCACGCTGTCCAGATAGATCGCGTTCGCTGACTCTACGACTGCTTCGCACTCGAGCACGAGCAAGCTCCCTTGCCACAGGGGGTTGTGTCTGGATGCAGTTTGTCCTGGCAGTGGCCGCAACAATTTCCGACCATAGCCGTCGGAATTGGTCAAAATTTGTGCTATATTCCGCGCCCGCGATTTTTCATCTCAACACCGGTCACCGTCATGCAAACAGCCAAGCCGTTATTTGACTATCCCAAGTACTGGGCCGAATGCTTCGGTCCAGCGCCATTCCTGCCAATGAGCAGGGAGGAGATGGATCAGCTTGGCTGGGATTCCTGCGACATCATCATCGTCACCGGTGATGCGTACGTCGACCACCCGTCGTTCGGCATGGCAATCATTGGCCGGCTGCTGGAGTCCCAGGGCTTCCGCGTCGGGATCATTGCCCAGCCGAACTGGCAGTCCAAAGACGACTTCATGAAGCTCGGCGAGCCGAACCTGTTCTTCGGTGTCGCGGCCGGCAACATGGATTCGATGATCAACCGCTACACCGCCGACAAGAAAATCCGCTCCGATGACGCCTACACCCCCGGTGGCATGGCGGGCAAACGTCCGGATCGCGCAAGCCTGGTGTACAGCCAGCGCTGCAAGGAAGCCTACAAGCATGTGCCGATTGTCCTCGGCGGCATCGAAGCGTCCCTGCGCCGCATTGCCCACTACGACTACTGGCAGGACCGGGTACGCAACTCGATCCTGATCGACGCCAGCGCCGACATCCTGCTGTACGGCAACGCCGAGCGGGCCATTGTCGAAGTTGCCCAGCGCTTGTCCTACGGGCACAAGATCGAAGACATCACCGATGTGCGCGGCACCGCGTTCATTCGTCGCGACACGCCGCAAGGCTGGTACGAAGTGGACTCCACCCGTATCGACCGTCCAGGCAAGATCGACAAGATCATCAACCCGTACGTCAACACCCAGGATACCCAGGCCTGCGCCATCGAGCAGGAGAAGGGACCGGTCGAGGATCCGCAGGAAGCCAAGGTCGTGCAGATCCTGGCCAGCCCGCGCATGACCCGCGACAAGACCGTGATCCGCCTGCCTTCGGTGGAAAAAGTCCGTGGTGACTCGGTGCTTTATGCTCACGCCAACCGCGTGCTGCACCTGGAAACCAACCCGGGCAACGCTCGCGCATTGGTACAGAAGCACGGCGAAGTCGACGTCTGGTTCAACCCGCCGCCGATTCCGATGACCACCGAAGAGATGGACTACGTATTCGGCATGCCTTACGCCCGTGTTCCGCACCCGGCGTATGGCAAGGAGAAGATCCCGGCCTACGACATGATCCGCTTCTCGGTGAACATCATGCGTGGCTGCTTCGGTGGCTGTACGTTCTGCTCGATTACCGAACACGAAGGCCGGATCATCCAGAACCGTTCCGAAGAGTCGATCATTCGCGAAATCGAAGAGATCCGCGACAAGGTGCCAGGTTTTACCGGGGTGATTTCCGACCTGGGCGGCCCGACCGCGAACATGTACCGCATTGCCTGCAAGAGCCCGGAAATCGAATCCGCGTGCCGCAAGCCATCGTGCGTATTCCCGGGCATCTGCCCGAACCTGAACACCGACCACTCGTCGCTGATTCAGCTGTATCGCAGCGCCCGCGCCTTGCCGGGTGTGAAGAAGATCCTGATTGCTTCCGGCCTGCGCTATGACCTGGCGGTCGAGTCGCCGGAGTACGTTAAAGAGCTGGTGACCCACCACGTCGGTGGTTACCTGAAGATCGCCCCGGAACACACCGAGGAAGGTCCGCTCAACCAGATGATGAAGCCGGGCATCGGCAGCTATGACAAGTTCAAGCGCATGTTCGAGAAGTACACCAAGGAAGCGGGCAAGGAGCAGTACCTGATTCCGTACTTCATCGCCGCCCACCCGGGCACCACCGACGAAGACATGATGAACCTGGCCCTGTGGCTCAAGGGCAACGGTTTCCGCGCGGATCAGGTGCAGGCGTTCTACCCATCGCCGATGGCCACCGCCACCGCGATGTACCACTCGGGCAAGAACCCGTTGCGTAAGGTCACCTACAAGAGCGACGGCGTGACTATCGTCAAGAGCGAAGAGCAGCGTCGTCTGCACAAGGCGTTCTTGCGTTACCACGATCCGAAAGGCTGGCCGATGCTGCGTGAGGCGCTGATCCGCATGGGCCGCGCCGACCTGATCGGGCCGGGCAAGAACCAGTTGATCCCGCTGCACCAGCCGGCCACCGACAGCTACCAGAGCGCCCGTCGCAAGAACTCGACGCCAGCCGGTAGCCATAAAGTGGCGAAAGAGCAAACCACCAAGATCCTCACCCAGCACACCGGCCTGCCGCCGCGTGCCAGTGATGGTGGCAATCCGTGGGACAAGCGTGAACAGGCCAAGGCCGCGGCATTTGCCCGCAACCAGCAGGCCGCCAAGGAGCGCAAGGACGCAGCCAAAGGCAAGGGGCCAAAACCCGCCCGTAAGCCGGTCGTGCCGCGCTAAGCCTCACGCGCTTCAATCAGAACGCCAACCTTCGGGTTGGCGTTTTGCGTTTTGGTCGCATTTTTGTGGTGGTGGGCTTGCTCCTATCGCCGGTCCGCGTTCGGATACCGCGGGCGCAAAATCGATGAGCGTGCAGGGCCTGATGAAGTGCGGGTGCAGGTGTCAGGAGTGCGTCGTGCTTCAGCGGGAGCGCGCTCCCTCGCCACAGGTCCGTGATCGACCGTTGCCGAGTGCCTTGCAGGTGGGTAGGCAATGGGAGAGCCTGCGAGGGCCGGCAATGTCACTGCCGACCCTGGACACAGATCTCGGTGGGCCTGATCAGGTCATCAGGCCCTGAGGGGCTCAGGCGTCGGGCGCCTGGTCTTTCGGTGCATCAACATCGTCTGTTGCTGTCACTTCACCCTCAGGGTTCAGTGCAGCTTCTTCAGCGGTTGCTTTCTTGCGCTGAAGCTTTTCCTCTTTCTTCTGCTCCTTGGCCAAGTCTCTCTGACGTTTGGCGAAGGAATAATTAGGTTTGGCCATGGGCGATCCTCTGGGGTCGAAGGTGAGGTTGAGCGGCGCGTATTCTGCCTTTAAACCGGGGCCATGGGTTAGCCGGGTTTTTGCCCGGCCCATTTTGGCGCGACTACCGGTTGCCAAGCATCCAGCGCGTCCAGCAGATTCGCCGGCGATTCGCTCGTTTGCAGCATGTCACGGTGCTGCTCGCGAACGAAGCCTTCGCCGACGACATGATCAAGAAAAGCGGTCAGTTTGCTGTAGAAACCGTTCACTTCCAGCAAGCCCAGCGGTTTGCCGTGATAGCCGAGCTGTCCCCAGGTCCAGACTTCGAACAGCTCCTCGAACGTCCCCAGGCCGCCTGGCAGCGCGATGAAGGCGTCGCTCAGCTCGGCCATGCGTGCCTTGCGGGCGTGCATGCCATCGACCACTTCCAGGCGCGTCAGGCCCTTGTGCCCGATTTCCTTGCTCTTCAGGCTTTCGGGAATGATCCCGATCACCTCGCCACCCGCCGCCAGCGCAGCATCGGCGACGATGCCCATCAGGCCGACCGCGCCGCCGCCGTACACCAGGGTCAGCTTGCGTCGGGCAAGCTCCTGGCCGAGCGCGATGGCCGCTTCCCGGTAGGCGGGGTTAGTGCCGGTGCTGGCACCGCAGAACACACAAACAGACGCTAAAGACATGCCTTACTCCATGGTCGGTGACGAGCGCAGAGTAATGGCTGGGGCGTTTCGCTCCAAGGGCTAATCCTCGCGACGAGGTGCTTCGCAGGTGCCGCTGGCACCACAGGCGTAGGCGGCCAGCAGGCTGTACAACAGGCTATCGATGGACATGGCAGGTACTCCGCAGGAGGGACAGTGAGGCGATCTTAGGCCCGGGCGAGGTATCTGGCTGGTAGATTGTTTCGATGAGTGTCATAGCCTGAAACGTGTATACAATTCTTGACTCAAGTCATATGAACTTTCAGTAAATTCAGGCAGTCTTTACGCCATACGGATTTTGATAACCCTGCCTTGGAGATTCACCATGTTTGCCAAACTTGTTGCGGTATCCCTGTTGACACTGGCTAGCAGCCAATTGATGGCGGCTGAAAAGTGCTCGATCGACGTCGATTCTACTGATCAGATGTCCTTCAACACCAAGGACATCACCATCGACAAGACCTGCAAGGAATTCACCATCAACCTGGGCCACTCCGGCAGCCTGCCGAAGAACGTCATGGGCCATAACATTGTGGTGAGCAAAGATGCGGACATGCAGCCGATCGCCACTGATGGCCTGAGCGCCGGCATCGACAAGAACTACCTGAAAGAAGGTGATGCACGCATCATCGCCCACACCAAAATCATTGGTGCTGGCGAGAAGGACTCCGTGACCTTCGACGTGTCGAAACTCAACGCTGCCGAAAAATACGGTTTCTTCTGCTCGTTCCCGGGCCACATCTCGATGATGAAAGGCACGATCACCCTGAAGTAATCGAATCAGGCTCATAAAAAAGCGTCCACTCGGGTAATGCCGGTCAGTTAAGAAAAACAAAGCCGAACACGAAACCCGTGGCGAGGGAGCTTGCTCCCGCTGGGCTGC